>JAHDWT010000005.1 GCA_023382795.1 Candidatus Babelota bacterium
TCTTTATAAGGAACCAACTATGAAGAGATATCTTTATTGCAGCTTCTTAGCACCGCTCATAGCCACCTTGCATATTTTCTGTATACAATCCCCCCAGTTTTATAATAAGACGGATCAAGATTTACTTATCCGAATCACCAAAAATGGTATCTCGCAACACGAACAATTTGTACGTGACGACATTCAACAAAAACCATCGCCGGATGGATGGCTGTTTTTACATAAGGGCGGTGCTGTCCGCTTCGTAAAGCAAGAGCACAGTATACAGCCGCCATTTAGACTCAAAATTAAAAGAGTTCAACCATTACCATTTAAAGAATTAGTAAAAGATCCTCGTAGGCATTCACAAGTATTCGAATTCACACCTGGATCATATAAAGAGATAGCGATTAACATAGGCTATGAACAAGGACGATTTACAGCAAAGCCCCAACATTTCAAACGAGGCAATATAACCAAATCCCACATCAAAGAAATATTTTCAACTCCTTTATCTCAGAATATTGTTTTACAAAATAGATTCATGAAAATAATACAGGAGAATCAACTTGATTTCTCGAGCCTTGAAGCACTATTCGGCATTGAAGAAGGAGCATCACCCGAAGAATTATTTTATGGTTTTAGCAACATGAAACACAAAAAATTCTTGAATAATAATGACTTAGCCGATTTTTTGGGTGAAATTCGCAAACAAATTAATTATTGATATGTCGCAATGCGGTACCATGAAAAAACGAGGAAACTATGATCACTATAAAACACGCCTATGATACACCCAATAAGCATGACGGTATCCGGATTCTTGTAGACCGTTTATGGCCGCGCGGCCTTTCTAAAGAAAAAGCAAAAATTGACCTTTGGATCAAGGATATTGCCCCGTCCACTGAATTGCGAAAATGGTTTAACCATCTAGAAGAGCGTTGGCCAGAATTCAAAAAACGTTATGCTGATGAACTCAGCAATAAATTTTCTATACTAGAACCATGTATCAAATTTCTTGAACAGCAATATGGGACTGTTACCCTCGTATATGCCGCTCGAGATCCAAAGTTCAATAATGCAATCGTGCTCAAATCAATGTTCTAATATGTTCAACTCTATACATCATTGAGCCAATGATACAACATATCACTAAATACCCTACCGATTATCACATTACTTACTATGTATCCCATAACAACATCAATATCCTTTTTGTTGGTATTAACCCCCATCATGGGTCTAATGCCCGTGGTGTTCCTTTTTCGAACAATAAAATGTTTTGGTATCTTCTAAGTGATGCGCATCTTATCAGAGAATCTCGTGACACCTTAAAAAATGATCGTAATTTGCAAAAATTTTATAAAAAAGTATTCCTTCAACACTATCATTTCAGTTTCATTAATCTTGTCGATCGGCCCACACGAAACATTTCTGAATTAAAAGCTGGAGAAGAAGATAAAGGAATACAACGCATAAATGAGATCATCCAAAAATACAACCCTAAAATTATTGCATTTATTGGAAAGATAACGTATCAAAAATTTTCCCATGATCGTGAAGTATCGTATGGTTGGCAACAAGAAATAAGTACAACAAAAGTATACGTATTACACACTCCATTACGTGGTAAAGCTTCAATACGCATTCAGGAGCTACAGGAGCTTAAAGCAGCCCTAGAAAATTATTCGGCCACTTGATTACACTCCTGCTGTTCTTGCAAAGTTCTATAGCTGTGCTCTTTTAAACCTCACTAACTTTGCAACTTCAATCCAGAATGTTGAAGAAATCGCCACCGTGATTATCGCAAGCCACAAACCTATGCTGAGTGCCGAAGTTTTAAAATACACGTGAAGCGCAGGTACAGACGTTATGACAACCGAAATGAAAATTATGCCAAAAAGCCACCCCGCTCCAAAACGATTTGCAAACAACCCTTGTTTAAAAAGCAATAGTTGTTCCTGTTTCAAATTGAGCGCGAGTGCAACATGCCCTAGAAGCCACGTGACAAACGCCGTAGTCTGGGCTAACACAACATTACCTGTTTTAAAGTAAACCGCTACATAAAGAACACTAATGCCTATAGCTAAGGCCGCACCGTTGCGAATAACTGCACATATGAGTTGTTTTCCCAAAAAATTTTTAAATGCACGAACGCCACGCTTGAGAACATCGGGCTCAGCAGCTTCCGTTACAAAAATAGTCGATGATGCTAAATCCATTAAAAGTTCAGTCAAAATAATGTGAATAGGTGCAAATGGAAATGGGATACCGAATATAAGTGAATTAAGAAAAATAACGACCAAAATACACTTGGCCGTTAAGTAATAGGTCAACCCTTTACGGAAATTGTCTAAAGCAGCCCGCGATATCCTGATTGCATCGGCTATATGTGTATAATTATCATCTACCAACACAAGATCTGCCGTCTCTTTGGCAAGATCAGTACCAGTTTCTCCCATAGCGATGCCAACATGTGCCGCTTTAAGCGATGGAGCATCATTTACACCGTCACCAATAACTGCGACTATTTCGCCATTCCGCTTAAGCGCTTCAACAATACGAAGTTTCTGTAGCGGCACAATTCGAGCAAAAATATTTGTATCTTTGAGCGTCGTTTCAAGTTCCGAATCTCCCATTTTTTCCAATTCACTGCCCGTTATAATCTCGGTTGTTATATGAAGTTGCATCGCAATAGCTCGCGTTGTTGCTGGATAATCACCTGTTACCATAAATGTCTTGATTTCAGCATCATCGAGGATCGCAATCGTTTGGGCAACACCATCACGAATCGGATCGGAAAGAACAGCCAGCGCAAGAAGTGAACATTGCAGCTCTTTCGAGTTCACTGACCTTGCATAAGCCACAATACGCTTGCCTTCTTCTGCCGCTTCTCGAATCAAGTGGTTAATTTTCTGATTTTTGGTCATCGCGCAAAGCTCAAGCACGCTTTCCATTTTGCCAGCAATATAGATAATACGTTCACCATTCGTCTGATATTCTATGGTCCGCCATGGCTGGTGTTCAGAAAAACCCGAAAAGGAAATTGGTGCCTCCACTTCAAGAGAATCTTTTACTGCAACGCGTACCGCCTCATCAGTTGGATCATTGCCATAACGAGGCAGAGCGTACAAAATAGAGCGTTTCAATTCGGAAACCATATTTTTAGGTAATATTTTTTCTCCATTAGGCATAATAAAATAATCAACGATCATCGAATTTTTTGTGATGGTGCCTGTTTTGTCGGTGACAATCGTAGTAACCTGAGAAAGTGATTCAACACCGTGAAGTCGTTTGACAACGAGCTTGATGCTCGCAAGTTTGAATGATGCCAGTGCAAGTGCCATCGTAATAATAATTGGTGGCTGACCAGGTACCATAAGAAAAGTGAGGGCAAGCCACGTTATTATCATTTCCTGCAGATTTAATCCTCGTAAAAAACCGATAGCTGAGATGAGAATGCTTATCCCGATGGCAAAGATGGCCAGGATTTTAGCGAGTCGCGTCATCGATTCTTGTAAAACAGTTTTTTCTTTTTCCGTTTTGGCAACCGCTTGAGCGATTTTTCCAAATTCGCTTTCAACTCCCACAGCAACGACAACTGATTTTCCTTCACCGTTCAGTACAATCGTTCCTGAAAAAACCATAGTACGACGTTCTGCAAGCGATACTTCAGCTCCAAGCACCGCATCTGCTTGCTTTTCAACAGGCAGAGATTCACCGGTAAGCGACGCTTCATTTACCAAAAGACCGAAAGATTCTACAAGTCGAGCGTCAGCGGGGATACATGCTCCTTCAGTTAAGATCAGAATGTCACCACAAACGATGTCAGCAGTACGTACCTCTTGGTACTTCCCATCACGGATAACCTTTGCCGTTGGAGACGCGAGTTTACGTAATCGGGTCATAGTGCGGTCAGTACGATATTTATTCACAAATTCAACAGCAATATATATCAGCACCACAAAAACCATGACCGCCGCTTCTGTTGTTTTGCCAAACACGACTGACAGGCCAGCAATGACCAACAAAACGATCATCATTGGCTCACGTACACCGTCAATGATTAACTCAAGAGCACTTGCCCCCTTAATTTCCTCAACGGCGTTGTTGCCAAATTTTTTTCGATTTTCGAACACGTTGGCAAAAGAAAGACCATTCTTGGAGTCGGTATTAAATTTTTTTATGATAGCCTCTATCGGCATAGTCCAAAGATTTTTCATGATCATCTTCACGGTTACTTGGTTAAGTTATCTACACCGAAATCTAACCGTTGGTGGAAGGAATTTGAAAGAAAAAAATTGATGATTTGTATGAGCACTTAGATGGTGCGAATTTGTGGTGCGCCCGACAGGACTCGAACCTGTGGCCTACAGATTAGGAATCTATCGCTCTATCCACCTGAGCTACGGGCGCATGCTACTTTCCGTCATCAATAATAATCAAAAATGATCATTTCAGCCACTTTAAACACAAATGCTGAACTACCAACTTCCACCACCACCTCCGCCGCCTCCGCCGCCGGAAAATCCACCACCTCCACGGCCAGACGAGCTACCTGGGGGATTGATAGAAGAAGATATTGCTGAGGGAAGAGAATGATGCAGTGAGGTAGCAAACGAATCAAAGAACATAACTGGATAATAACCGGTATACCAGCTTGGTGTATAATGATGTCCCTCTTGTTCAAGACATGCAAAAATTGGTGCAAATTGTGCGGACCACTGGCGCTCCACGCCAAGAACCATAGCATAGGGCAAATACGTCTCATATAATTCTGGTGTTCTGTCGGGTGGCGTACCCACTATAGCCAATCGCTCTGCTTCAGCGGTACCCAGAAACATTTTAAAACCTTCAATTTCTTCATAGAACGTCATACCATCCTTGGTATAACCGTTCAAAAGATAAGAAAAAAGAACATTGATTATGACAAAGCCTGCACAGAAAACAACGGCAAAAACACTATCAAAGAGTGCAAAAACTCCACTTCCCATTTCCTCATCTACCGCAATCAAAAGAGCTAATATGACAGCGAGCACTGAAAAAATAACCCCTGTTGTTTTAATGCCAGTGTTTCGATCAATATATTGTTCATACAATTTACTTACATGTTCCCTAAGAAAATCTAAGGCGCGATTGATTATGCGATGCTTAGACGCCTCTACCATGAGCGTATCTCGTCCGGCAAATAATATTTGATGCAATCTCTCGTGTACTCCATTATCAGTCGACAAAGCTACATAGTCCTTATTGTTGTTAAGCACATACCATATATCATTAGGACGCGTAATGCGCATCATTCCCTTTACCGCCATAGCAACAAGCTCAGCAGCAAAGGCTTGTGTTTTAAATTTTTTGTAATACACATAAAACAGCTCGCTTGGCAATAAATCATGCGGAGGATAAAAGCGCGGTATAACCGTTGTTTTTAATTGTTGTTGTCTATTGCGCCAACGCACAAAATACACAACATAGAATGTACTTAGTGCCAAAAAACCAATGATGAGAACAAGTAATCCTCGATTGTCGTATAGTAGATTCTGCCAATAGGTGAACCACGTGGGCGCCTGCACAAATCCCTTTGGCCAGCTTACTACTATGGTAAGCCCTTCATGCGGCATGAGCGATCTTGTGGTGTTAAATACACTCGTTCCATTGTGCGCCACCTGCGCCGTTAAATCGTGCTGCCGGCTTCCATAGGCTCCTGTGTAACCTTCTGCTTCGATATCCTGCTGAGGCACTCCTGATGGCAACATGACCTGTGCTGATACATGTGAAATAGGAACAGGCCACCCAAGTCCTGTAACATTCCAATATAATTCATCATGCGATTCAAAAAATCCGAGTTGGCGACTTGTCGTATACACAATGGTATACGTATAGGTCCCTGGAAAAATAAAACGATTGGGATCTCCAATATATACGCGTTTACCATTTGCATGAGGCACAACACGGTAGGGAACTTCTAAGCCATCACGCAGCACCTGTTTAACGGTAAACGCAACATGGACTCTATTTCCCCAGCGATCTTTGTACCGTGTTGGAAAATCGCGCATAATTCCGTGTGAGCCAGAAATATTGGTGTTAGTATATTGGATCGTTTCTGTAACCGTCATCGTGGCATCTTGATGAACCACAATATCACTGTGAAATGAGTCGATCATCTCGCGTGGCAATGAAACAACGGAAAATGTTGACATTCCTACTATCAGCAGAAAAGTTTTCATGAAAATCTTCATCATGCCATCTCTGTGACACAAGACATTAAAAAGAGATTTTGGGCACTTCACGTTCTGCTTGAGTAGATAACTCAAAAAATGGTGCTTCTTGGAACCCTGCAATAGCCGCCACGATACGCGCAGGGAACATCTGGACTTTCATATTATAATTACGTACCGTGCCATTATAGTAACGACGAGCAAGTTGAATCTCATCTTCCAATTTGCTTAACTGTTTCTGCAAACGTGAAAAGTTTTCATTGGCTTTTAATTCTGGATAATTTTCTGCCACCGCAAATAATGTTTTGAGTGTTTGCGTCAGGCCTGATTCTGCAGCAGCTTTTTCAGCGATGCCTGTTGCGTGCATAGAAGCAGAACGATATTTGGCGATATTTTCAAGCGTGCTTTTTTCATGAATTTGATAACCTTTTACGGTTTCAACCAGATTAGGGATAAGATCGTATCTCCGCTTCAGTTGCACATCAATACCACTCCATGCTTCGTTCAATAATGCCTTTAGGCGAACGAATGTATTGTATGCACCGATAAACCAAAAGACGGCAAATGCCACCAACACAATAAGCGAAAAAATTATCATCATGCCGATGCTCATGGGAACCCCTTTATTAACATGGTTCTAGACAGTATTTTCTTGCTCAGTATAACATCACAATATCAAGAAGATATCACAACATACTGGGTTTTATATAGATAAGATTTATTTTCATAGACTGGCGTGCCCGGCACGACTCGAACGTGCAACCTACGGATTCGAAGTCCGGCGCTCTATCCTATTGAGCTACGGGCACCCAAACGGAATTTATTGTACCATACGATAATAAAAACACCAATTACTGCGGCACATGTTCCGATGGTGCAGTAACCTGCCCATCAGGCGCTGTGCGTCTAAAATACGCGAGGAATTCTTTATTGCCGGTTGCACCCTCGATAGGTGATTCAATAACCCCCACAAGTGTAAATCCATGTGCGCACACACCACGTGTTACCTGTTCTATAACCTCCTGGTGCACACGAGGATCCTTAACTAAACCACCTTTACAGATATCTTCACGTCGCGCTTCAAACTGAGGTTTGATCAGGGTAATAAGATAACCGTCTTCCCTCAACATACTAGAAACGGCATCCATAACTTTAAGAATAGATATGAAAGAAAGATCGAGCGTAATGAGATCGACAAACTCACCAACTGAAGTTAGTTCACGTAGGTTGGTGCGCTCGTGTACCACAACTCGTTGGTCAAAGCGAATTTTTTCATGAATCTGGCCATAACCAACATCAACACCATATACCTTTTTTACACCACGCTGTAGCAGACAATCGGTAAATCCTCCCGTTGAAATGCCCGCATCTAACACAATAAGATCTGCTACATCGATCGCAAAATGATCTAAGGCCTTTTCAAGCTTAAATCCAGCGCGACTTACAAATTTTGGTTCCTGCGCATTTACCACAATGATAGCTCCTTCACTAATCTGAGCCCCTGATTTGGTAATCGGTTGACCATCAACGAGCACCTTTCCTTGCATGATCCAACTCTGTATCTGCCGTCTACTATAGTCCGGATACAGCTCTTGGGCACTGTGATCAAGCCGCTTCTTTTTTGTCATGTATGAACATCCTACATAAATCTTGTATAACGGGCGATAATACATACCCATAATCATGTGCAAGCTGCTGCTCATCGTGCAGTATGCGCACATAATCAAAAACAGCAAACGCATTAGTATTACGCGTTGTCATAGTAAGGTACTTAGATCCGCCATGTTGACGCAATGCCGCACGCAATGAATCTAACGTACTTATTGGCTGACCATTCACATCACTTAGTATATCGCCAGGAAATATGCTTCTCAATTGACTCGCCACTGATCCAGGAAGAATATGGTTCACTACAACCACTGATGCGTGTTTATTTTCTACACGCTGATAATATTCCAAATGCGGCGCATCTTCAAGGAGCAGCGGGAAGTGATTATCGGCCAATTCCATCAAAATCATTCCGGCTATGATTTCGTATTCGATAACTTCATAATCTGGATACTTAAGGCGAATAGGATACGGAGGCATCGGCTCAAAGGAAAATTTCCGCTCCATTTTTTCTCCTCTACGGTACCACGTCAACTTCACTTCA
Source organism: Candidatus Babelota bacterium (assembly GCA_023382795.1). Taxonomy (GTDB): domain Bacteria; phylum Babelota; class Babeliae; order Babelales; family Vermiphilaceae; genus UBA6230. The sequence continues at coordinate 8,350 of JAHDWT010000005.1, forward strand.
TCGCCACGCTTAAAACGGCTAATCAGATCATAAAAGGTAATATTTTCTACACTCCAAGGAACCGTCACTTCAACATACGCATCGATGGGATAGTCGTTACACGCATACAGCATATCACCAGGCAATAATCCGACTTGCTCAGCTAGTGAATCTTTAAGAACTAAATTAATGTATGCCCCTGCCGGCACAGGATTTGATAAATAATGCGCCACATCATCATTGGCTATGTTAAATCGTACCCCGAACAAACATTTCCGCACCAAAAGGGTTCGTTGTCCTTCATGTAAAAAAAGTGCCAATTCGCTTGCAGGAATCGCATAGCCAATACTCGTCGCTTCCTGAACTGAAGCAATTGCTATACCAACAACGTGCCCATAGACATTAAGCACTGGCCCACCAGAATCTCCCGGATTCATAGGAGCAGTGATTTGAAGGAAGGTAGCACCATCAACAAATTCCCGTCCACTGACAATACCAGTCGTCATTTTAAGGTGGTGCTGGCCAAGTGGATAACCCATGACCAAGATTCTGTCAGTACGACGAACTTGATCAGAATCCCCCAACTGAAGAAATGGGTATTCACCAAGCTGTGCTTGAATCTTTTCTCTTTCATGTTCCGCAATACGTAATAACGCAATATCGCGATCAGGACAAAATCCAGCAACTTCCACATGAAATGTCTGCCACCCTAAGGAAGGAACCTGAATCCATATGCGCTTTGCTTGATCAACAACGTGCGCCGTGGTAACAATATCTCCTTGAGCATTAATAAAAAATCCAGTTCCTCTCTGCTCATATTCAATATCTGGTTTGTATGGCTCAAGCCAATTAAACCGCACCACTTGCGCAAAAATATGAACAACTGCTCTATTTACCAGGTCTTCAATATGTAACCAGTCTTCCTGTTCATGTACCACAATGATTGATTTATTTTTTTTCGCCATACACTTCCGTTCAATATGCAAGCAATCATTCAAAAGGGGTGAGCTTTTATGCTCACCCCTCATATACAAGTCTAAGAAACTTTCTCTGGATTATTATTCATCGATTTCATCGCCAAACGCTGTTCTCGTTCCTTAAGTAGGGAAAGTGCTACCTCTGAAAGAGGATATTTGTAATCACGCGATAATTTTGCCTCTTCTTCCAATATTTTATCAAATGGCAAGGTTACAAATACGTGATCAGACGCTCTTGCAACATGATCTGATGCTCTAAGAGTAAGATAATTGCGATCACTTTCACGCAACGCTGCTCGCAAATCATCGAGCGTTGAAACTTCGTGACCATTTACCTCGTTAATCGTAGACCCAGGAGTAATCGTACGTGAACGATAAAGTTGTGAAGATGGGAAAATATGTGTCACCACCAATGCTGGTTTTGCTTGTTTACTCATTTCACCAAACCGCATTAGCCCTGGTGCATTTTGTGCCAGCACGTGGATGTGATTAACCGTAAGTGGCATAACAACCATTCCAGCAAATACTTCATAGTCTACGTCTTCATATCCCGGATAGATTTTGTGAATTGCAGGCAGCTCAGATTTACTCAGGGCAACATTAAGTGTTTTACGCTCACCGTTGCGATAGACCACCAGCGAAATGTCTTGTCCTATCGCAAGTCGCCCTACATAATCCACCAAAGAGATTTTATCCTCTGACCATGGAACTGACATTTCACCATAGATATCTAACACGTGACCATTAATTTCATAGATCATGTCACCGCGTTGTACGCCTGCTCTTGCTAGCGTGCTATTTTCAACGACTTCTACCACGTAACAACCACCCGGCTCAGGATTGCCTAAATATTTTGCTAATACCTCGGTACCATTATTAAACAGTACGCCAAGGAATGGTTTACGCAACAGTGGCATGGAATACATATCTTGCATCACCACTTTAAGATCGTTGATCGGTATAATATAGCCAACATTTTGCGCATTAGCAGCAATCGCGGTATTGATACCAATGACTTCACCCTTAATATTGAGCAATGGTCCACCAGAATTACCTGGGTTAATTGCCGCGCTCATTTGTATAAATTGTCCTTCGCGACCGCTAATCACCCCTGTTGTGCTTTTAAGTGTCTGTTGACCTAGTGGATAACCTAATGCCATCACATCATCTGCTCGGTGTACCAAATCGGAATCTCCGAACTTTAGATATGATATTTTCCCTAGCGCTTGCTTGATAAATTCTAAATCCTCTGACTTGACCCGTAGAAGCGCTAAATCACGGTCTGGGCTTACACTACGCACCTCAACCTCAAGCATTCTTTTTCCTAATGAAGGGATTTGAATCCACACGGCTTTAGCTTGGTTAACAACATGCGCATTCGTGATCAGATCACCCTGCTCATTAATGAAAAATCCGCTGCCATATACAGGGTATTGCGATGGTGTCTTATATGGCTGCAACAAATCGACTTCCGCAACCTGAGAAAAAACTTGAACGACCGTATCCTTAATTGCTTCTTGTACATCTCGCCATGCCTGTGTTTTTTCGACGAATCGTTCCACAATAGTCGTTGGTGGAAGATCAATATGCGTCGCAGGAGAATTTTTTACATCAAGTATCGAAGCTAATTGGGTACGCAACTCTCGCTGCTCTTTATACAACATAAGCGTACTGCCACCAGTTACTAATATCGCTACTCCAATTATCATCTGCATGCCGCTACGGTTATTCATGAAAGCCCTTTTTAATACTATCTATCCAAAAAACATTTATTCCGATCTTTAATGGTATGTTATTTTTCATGCTATTGAGAATTTGGAATTCGATAGGTCATATGCCATTTATTTTCTTTAGAAGACACAAATCCTCGTTTTTGATAAAAGCGAAGTAATTCCTTGTCGCGTTTCAAGCATTCTTCTAGGGATAATATACTATCCTTTTCGAACGCCCCTACTAACAACTGTATCTCACGCGCCCCAGCAAGGAGCGCTTCCTGATTCTTAACTCTTTCGATGAGACATGTTGCACATCCATTTTCACGATATGCGGGGTTAACCCAAAGCTTGCGAATTTCTAATTTTTGCTCATTCATTTCTTTGATCTTGATACAATACAGTTTTGCAATTGCTCTTTTTGCATCATGCTCATCAGGAGTAATATACAGCTTCATAGAATATCCACACACCGATTTAACAAGTGCCATAGATTCTCGATCAACCATAAAACTGCCAATTCGCTCCGGCACTGCAAAAACAACAACACTATGCAGACATATGGTTAACATAATCAAAAATAATTTTACCACCACACACTCCGTTATGTACTGCGCGTCACACCCAAGTACATTTGCTAAAAATCATGTAACCCAGTAATCTTACTGATTATAAAATCAATACACAAACGATGAGCATATCATATCCAAGGAGTTGTTCATGAGTACGCCAAATACCACTGCCACTTTAGAAGAAATTGTTGCGTTATGCAAACGCAGAGGATTCGTCTACCAAAGCGCTGAAATTTATGGCGGGCTCAATGGGGTATACGACTTTGGTCACCTTGGAACATTGCTCAAAAACAACATTCGTGCTGCTTGGCTAAAATCGATTAATGAGTTTGGTGATGTTTTGCAATTTGAAGGCTCCATCTTAGGATCAGAAGCCGTATGGCAAGCATCTGGACACTTGACTAATTTTAGTGATCCGCTCGTAGACTGCATGTCATGCAAACATCGTTATCGTGCTGATGATATTGATCTTGATAAATCATGCCCTCACTGTGGCAATAAGCAGTGGACAGATGTGCGACAATTTAATCTCATGTTCAAATCACAACTCGGCGCAGCAACAAGCTCAACCAATGATGTCTATCTACGACCAGAAACTGCACAATCTATATTTATCAACGTAAAAAATATCCTTTCTACCAACCGCGTAAAAATCCCCTTTGGTATCGCACAGATTGGTAAAGCATTTCGCAATGAAATAACGCCGAAGCAATTTCTTTTCCGTATGCGTGAATTCGAACAGATGGAAATTGAATGGTTCTGCAAAGATGAAGATTCGCTCGCAACCTTTGAGCGATGGTGCTCAGCGCGTCTTGATTTCTATCGACACATTGGTCTTACCATGCATAACATTCGTTTACATGCACATACTAAAGAGGAGCTCGCTCACTATTCGCGTATGTGCAACGATGTGCAATATCAGTTCCCCTTCGGTTGGAAAGAGCTCGAGGGCATTGCCCATCGTGGCACGTTTGATCTCTCACAACATAGCCAGCACTCCGGTAAAGATCTTGGCGTATTTGACGAGGAGCTTAAATCTTCCTATCTACCAACCGTAATCGAATGCTCTGTTGGTGTTGATCGTCTTTTCCTTACCCTGCTTTTTGATGCCTATACCGAGGACATTGTGGAGGGTGAAAAACGTATAGTACTCAAACTCTCTCCTACTATGGCTCCGATCAAAGCGGCATTCTTCCCACTTACGAAAAAACAACATGAGCCTATGTCGGCACTCTATCACGACATCAAAAAGAAATTAGGCCTCGCAATGCAATATGATGATTCAGGATCGATTGGTAAACGTTATCGACGTCAAGATGAAATTGGTACACCACTTTGTTTTACCTACGATTATGATAGCGCAAATGACAATGCGGTCACGGTGCGTCACCGCGACACCACAACCCAAGAAAGAATCGCGGTAGAGCGTGTTGCAGAATATATTGTAGACACACTAAACAGCCCATTCCAGAAAATATATTGACAGCTCTCTGTATTCCTGTAGCACTATGAATAACACGTTTGTAATTCTAAACGCATAAGCGTTCCATCACTACGCGAAGGATATTTGGAATATCTTTATGGCCATTAAAACGCTTGCTCATTTTTCTCCTGGAAGAACTATCTTGACCTCCGTGTTTATCGCCATCATGTCCGGCACGTTTCTATTGGCACTACCCATAGCGCGTACTACTTCTATACCATTTATAGACCTATTTTTTACTGCAACCTCAGCAACCTGTGTCACCGGTTTGTTTACCATTCCACTGGATCAATTCACTACTTTTGGGCACGCCGTTATTTTGCTGCTTATCCAAATCGGTGGGCTCGGCCTCATTACAATGACACTTTTTTTCATGTCATTGTTTCTTAATCTCGGTCTTACCACGCAGTTTATGGCAGGGCAACTTCTTGAAATCGATAGTTTACATCACTTACGTAATATTATTTTTTTTATTATTCGTCTCACCTTATGCACCGAACTCATCGGTGCATGTTTTGTTTTTTGGGCAATACGGGCAGACTTCCCCTTTGTACAAGCATGCTTCTTTGCATTGTTTCACGCAATTTCATCCTTCTGTAATGCCGGTATTAGCATTTTTCCCACAGAGTTGATTCATTATAAAACTAATCTTGTCATGCTACATACAACCATGTGGCTCATCTTCTGCGGAGGTCTTGGATTTATTACTTGGCGAGAAATCATTATCAATCTTGGTGCATGGCTACGCAACAAGCGCATCATTTTTTCCCTACAAAGCAAACTCATCGTCTTAGGAACGTTAGTATCAGTAATATTCACAGCCGCTCTTTTTTGGATACTTGAACATGACAATGCATTTGCCGGATTAGACTTTATAACGTCATGGACTAATGCACTCTTTCATAGTATTGCTATGAGAAGCACAGGCTTTGTTACCGTAACAATTGATCAACTACAACTAGCTTCATTGTTGCTCATTATGATTCTCACCTTCATAGGCTCAGCCCCAGGATCAACAGGAAGTGGTATTAAAATAACTAACTTCATTCTTATATTGGCAACTATCAAAGCTGGCCTAAGCAACAAACAGGCAGTAGAGATCAAAGGGCGCCGCATTCCACGAGATCAAATTCATAAAGCAGTGACTATCGTCGCTTTGAGTATTTTTTGGATACTGATATCACTTTTTCTCCTATTGATTACCGAAGAAAAAATGCATTTCATAGAATTAACCCTAGAGGCTGTTACTGCATTTACCAATTTAGGACTTTCTACGGGCGTAACCTCTCGCTTATCAATGATAGGAAAATTATTCATTATTCTTAGCATGATCGCTGGACGTATCGGATCATTAACCCTAATCTTGGCGTTACGAAAAACAAAGGCAAGCACGGTAGAATTTTCATATCCAGAAGAGCGCGTTATGCTCGGGTAATAAATCTATAGGATTTTTTTATGAAATTTTGTGTCATTGGACTTGGACGTTTTGGTTTTCAGGTTGCCACAGTACTGGCAGAGCACGGCATGGAGGTCGTCGCAATTGACAGTGACGAATCAATCGTTTCATCAATTCGCGATAAGGTCACACAAGCAGTATGCATGCGCGTAAAAGACGAAAATTCACTTATTAATATTGGTATCGAAGAAATGGATACCATCATTGTAGCCACCGGAGAAAATTTTGCTGAATCAATCTTAATTACCGCACTACTCAAAAAACGACTCAATATGCCACGCGTTATCGCACGTGCTATCAATGATATTCATAAAGATATTCTTAAGCTTGTGGGTGCTGACCAGGTGATACTGCCTGAAAAAGAAATTGGCATTAAAGTCGCTGATAACCTGAGCTCACCATTCACCGACCTATTCAGACTCACTCAAGATTTTTCAGTCAGTCAGATCATTGCTCCTGTACGTTATGTCGGAAAATCCCTTGAAGCTGTAAATTTATACAAAAATTACTTGGTTACTTGCATTGGTATTAAGAAGGACGAAGCCATTGTTCCAGTAAGTCAGGATTATATTATTCAACCTAAAGATCGCCTTATTGTGGCTGGTAATAATGATGATTTAAAAAGACTTACTCGCTTATAACCCATAGCGAGCTGGTAAAAAACAGTTAAAAATTAAGGCGGCTGGGAAAGTACCCAACCGCCTTCTCTTATTTCTGCGTGTAAATTATATTGCTTCTATACGGATAATGGTACGTGGCTGACGATGTCCACTCTTCGTACGATGTTTTTTGCGACGCTTAAATTTGAAGATCACAATTTTTGGCCCTAAATCTTGCTTCACAATAGAAGCCACAACCGGACTCTTCAGAAATGGTTGACCGATCTCTGCTTTGTCTGCTGCCGTTTTGCGTAGAAGCACTTCTGTAAATTCTACTTTGGCTCCAGCTTCTCCTTCAATTTTTTCAATCGCTACTGTTTTTCCTGCGACCGCTTGATATTGCTTACCGCCAGTCTGAAAAATAGCAAAGCTTTCATGCGTAGCAATATCAACAGATTTGTTTTTTGTTTGTTCCATAGAAATATCCTACAATTTACCAAAACTCCACCAGCTTTTGCTCGGGGCTTAAACCTGAAAAACCATGAAGCTTATCAGAAAAGTTGTTATTTTTTTATTACTATCTAAAGATAAAACACCTACCAGTGTAGCATAGTCCGCTTTTCTGTCCATAAAAACAAACGTTCACAAAGCAACCAGAAAAACTTGCCTAATTGAATTTTACGATTCCTTGAGTCGCCACAGTACGTCCAAAGCCTGCTTGGGAGAAAGCTCGTTGCAATCAATCGTTTCAAGCAGGGTTATTTTCTCTTGCGCTTGTTTTAAAGCATTTAAACACTGATCATGCTGCTTGAGTAATTCATCATATTCTATTCGCAAGGCACCCATCATGATCGGTACTTGTTCATGATAAGTTTCTGTTCTAGCACTTAAAGAAGGACTCTCATGCTGTTGAAGCTCTCCTAGAATCGCTTGTGCTCTTTTAAGAATAATAGACGGTATATGCGCCAGCTTTGCAACCTCGATACCAAAACTACCATCAGCAATGCCAGGCATTATTTTGTATAAAAATACAATACCTGTCGGCATCTTTTTGCTCGCGGCATAATAACTTTTAATACCAGTAAATCGATCCTGCAATGCAGTGAGCTCATGGTAATGAGTTGCAAATAGGCAGCGCGCCTTAACAACCGTATACAGATATTCAACAACCGCCTGCGCTATCGCTAACCCATCAAAGGTGCTGGTACCACGACCAACTTCATCTAAAATCACTAAACTACGCTCAGTCGCTTGCGTACAAATCATTGCGGTTTCTTCCATTTCGACAAGAAAGGTACTTTTGCCTTCAGCAAGATGATCGCCTGAACCTATACGGGTAAAAATTCTGTCGAGTACTGGTAGGCTAGCCTGAGTAGCAGGAACAAATGCCCCACATTGCGCCATGAGGCAAATAAGCGCCACTTGACGCAAATAGGTCGATTTCCCCCCCATGTTTGGACCAGTAATAATCCATAAATAGGCATTATCCGACAACGATGTGCTATTTGGTATAAAATGCGTCTCTGAATTCGAACTTTCAACGATGGGATGCCGTCCTCCTTCAATAAGAATATCGCGATTCGCATTAAAATGTGGCCGAACATAATTATAGCGATAGGCACAGCGGCTCAACCCCAGCAGTGCATCAAGATGGCTCAGCGCCCAAACCATTTTGCGCAAGCCTGGAATGTATGCTGCTACCTCAACTTTCACACGCTCAAAAACCTGTTTTTCATAATGAATAAGCTCGGTTTTTGCACGCATAATTTCTTCCTGTAGGCCTCGTAATGAGGGAGTGGTAAACCGTTCTTTACCAACAAGCGTTTGTTGTCTTATGAAATAATCGGGAACAGAGCGCGCCCCGATTTTAGTCACTTCTAAATAATAGCCATGAATTTGATTATAGCGTATTTTAAGCGACTGATTTCCGGTAACTTCTTGCTCATGCCGTTCAAGTTCCAAAATTTTTTGATCGCTATGCAATGCAAGATCACGTAATTCATCAAGTCGTTGATCAAATCCACGCTTAATGATGCTATCGCAAGACGGATCAGTATTCAGCGACGCATGGAGCACCTGAAACAAACCAGAAAAATCTTCAATATGACTTGTAATGACATGCATGAGAGGAAATATATTCTTTGCAGTAAGTGATGCTCGCAACTCAGGGATCACTTCGACAGTCTGCATTAATGCTCGATAATCAGATAATACGGCTCTTTCGAGAGCAATTCTACCAACAATGCGTTCTATATCACCTATCACATGAAAGGCTCGCTCAGTTTCATGATGAAATACCATGTCATTGATAAGTAGTTGGATAACGTCAAGTCGCTGTTCGATTGCCTCTCGCTGTATCAACGGCCGCAAGATCCACTTTTTAATCATACGCGATCCCATAGGAGTTACCGCATGATCAAGATGTCCAAATAAAGTGTTTTTATTCGTACCATCATAAGAATTTTTAATCAATTCAAGATTTCTTTGCGTAGCACTATCAAGCATCAAAAAATCTTCTGGATCATAAAATTGAATTGTCTTGAATTGCTCGATCGCCGATCGCTGTGTCTTCTTGATGTACCGATAAAAGGTATGAAATGCCAGACGCAACGATTCTTGTCGCTGCAAAAGTTCGCGTGCAGCATCCTTAAGATGCGTAGTCACCCAGCTATCAATCATTTCCTCATCATTCTCATCTTCATGACGAGCCATAGTAGTAAAATAGCCAAGTTGTTTGAATAAAGTTTGTAATTTTTTTGCTGATGCTGTTGTAGGAAGGACTATTTCGTCAGGGAAAAAACGATGAAGCTCTGTTTCAAGACTCTTGAGTGATTCTCCATGAACCACGGTTGCATACAGTTGCGCTGTCATCAACTCACCAAACAACAATCCCCATGAATCACCAAGAGGAAAACATGAACATAAATATGAAGCCGTTTTTTCTTCAAGAAGCCGCGTGTCGGTCAACGTACCAGGAGTAAGTACTCGTGTCACGCCACGCTCAACCACTTTTCCAGGAACTGCTTGTTCTAATTGATCACACAAGGCAACCTTGAATCCTCCCTTAATCAATTTGACTAGGTAATGATCCAGCGCATGTACTGGCACACCACATAAGGGGATGGGTTTACCATTGACCTTCCCACGTTTAGTAAGTGTTATGCCTAAAAATGCAGATACTTGCTTGGCATCGTCAAAAAACAGCTCGTAAAAATCACCGACCTGAAACAGAAGAATCGTGTCTGGGTAGTCATGTTTTATGGCATAATATTGCCGCATGAGTGGGGTGAGCGATGTTTGATGGACTTCTGTTGTCATGTTACAACCATGGAAGCAGTAAAAATTTATCCTGTTTACTTATGATACCTTAGAGTACTTTAAAGCAATTTTTCTGTCATTACTAACTACACATAAATCAATAAATTTCACTCATAATAAATGCTAATCAAAACAGCATCATCAGCGATTTTGCCTTGCGCATCATCCAAAAACAGGTTACAATCTGCTAAACTTTAACATCAATTCACCTGAAAGGTTATTATGAAACAATCATACGCTTTAATTGCCCTTCTTCTTGCCAGCTCTGTCGCCACGCAGACCTATTCACAAATCGAAACCGAAGAAATAGAAATCACCGAGCAAGATATCGCTCTTCAAACAAAGCTTCTTTCTGCAGCATATGATGCCATTGACAGCCAATGTCAGGATACAGAATTTCAACAATGCAAAGACGAACTCAATGACATGTACAAGGAATATTTCAATGCCTGCATAGCCAAGTCTACCGCCCAAGAAACATTAAGTGCCATCCGAGAAAAATTAGCTACATGCATCAAAAACATTCTTACTTATTTTGAAACACATCTTGCTACACGTAACGAATTGACAGAAATGGGAACCCATGAAGATATAGCCGCTATCGTCTGTTCGGTTTGTTTAATCAAAACAGCACAAAACTATTTAGAATCCACTCAAAACTATTCTATGGCTACCATGCAATGTGCAATTCAAGATCTCACCGAATTTGTACTTGAATGCTTATAAAAAGGTAACTAGAGCTTGTTATATAAAAATCCTCGAGTTTAGGATATTAAAAATACACCTAACTCGAGGATTTCTGTTTTTTCGCTTCTCAACACGCTATTGATAACAAACGAACTATGATATCTGAGAAGGCATTGATACTGGTTGTACGTTTCTTACAAATTCATCAAAATACTCATAGCGACTTATATAAATTTTGAGATCACCAATAAACTTCTTCACTTCATCTTCCATCGAAACGGTGAATTCGCCATCATGCGCATCTTGCAACAATTGTTGGAGCATTTTGCATAAATCGTTCACTCTGCATGTCATAACATCTGGTAAATCGTGCAATGCTTCTGGTACGATCTGGGATTGCTGTGTTACTCTTTGTGCTAGATAGTTCAAAAATCCTAGTAATCGCTCAAATTCAACAACAACATCGTTGAGTTGTCCAGGAATTGCTTGCATCACATGGTTAACGTGATAACTCGGCAATGATTTTCGCTGATCAAAATCATGGGCAAATTCTTGTAAGTGCTCCAAAGACTTCATGAGGTGAGTTTTTTTATGCACAAACCAATGCACATCCTCTTCAAAAAGCACTTTATTCAGATACATGCCCGCTTTGGTTGAAACCACTGAAAATCCGAGCATCTGCGCCCCTTGAAAGGCCCATGAAATCAACATGTTCTTCACTCTGTATCCATGCCCTTTTTCAAGTGCTTGACGCGGATGCTCTAATGCTTGTACTTGTTCACACATTTTTTTAAGTACCACTTTAACGTGGGCAACATCTTCTATCTGATCAATTTGGCGTAATTGCTCAATCGATTCTAGAGCTTTAGATTCATCCACTAGCGACTGCGAAATCGCTAACAATCGCTCCGTGGTATCCGGAAATATAGCTTGGTACAATGCACGAGCACCTAGCCATGCCCCATACGCTACAATACCCCCAACAATCGCGCTTATCGAACCCCTGACTAACATCTTGCTACGCTGTGCCCATACACCAATTTCTCGCGCGTGTCGGTCAACCATATCGGCTCTCACCCGAATAACCTTATCTGCCAATCCTGTAGGTGATTCAACCGGCAGAGACTTGTTCTCAAACGCTACGCCAGAATCATGCGCTTGTAACTTTCCGGTCCACAAATTTCCAAGCACCACCAGTGCAAGTACGTACGCATAAGGCTTTACACTATTCACTGAAATTTCCTCAAAATTGATTACAAAGACTTATTATTGAAGCTGGTCATACTTTTCAGCTTTCCCCCGACACTTGTTCACTGGATATTTCGCAGCAATCTCTGCAAGCTTAAGCTCAACAGCACGTGCTAAATCTATATTGGTTGAATTTGCAAATGCGAGTATACCAATCAAGATATCAGCAACCTCGTGCTCCACTTCCAATCTACTAGTTTCACACTTTATGCGGGATTCTTGAACGTCGCCCCACATAAATTTTTCCATCAATTCAGCGGCCTCTACCGCTATGCTCATACTGAGATTTTTGGGGCTGTGAAATTGTTTCCATTCGCGCTCTGCAACAAATGCTGCCATTTTTTGTTTAAGCTGTTCAAGCGTTGTTTTAGTATCATGCATCATAATAATCATTGTTTCGTTAAAGATTTTCTTGAGCTAATGCTCGTTTTAAATAGTTCCCCGTATAACTCTTAGGATTATTTGCCACTTCATGCGGAGCTCCTTGTGCAACCACCAAGCCACCTTCATCGCCACCATCTGGCCCTAAATCGATCAGATAATCAACGGTCTTAAGTACATCGATGTTATGCTCAATAATAATCATCGAGTTTCCCTTATCAATCAATGAATTGAGGACCGCGAGCAATCGTTCAACATCACTGTTATGAAGACCTGTAGTTGGTTCATCCAAAATGTATAAGGTGCCTTTTCCGCGTTTTGATAATTCATCAACCAGCTTAATACGTTGTGCCTCTCCACCGGATAATGTGGTAGATGCCTGCCCCAGTTTTAAATAATCAAGACCAACTTCACACAACAATGCAAGGCGCTTAGCTATAGGAGCATGTGCACTGAAAAATTGTGCTGCCTCCAGAGCTGTCATGTCTAAAACATCAGCAATATTTTTATCTTTAAACGTAATTTGTAAGGTTTGCGCATCATATCGTTTTCCCTTACATGATTTACACACCATGGTAACTTCGGGAAGAAAATGCATTTCAACCTTAATTACCCCATCACCACGACATTCAAAACAGCGACCTTCAGCCACATTAAAACTGAATCTTCCAGACTTATATCCTCGAGCCTTACTTTCTGGTAATGATGCAAATAATGTTCGAATAGCATCAAAAATCCCCAAATACGTTGCAGGGTTTGAACGAGGAGTACGTCCAATAGGACTCTGATCAATCACAACCATATTTTCAATCGACTGAACCCCGCTCAAACGAGAATCCCCAGTCTCACCAATACGATTTTTTCGAGATAATACCGTAGAAAGAGCTGGAACCAATTCTTGCATGATTAGCGTACTTTTACCGGAACCTGATACGCCCGAAATCCCACACATCACTCCCAAAGGAAACGCAACCGTGATATCGCGCAGATTGTTCGCCTTCGCATGATTGAGCACAAGGTTTCCAGTTGGCTTACGTATTGCCCCCGTACGCTCAATACTATGTTTTCCCGATAGATAACCCCCGGTTAGTGACGCCGAATTCGTAGCCAATTCGTGAGGCGTACCAGCCGCCGTCACGCGACCACCTAACACCCCTGCCGCTGGCCCCATATCAATCAGATAATCTGCCTGTCGCATGGTATCAATATCATGTTCAACGACCACTACGGTATTACCTTGATCACGCAATGCGTGAAGGGTAGCAATAAGGCGATCATTGTCACGCTGATGTAATCCGATGCTTGGTTCGTCCAGTACATAGAGAACACCACTCAATGCGGAACCAATCTGAGTTGCCAATCGGATCCGCTGGCCTTCACCTCCGGATAATGTTCGTGCGGATCTATTTAAAGTAAGGTAAGAAAGCCCAACATTGTGCAAAAACTCAAGCCTTGCCACAATTTCTTTTATCAGTCCTTGCCCAATAGCCAAGGCAGATTCACCGAGCTGAAGGTGTGCGTAAAATTGCAATAAGTGCTTCACTGACAACTGCCCCATCTGGAAGATATTTTTATCGCCTACCGTAATGGCAAGGGCTTGTTTGTTTAAACGCTGACCACCACATGCATGACATTCATTTTCTGTGGCATATTTTCCAAAAAACTCTGGGTAGGAAGATTTCCAATAATCAGGGTCATCTTCAGACCATGGCCATGACTGGATACTTCCAAGTCCATGGCATTCCGGACAAGCTCCTAGCGGAGAATTAAAAGAGAAAAGCCGAGGTTCAATTTCGGGAATTGAAACAGCACAACGCAGACAGACGCTCTGTGATGAGTAGAGATATTCTGTATCGCCCACGATAACTTTGACCACGCCTTTGGCAAGCTTAAATGCGGTTTCGATGGCTTCCTGTACTCGGGTTCTCTCTGCGCCATGAATTTCTATGGCATCAATCAATAGATCTATAGAATGCTTATAGGTTTTTTTTAATTTAAGCGCCTGTATATCCTCAGGCGAACGAAAACGGTACGATTGGCCATCAATAATGAATCGGTAGTATCCGTTTTGGAAAAGTTTTTCAAGTTCATGTACAAATTCACCTTTTTTCTCAATTGCCACGGGCGCAGCAACCGTAATCCGCTGATTGCCAAAATTACGAAGAATCATCTGGGTAATATGTTCAGGAGACTGAGCCGTGATAGGTGTATGGCAATCAGGGCAGTGTACTATTCCGATACGGGCGAACAGAACACGTAAATAATCATAAATTTCTGTAATGGTTCCCACCGTCGAACGCGGATTAGTTCCAACTGTTTTTTGCTCAATTGCCACTGCAGGACATAATCCCTCTATACTGTCAAAATCCGGCTTAGGAGCAATACCCAAAAACTGTCGTGCATAGGAAGATAGAGACTCCATATAACGACGCTTACCTTCGGTGAACAAGATATCCATTGCCAGAGAGCTCTTGCCAGATCCAGATGGTCCCGTAATGACCGTTAAGGTATTTTTGGGAATATCAACGTCGATATTTTTGAGATTATGCTCGCGCGCACCACGCACCTTAATCCAATCAGAGAATATTTCTTTACGTTTATTCAGCATAATATTCATCCCCCACTGATAGTCCTTATCCCTTTGCTTCATTCATACATAATGATTAAGTATATCGTAAAAAGCAAAAATCAAAACCTGAGATCAGGCCATAAAATTTTATTGCTATTTGAATATGGGAAATGAGATACTTACCTATAGAACATCGTCAAATGCTGGTTTATATGAAAAGAAGGAGAAGTATATGAAAAATTCATTAAAAATAATTGCAATAACTGGAGTAAGCATCTTGCTTAGCCTTTATCAACCGGTTTCTTCGCAAAATGTATTCGAGTTGGGCAAAGATCGGCTCGACACAACCAAAGAGAAATTCGAAGAAGGCGCTGAGAAAGCCAAAAAAGGAGCCGAAGAAGTTTTTGAAGGTGTCGGAGTGGCCATAGAAGGACTTGGTACCATCCATAATGGTATTTTTACCCCTACGGCAGAGTTAATGATACAAGTCGGTCGACTTCTAGACAATAATATCGGACAATTTAAACAGCTTGTACAACAAGAGCTTAATTTCCTACACCCCGAAAACCAAAAGCAACGCTTGCTACAGGTGATCGAAACCATGACTACTCCTGATTTAAAGCCTTTACATGCTTGGTGCCCTTTTGTCGATACCAATGGAAAATTGTTACAAGTTCCATTTGTTCCCGTTCCTGGAGCATTTATTGCAGCATCTATTTTTGAAGCAATTAAACTCAATGCACGCCCCCTTACTCCTCTAGAAATGCTTTTCTTAATCGCTAAAGCTAATACCGATAGAAGTGGCCTTATCACTTTCTTTGATCCGATTTTCAAGCCGCTATTACAGCGTATCGCCATTGAAGTCACCACTGACACCAAGGATATAATCCGAATCAATGTTGGCGATCTATTAAGCAATGTACTCAAGATCGATGCTATAGACGCTGGCAATGCAGTCAGAGAGCTACAAATAGCTCTTAATACAAACAATACTGCTCGTTTGCAAGATGTTCTTTATAAGTACTTTGGTCTCGAATTTATCAGGCGACGAATGCTTCCACCGATGCGATATACTACATTACCGTACCAGGGCCCAGAATTACCTCAAGAACTACAGCCCCTCCAATAGCAATAACCCTCACATTCGTATTCGCTATAGAGATAACATAACCCAGTCCGTACATTATCAAGTCTGACTGGGTTATTCTGCTTACAGTCGACAACTTTGTGTGTTGATTTTTACGCTAAACAACGTATACTTTGCCCTGTGTCTTTTTGTTAATCCGAATGGTGGATGTAGCTCAGTTGGTAGAGCATCAGATTGTGGCTCTGAGGGTCGTGGGTTCGAGCCCCGCCATCCACCCCAGAACAAAAAGTTGCAAACATCAAAAAAATATTTAGAATAATCAACATAATTTTGAAATTTCGAATCATAAAATCGGGGCATGGCGCAATTGGTAGCGCACTCGCTTTGGGAGCGAGGGGTTGTCAGTTCGAGTCTGGCTGCCCCGACCATTTTTTAGTCTCTTCTTTTTTCCTATTTTTATCGATAATCTAGTAACCGCATATCGTCTGCGTTTTTCAAAAAGGGTTTGTTATGCGGTATAAAGTTTACGCTCTCGTATTTTTTACTTTGCTGTCTCGTGGTTATCAATGCCCAGCCTCTGATTATACCATTGATCCAACTCCCTATCTTGAACATGCCAAACTCTGGACCGAGAACTACATTTATCGTGAACACAAACCTCTGGTCTCAGACCAAGATCTGCAAGCACTCGCTAATATCGCTTATTTTTCGTATTACCGATCCAAAATCACCCTTGAAGCACAAGAAGCAAGCATACAAGTTCTGAATACCTTCTGGAATAACCATGAAAATATCGCCACTACACGGCGCAATCCCTCCATCATGACACCTCACCCCATTGATGCGTCCAAACAGGAAGCACTTGCTCGCCACAGTATCCACCTCAGCACCCAACATCAATTAATAGGAACAATCTACGCAAATCTTGTCGAAGCTGGTGTACACGGAGATCTTTTGCATGCTGCACTTGCACTTAAGGGGTTGCAGGCTCTACGTAACGATGCCCGTGTTGTGGTAGCACAAGCTCTGCTTGATGTTCGTGCATTGTTAGGAACGCTGTATTACTCTGCGCAAAAATCAACTCAACAACTCAATGAGTCACTAGACACACAAGAACAAGGCGTACGCGGTATTATGGGAATCATGAACTTCATCAATGGCTACATCCCCCACCTCGCACTACAGTCTTTGGTCGATGCTGATAATTTTAACAATCGCATAAGCTCTGAAGGCTGGCAGACATTCATGGGTATTCAAGGCATAAGTTATCAAACGTGGCGCATGGTTGAACAAGCACGCGCTTCTTTTTATCAAGCACATTACCAAATAATTTACATGCTTATGCGAGAATTACGTTTGCCAGCTACTTACTTTACTATCATGGTCAACGAACACGGCATCATTGCACCAGAAAATCAAGTATCCACTTTACCTGATCCAAATCATCTTTTATAACTCAAAGAATAGTAGGTTTCACGCCTTATCTTGACTCATACGCTCTCTTGCCAGCATGTTAACAAAAACAAGGGAGTTCAACATGGCATTTTATATTACCAAGGCTTCCGGTGAGCAAGAAGCCTTTGATCGCGCAAAATTTCGTCGATCACTCAAACGTGCTGGAGCTACTACCGAAGCTATCAAGAATCTCATACAGGATATCAAAGAGCGCACCGATCTACGTACCACCAAACAGATATATCGCTACGCACTACAGAAACTCAAAATCGTTGATCGTCCTGTAGCAACGCGCTACAACCTGAAACATGCCATTGCTGCGCTTGGCCCAACTGGCTTCTCATTCGAAAAATACATGGCAAAACTATTTGAACAGATGGGATTTAACGTCACTCTCAACCAGATCATGAAGGGATCATGCATTGAGCATGAGATCGATTTCGTTGCCGAAAAAAATAATGTCGCACTCCTTGTGGAATGCAAATTTCACACATTACATACACTGAAATCGGATTTAAAGATCGCACTCTATGTACACGCACGCTTACAGGATATAGAGAAATTGTGGAAAAACACGCCATTTCATGGCCAGGAAAAACGGGAGGCATGGATCATAACCAACACCAGATTTTCAGCTCAAGCAATACGCTACGCCGAATGTGCTGGCATCAAGCTACTGGGATGGTCGTATCCCGCGCATAAATCTCTCCCTGATATGATCAATGAAATAGGATTGCATCCCATTACGGCACTCACTACACTCAAGCGCAAATATCAAAGAGAACTCATTCAAAACGGTATAGTACTCTGTCGAGAGTTAATTAATCGCGCTGATGAACTACGAGCCCTGGGAATCTCCATGCCACAAGCCGAACTCGTCACTCAAGAAGCAAGATCAGTATGTGAATTTCCTATCACCGAATATTAAACGCCAAAGATTAATAATTTGAGGCCAACAAGCGATAATGCAAATGCCAAAACACGCTTGAACCAAGGTACTGAAATGTATGCAACTACATATGAAGAAACGTGTACGATTAACAATGAGAGCGGAACATAAAATCCTAACTCATAAATCAGTGGTTTAGGTAACACAAAATTATAGTGATACATTGCCAAACGAACTATATCAACAAGCACCGAAAAAGCGCCTGTGACACCAATAAAAATCTCTTTGGTTAAACCAAAAGAGGACAGCATCATAGCGACTAAAATCCCACGCAATCCAAAAAAACCAGCACTGAAGCCGGTTATCGCCCCACCGATAATCAGCGCGCTGCTACTTTTTCGTATGCTAAACGTGGGATTTAGAAACTCCAATAATACGTATACCAAAACAGCGCCGCCCAAAAATCGCACAAAGAGATTCCGATCGACAAAAGTGATAAGCCCTGCTCCTAAAACACTCACAAACATGGCGGGAATAGCGCACATCAAAAGGATTGACCAATCAATATATTTTCTAAATGCCATCATTTTCATAAAACTTGATGCCATATGGATCCATCCCACCACAATAAGCGCTTGCTCATAAGGCAAAAAAAGCACAAGAATTGGCGTCATGATGGTTCCCACGCCAAAACCAACTAATGTAGTAATCGCACTTGCTACTATGGTAAAAAAGGTAATGATTAAAAAATTCTGCACCCATCGCTCCTTCTTTTTTAAAACAAAGATGGATTGTTTCGCATATAATTGTTGACACGAGTCTGCTACTATAAACAACAGCATAAACAACTCAAGCGATCAAAGCTCAAGGATTAGTAGATATGGTAACCCTTCGTCGCACTGTTGGATCCTTTGACATCATCAGCTTCACTATCATGCTCATTTTGTGTGGTATTGGGCTCTCTTTTGTGTGGAGCGCTACCTATACCCTAGAAATCCCTTACTCACTATTCTTTAAAAAACAGACCTTCGGAATTATTTCTGGTATTACTTTGTACCTTGCAATAAGTACGATTGATTTCCGTAATCTTATGCGCCAAGGCTATTTTTTGTACTTCTGCACCATTATTATCCTGCTCTTTACGCTCATTAAAGGGAGCATAGGTATGGGGGCCCAACGATGGATCAATCTAGGTATCATTAAATTTCAGCCATCAGAGTTAACAAAACTTTTTTTACCAGCTTTTATCACGTACTATCTCTTTACTCAACAAGAAAATTTCATGTATAAGTTTAAAGATTTTATTTTTATCCTAGGTGCCTTGTTCATAAGTGCACTGCTCATTTTAAAGCAGCCAGACCTAGGCACAGCACTTATCTTGCTCATTTCAGGAGCCATAACCCTCTGGCTTGCCGGTATCTCTAGAACATTCTTTTTGTGCATTGGTCTTGCCGGCATCATTGGCGCACCGATTATGTGGCATTTTTTAAAACCATATCAACGACAACGTGTGACTGTTTTTCTTGGACAAGGCGATGCACACAAAGAACGTTATCAAATAGAACAAGCTAAAATTGCAATTGGATCAGGTGGATTAACCGGAAAAGGATTTCTGCAAGGAACTCAAAATAAATTACTTTTCTTACCAGAAAGCCGCACTGATTTTATTTTTGCAGTCGTTTGCGAGGAAATCGGATTCCTAGGAGCATTGATAATCCTGTCATGCTACCTTTTTCTTTTCTTGCGTTTCATAACAGCCATCAATCGACTAGCATCTCCATTCAGCCAACTCTTTGCATATGGATTACTTATTCACGTTATGGTCTCAACTCTAGTAAACATCGGAATGGTTATCGGAATTCTTCCCATTGTTGGCATTCCACTCCCCTTTATGAGCTATGGAATCAGCAATTTATGGATCACTTTTGTGAGCCTTGGAGCAATTCAAAGTATACTCAAAGGCCGCGCATACTTGGTAGAATGAAATAACATAATACAGGTTTCAATACGAAAGTAGTTTATGGATGGCATCGAATTATTGAGCATGCATGAAACACAAGAAGAACGAGCACATGATTTTACGCCACAAACATTTGAAGATTATATTGGACAACAAGAGCTAAAACAAAAATTAGCTATCTATACACAAGCCGCTCATATGCGCCAAGAGCCATTGGACCATTTATTGCTTTTTGGACCTCCTGGACTTGGTAAAACTACTCTTTCACAAATCATGGCGCATGTGATGAATGTTGGCATTAAAATTTGTAGCGGTCCCATGCTTGAACGCACTGGAGATCTTGTTGCTCTCCTATCAAGTCTACAAGCTCGCGATATCCTGTTTATCGATGAAATTCATCGCATGTCAACCACCGTTGAGGAGGTTTTGTACAGCGCCATGGAACATTTTCGCGTTGATATTATCATCGGACAAGGCGCTGGCGCAAAATCAGTGAATCTTCCCATAAATCCCTTTACCCTAGTGGGTGCAACTACTAAAACAGGGATGCTTTCAGCTCCGCTGCGTAGCCGTTTTGGCATTACAGAACGACTCGATTTTTATACCGCAGAAGAGCTTCGTGATATTGTGCTGCAAACTGCGTCTTTCTTACAATTTAACATTACCTCAGAAGGCGCTCTGCGTGTTGCCTATTGCTCCAGAGGCACGCCCCGCATTGCCAAAAAAATTTTACGTCGCGTACGAGATTTCGCGCAGGTTGCTCGTAAAGAAATCGCAGATCTTCACTTCGTTGACGATGTTTTAACTCGTCTCGGCATGGATAGTGATGGGCTAAGCGCCCTAGACAACCTACTCCTCAAAACCATTTTAGATAATTTCCACGGCGGTCCCGTAGGCCTAGAAACTCTCGCCGCACTCATCGGAGAAGATAAAGAAACACTTGAACAAGTATACGAGCCCTTCTTATTGCGCATGGGCTACCTAGAAAAAACTGCCCGTGGACGACAAATCGCAGGAAAAAAATTACCATACCTCAAGAAAAAATTTTTGGGGCAAGAATCAATATGACTTCTCACGTCCCTATGCGAATTCTTTTCTTCGTCTATAATCTTGCGATAGACAAAAACAAGACGCATTGTTTTGGGCTGTTTTAGTGTAACTTTCTTAGTTATCTGACAAAACCCCAAGGGACATGTTTTTTCAGTAGATTGTTTGCGACCTATGCTATCGACATATTCCGCACAAACGTTTAATCTTTTTGTAGTAGCGTGACACTTAAACATACGATCACGAAATATCACATTATCAATTCAATTGAAACAAAAAAGGTAAACTATGGCAGGACACTCCAAGTGGTCCCAAATCAAACATAAAAAAGCTAAAAATGACGCCAAACGCGGACAAGAATTTACTCGTCTTATTAAAGAAATTACGGTCGTGGCACGAGCAGGTGGGGGAGATCCTGCTGGCAATGCTCATTTACGCTTGCTACTTGAAAAAGCAAAAGAAATTAACATGCCGCAAGACAATGCAATGCGCGCTATCAAACGAGGCACTGGTGAACTCCCAGGCGTTAGTTATGAAGCCATGTCCTACGAGGGATACGGACCACATGGTATCGCTGTCATGGTTGATGCACTCACCGACAATAAAAATCGTACGGTTGCAGAATTACGTCGCATCTTTACCCATAAGGGAGGCAATCTTGGCGAAACCGGATCAGTCAACTGGATGTTTGAGCGAAAAGGCGTGATAAGAGCAACGGGGAATAAATCTGAAGATGAGTTGCTAGAGGCTTTACTCTTATTTGATATCAGCGATATTGATCGACAAGATAATACCATACTAATTACCTGCGAAGTAAAAGCGCTTGAACAGGTCAAACACGCATTAACCGAACTTGGTCTGGCCGTTAAAGAAGCGAATATCGAATGGTTACCAAAAAATACCATTAATCTTTCAGACGAACAATCAGAAAAAGTACTCGACTTTTTAAATGAACTCGATGATCATGAAGACGTACAGAACGTCTACACTAATTTAGCATAGAGAGCTCTCGTGGTAGTAAGTATGACCGGATTTGCGGCGATTAATACGACAATCGCCGTCGATGACCAAACCGAAATAAATGTAAGTATCAGCATTAAATCACTTAATTCGCGTTTTTTTGAGGCAACGTGCAAAATTCCCTATGCACTGTCCCATATGGAAACAACATTCATAAAGTTGTTAAAAAATAATCTGGTCAGAGGACATGTCTATCTTACTGTCCATATGCAAGAATCAAAACTTTTCAGAGGAACCATAGAGCCCTCGCTAAATCTTATCGAGGGATATCTTGCTGCCGTAGAAAAAATTAAGCAGCAATTCGGTGTCTCTGGAACGCTCACGGTTGAACACATAGTACGTATCCCGGATGCATTCATTATGCCTCAACAAGAAATTGATGAGCATATTGAGCAACAATTTCTTACTATAACTCAGGAACTTATCAAAAAACTGATTGCAACCCAAAAGAAAGAGGGTCATCAGTTATTTGTCGATCTTATTGAACGTGTAAATCGGTTGCAGCAAGAAATTATTGCCATCGAACAGGCATCGGCAGATCTGATTGCACAACAAAAAACTAAGGTACAAGCTGCGATTGAAGAGTTAGCGAATGCAGGCACAGAAGATCAACTTGCTGAAATGCGTAAAAATAGCTTATATGCCATGCTTGACAAGATGGATATTCATGAAGAGATTGTGCGATTTAAGACACATTTAAAGAATTTCAGCGATATTCTCAACAATACAGCACATGAAAAGGGTAAACTTCTTGATTTTACTCTTCAAGAATTGGGCCGAGAAATCAATACTATAGCGGCAAAGTGCTCTGATGCTTCTATTGGATCACGTGCGATTACTATTAAAGTAGAACTTGAAAAAGCCCGCGAACAAGTACAAAATATTGTCTAAAAATTTCAACCTGGTAGCTCGCTTTTTCTATGTCACAACATTTTACGCATTTACATCTGCACACTGATTACTCCTTGCTTGATGGCGCTATAACCTTAGATAATGCCATCAAATTTGCCAAGGAGCACGAATTTAAGGCACTAGCAATTACCGATCACGGGAATGTGTTTGGTGCGGTAAAATTTTTCCAGAAGTGTAAAAAAGCAGGAATCCGTCCTATTTTGGGCATGGAAGCATATCTTACTGAGGATGTTTTAGTTAAAAGTGCTGAAAAAAAATATTACCACCTCATACTTTTGGTACAAAATGCTGTCGGGTATCGCAATCTCTGCAAATTAATTTCCTATTCATTCAAAGAAGGCTTTTATTTCAAACCTCGTATTGATTATCGCATCCTTGAAAAACATTCAGAAGGGCTTATGGTCACTTCTGCCTGCCTTGGCGGCCATATCCCGCAACTTCTCATAAACAATCAAGATGAAACCGCCATGCGACAATTAGAGTGGTATTTAAATGTTTTCGGTAAAGAGCGTTTTTTTCTTGAAGTACAACCAGAAGACCAACAAGAACAAGTGATTTTAAATCAAAAGCTCTATCAGCTCAGCGCACACCATGATCTTAATCTCGTGGCTACGGGAGATTGTCATTATGTTCAGGCACAAGATCGTGAAGCTCACGAGGTTATGCTTGCTGTTCAAACACATGACAAAATAGATAATCCTAATCGTTACACTTTTGGTGATTGTCGTGTTTATATGCGCACGCAAGAAGAAATGCTCACTATCTTTAAAGAACACGAATCTGCCGTTTGGAATACGGGTATAATTGCTAATCAATGTTCCTTTGATTTTGAAACGGGAAAACTTTTTTTTCCTACTTTTGCTCTGCCAGAACCACACACACCAGAAACCTATTTTACCACTCTCTGCCAACGGGGGCTTGAAACCCTTCTTACTGAAGAACGCATACCTCGGGACCAGTTAGAGCTTTATCAAAAGCGCCTTGCCCTAGAAATTGATCTCATCATCAAAATGGGCTTTGTCGGGTATTTTTTGGTAGTTTCAGATTTTATTCAATGGGCACGCAGACAGGGAATCCCCGTTGGTCCAGGACGAGGTTCGGCAGCCGGCTCATTGGTAGCGTGGACACTTGAAATTACCAATATCGATCCCATTCGCTATAACTTGCTCTTTGAACGCTTTCTAAATCCAGAACGTGTATCCATGCCTGACATTGATATCGATTTTTGCATAGAAGGACGAGAAACGGTCATTAATTATGTCCGAGACCGCTATGGACATGATAAGGTATGTCAAATTATCACCTTTGGTACCATGATGGCCAAGGGCGTGGTCAAAGATGTTGCTCGCGCACTTGGATTTTCGTTTGATGACTCCAATGCCATTACTGATTTAATTCCAGATCAACTCAAAATAACCCTGCAAGAAGCGTTTGAACAAGAACCTCGTCTTGCTGAATTAAGAAGTAATAATCCTAATGCCGAGAAGCTCTTCTCCATTGCATTCAAACTAGAAGGTCTCACGCGACACGCCTCAAAACATGCGGCTGGCATAGTGATTTCACCTGCCCCCATAGATGAGGTGCTCCCCGTATATATTCCTCCCAAAAGTACTGAGCTCGTCACACAATATGCCATGACGGAACTGGAGAGTCTCGGATTTCTTAAGATGGATTTATTGGGGCTCAAAAACTTGACGCTCATCGATCGCGTCGTAAAAATGATCAAAAAAAATCACGGCGTGAACATTAATATCGACAAGCTTCCCCTCGATGACGCGAAAACATTTGTATTGTTGTGCGAAGGAAAAACATCGGGCGTTTTTCAGTTGGAATCAGATGGACTCAAGGATGTATTGCGCAAGCTACAACCCGAAAAATTTGAAGACATCATTGCCGTAAACGCTCTCTATCGACCAGGGCCACTTGGGTCAGGCATGGTAGACGATTTTATCGAACGTAGACATGGACGCCAAGAAATTAAGTATCTCTTTCCGGAACTTGCAGCAATACTTGAAGAAACTTACGGCGTTATTGTGTATCAAGAACAAGTCATGAAAATTGCTTCGACCATTGGTGGGTATTCACTTGGTGAAGCAGATATCTTGCGTCGGGCAATGGGTAAGAAAAAAGCCGATGTCATGGCAGAGCAACGCGCAATATTTTTAAACAAAGCACAAGCACGGGGATTTGATGACACTAAATCCGGTGAACTTTTTGACCTCATGGCATATTTTGCAGGATACGGCTTTAATAAATCCCACTCAGCGGCCTATGCACTCATTGCATATCAGACGGCATATCTAAAAGCAAATTTTCCTGCAGAGTTTATGGCATGCCTTATTTCACTCGAAACAAAGGATGCGGAAAAGATGGCATTCTATTTGCAAGAAGCAAAAGACATGGGCATACACCTCTTGCCGCCGACTATTAATGGCTCAGAAATTGAATTTACCGTAACTAACGGCATGATTCTATTCGGGCTACAAGGTATTAAAAATGTTGGTAACGCATCCTTACATGACATTATCACACAACGCACCAAAAAAGCTTTTACCGATATACTCGATTTATGTAAGCGCATCGATCTTCGAACTTCAAACAAGCGGGTCCTTGAAAATCTTGTCTATAGTGGCGCATTAGACTGTCTACCAGGGAATCGCGCGCAAAAAATTAGTGAACTCGGCCACATCATTGATTTGGCCATCGAGCGCAAAAAGGCAGAGACGACAGGGCAACTCGATTTATTCGGCACATTGCTGAATAATATTCAAGGATCATCGATGGCGTTGTACTCTTTTACTCCACTCGCAGAATGGTCCGATAAAGAAAAATTAGAAAAAGAAAAAGAGGCAATTGGATTTTACCTCAGTGCTCACCCAATAGACTCTTACAAAAAATTACTCAAACAATGCCCTACACAACATTTCACCGATGCTCTTCAAGATGCACTACAAGCAACGGAACAAGAATCGAGTGTAGTATGCGCCGGATTTTTGAAACAATGCCGAGAAATCACCACAAAAAAAGGTGATAAAATGGCATTTGTACAACTCGAGGATGCATACAGTGGAGCCGAAATTATCCTGTTTCCAAAAATCTATAAAAAATCGGCTCACTTTTTATCTTCACACCAAGTATTTTTGGTTAAGGGAACCGTAGACATCAGTTCACCACAAAAATGCAAAATAAAAGCACAAGAATTTATTCCCATAGAGCTTTTATATGAACAGGCATCCATTCAAACACTTACCCTTTGGTTACCATCAACGTTAGAAGAAGCTACCCTTGATACTATAAAAAAGCTCTTTAAACGGGGAAAATCAACGCTCCTTTTGCGCTATCAAGAGCATGGAAAACAACTTGTTATCGCATGCAAACATCCAATAACCGTCAATGCAGAGCTCATCGCTACACTAGAAAATTACAGGATAAATACTGAAGTCACTCTTTAACTTTTTTCTCCGCAAGATATTCCAGAGCACGTAGATAATAGCGCTCGTTCTCTGCGCTTAATTGAGCAAGAAACTGTTGCAGCTCATGAGGATTCTCATGTCGTAATAAACCGATGAGCGTAATATTAAGCAACAACTCACCGATATGTATCGGGGCATGTTTTATCATGCTATAATGCCCACATGCAATCCGCATAACATCTGATACTTCGGGAACTTCCAATAATTGGTAGTATTCTTGTAGGTGCTTGTCTAGAACATCAAATTGATTATTTTTTATAAGCAGCACTAAAAACTGAGCCCCTATACGCGCCAATTGTTTTTCTGATCCAGTTTGTTTATACAAATTTAACAGCTGCTCAAGAATCTCCATATCATGATTGTCAATGGACAACAAGTACTCACTAATACCAATTGCTTCCTGAACTCTTCCCTGCTCACGATAAGCAAGTAATGCCGCACGATAGCGCTCATTGGCGGCCGAATCGTTGAATGAGGATAAAATGTCACCTTCAAGTTTAAGCGCATATGCCTTGTCATCTATAGAATGAGATAGTAAACGATACACGCCTAAAGCACGCTCTTTCTCACCTCGTGTTACACACTCTGCCAACTTGAACCACGCTAGATTGTATTTATCAGACGGAAAATGTCTCATCGATTCTACCTTCTATCAAGTACCACTCGCACCATCATCATTAAAAAAGTAAAAATACTGAAACATTTTGTTCTCAGAAAATCAACAATTCCTAGCAATTCGTAACTAATCAATTGCATAAGGGAGCATTAAAGAAAAGTTATCAGTACATAAGACCACATAAACCGAAACAGATAAGACGATTGACATTAAAAAGATATGGTGCCGGGGGTCGGAATCGAACCAACGACGCTAAGCTCTTCAGGCTTACGCTCTACCACTGAGCTACCCCGGCATTACAACAGAAAAAAGGATATCAGTATGTTACCTGCTCAATAATTTTTGTCAAACTTTCCTGCCAGAAAGACACCAGTTTTTCGGCAAAAATTGCCAATATAGTATGGCTTTGCTAGTCTGCTAATAATTTTAGAAGACCCTCCATTAGCATACCGTAGGCCAATTCATGAATGATTTAAAACAAACAATAGCAACACTCCGATCATCTTTCATCCAGGCATTAGAACAAGTGGGCACACTCCAAGAGCTAGAACATGTACGCATTGCTTTTTTGGGCAGACAGGGACAACTTGCTAGCATCATGAGCTGCATGAAAAATCTCAGTCTTGAAGAAAAGAAACTATGTGGCCCACTTCTTAATGAATTAAAACAAACAAGTGAGCAACTTTTTAATGTGAAAAAAGAAGCCCTTGAACAACAAAATCGCCAACAAGAGCTCAAGAAAAAACAATTTTTTGATGTTACGGCCTACCGCGCAGAACCATTCAAAGGAGGCTTACATCTTTACTCCCATATTATTCAAGAACTTGAGGACATTTTTATTTCCATGGGCTATCAAGTAGTTGATGGGCCAGAAATTGAAACAAGCTTTTACAATTTCGAAGCACTTAATATTCCTCAAGATCATCCTGCCAGGGATATGCAAGACACCTTTTGGCTCACACTGCCTGGTTATCTTATGCGTACCCAAACTTCAAACGTGCAAATTAGAACTCTAGAAAAACAACGCCCGCCTGTCGCAATAATTTCAGCGGGACGCGTGTACCGCAATGAAGCAACCGATGCAAGTCATGATTTTATGTTTACGCAACTTGAATGTCTTGTTGTTGATAAAACCATTTCGCTAAGCAATCTCTTAGGAACAACACAAACTTTTTTACAGCGAGTTTTTGGAAATGAAAAACTCAAAATCCGTGCTCGCCCTGGATATTTTCCTTTTGTTGAACCCGGAATAGAAATCGACGCTTCCTGTCTTTTCTGCACCGATGGCTGTTCTATATGCAAAAGAACCACCTGGATCGAACTACTCGGTGCTGGGCTGGTACACCCTAATGTACTACGCGCATGCGGTGTTGATCCCCAAGAATTTTCTGGCTTTGCCTTTGGGATGGGAATTGAGCGCTTGGCAATGCTTAAGCATGGCATCACCGACATTCGATTATTTCATGGAAATTCGCTATCCTTCCTAAGACAATTCTAAGATGGTAACTAAAAAAGGAGCTTAATCTATGGATATCAGCAAGGCAATAATACCTGCAGCTGGCCTCGGTACACGCTTTTTACCATTTACTAAATCGGTTCCTAAAGAAATGCTCCCCTTACTTAATAAACCCGCTATCCAATGCATTGTTGAAGAAGGAATCAAGTCAGATGTTAAAAATTTTGTCATTATAACATCCAAAAACAAACAAGCTATCGCCAATCATCTTGACATGGATGCAGAACTTGAACAACTACTTAAGGAACGCAATAAAAATACGTTGCTCGAGGCGCTTAATCGAATACATCGCGAAGCACAGTTTACGTATATTCGTCAACCAGAACCATTAGGGCTCGGACATGCTATCTGGACCGCACGACATTCCATTGGAAAAGAGTATTTCGGCATTCTATTACCTGACGATATCATCACCTCTCCAGCAAACCCCGGGCTCCTACAACTCATACGCATAGCTCGCCAAGAACGGGCAAGCGTACTTGCAATTCAAGAAGTTCCTGCAGAGTGTGTTTCTTCCTATGGCATTGTCAAAATAAAAAAGCAGATAACACCGAAATTATTTCAAATCGCCGATCTTGTAGAAAAACCTCTTGCAAAAGACGCACCTTCTAATCTTGCGGTAATCGGCCGCTACGTGTTATCCCACAAAATTTTTTCAGCTCTAGAAGAGGCAACTCCTTACGCCGTAGGAGAGCTTCAGTTAACTGATGCGATAAGCACCATGATTAAAAATAATGAAAAGGTGTTTGCCTACAAAATCCAGGGCATTCGCTATGATATTGGTACCCCCATAGGCTGGCTAAAAGCCAACATAGGTATGGCTCTTCAAGATCCAACCTATACCGTTCATCTTAAAAACTTTTTGGCCGATCTCGATTCACCAGATTCTTTTATGTTTGAATCAAGCAAGATATTTGAGCATCTTAAATGATTGAACGGTGGACAGCACCTTCGTACTAACCACCGTTCAATACGGAGTCATTAGTCTATTTTTCTGGATAATGTATCTGTGCACCCTCTGGTCCTGCTTCAGTTTGCTTCGGTGACCATGCAGGCTGCAATGATGCATTTGGTTTCTCTTCTAGAATCTTAAGTTCACCATTGCTCAATTCTCCTACGCCGAATGCAAATCGATCACGATAAAATATCGCCCGGTGAACATCATAATTTCGGGTTATGTCTTTGGTAACCTCTCTACCATCAGATGCAACATGTAGCGTAACCGTAACTTCTCCAGGGAACAAAAAATCAAATGGAATGTTTGGATCAATTGTTGCCTCAATAATGGTTTTGGTCTCATGTGCAGGTATCTCAGTTCGACCGGCCGTTGTGTGATAGCCAGTTGTCCATACGGTCACTGGATTTTGCGTATTATTAGTTACCCTAAGAACATCATTGGTATACGATTCCTTACCCGGTATATTAGTAAAAGACCCTGGTAATGGCGTGTAGGCATTCAGCCCTAAAAACGTCAACGCACCGGATAACATGACTACTATTTTTTTCATAATTTTAGCTCCTATGCTCACTCTCTTCTTTAGTATATTCTTCCATTCTTCACTCAACAGTGTAACATACTTCCTATCAGAAAAGTCAATAATGCTAAACTGAAATTCTCACTTGAGTAACATTATCACTTATTATTGCAATCATGAAATTATTTCTGCTATAACTTAGAATAAGAGTAAGAAGCGGTAGGGAAAAGAACATTACTCGAAGGGGATTGCTATGATTTGCAAAACAATTCTGTATGCAACTATTGTTATAGCTAGTGTTGTTGGCACACATCATACTACTATTACCTGTCCAACCTGTTTAGCTCATTTAAAACGCAATGATAAACCATTTTTTATTCGCGAGATAAGTGCACAAATAGCAGCTACTCAGGCAACCATTAAAACCATTAAACAAGAAAAATCACATAAATCTGACAGTAACTACCGTAAATAAGAACCTGTTTAAATAGGTTAGGGGGATCTTATGCGCTATACCTCATTTCTCATGCTCATAGCAGTTTTCCATCCTACTATGCATGCAGAAATTGGATGCATGAGTAAAAGTTATAAACTTGCCAAAAATTTTGATCACAAGCAGTACCATTACGTCAAATGCGAATGCCCATGCAAGCAGTATCCGCATTATTTTCACAAAGGGTACCGCTGCTCAAAATGCGGACATGCTCATGACCCACAACTCACCGCATTTGTAAGGGATCATTACTCAACGGCCGGTTCTGCTGCCTACAATCCGATACATTGGGAACTTACACAGGCATTGGCTCTTGCATCAGCACATAAAAATCACGGTATCTCCAGTTGCAATACAGATACCTGTACAGCAAAAAGCTGTAAAACTAACGCTAATACCCGTCAATAAACGATACCACTGAATCGGGATTGAGCGACAAAGAATTGATTCCAAGATTAAGAAGAAAACGTGCAACTTCTGGATAATCCGATGGTGCTTGCCCGCAGATACCTATGTATTTTCCGTTTCTCCGAGCTCCCGCCACCGCGTATTCCAGCATTTTTTTGACTGCTGCATCACGCTCATCAAACAACTCCGTCAACAATCCTGAATCCCGATCAACTCCCAAAGTCAATTGAGTCAGATCATTGGAGCCAATAGAAAACCCATCGAACAACGCACTGAATTCATCGATCAAAAGCACGTTGGATGGAATTTCACACATCATAATAATTTCTAATCCTTTTTCGCCCCGCACCAGTCCCCGGTTGCCCATATATTCAAGAACCACTTGAGCTTCTCGCACCGTACGCACAAATGGAAGCATGATTTTTACGTTGTTAAATCCCATCTGTTCACGAACTTTCTTGAAGGCTGCACATTCTAAAGCAAAAGCTTCTTGATACCATTCGCTGTAATAACGCGAGGCACCGCGAAGACCCAACATTGGATTTTCTTCAATTGGTTCAAAATAAGTACCTGCCACCAAACCACGATATTCATTACTCTTAAAATCTGAGGTACGTACAATAACCGGCTTTGGGTAAAAAGCCGCTGCAATCATACCAATCCCTTGTGCCAGAGTATTGATAAAAAATTCTGGTAGCGTCTCATATGGCCCTTTGAATGCGTCAACTTCTTTGCGCACCACACTGTCTTTGATGCGTTCAGGATGCACACACGCCATAGGATGCACTTTGATCAGATTGCTGATAATAAATTCAATGCGAGCAAGACCAACACCATCGTTAGGTAATTGTGCAACTACAAAGGCTTGTTCCGGATTGGCACTATTAAGAAGTATATCGGCAGGGATTGTCTTTTTTTTATTCTTATCGATTTGAATTTTTTCTTGGACAAATGGCACTATGCCATCATAGACATAACCGATACCTCCCATGCTACAATCAAGAGTAATTTCTTGGTCATTTCTAATAGACTGCGTTGCTGATAACGCACCTACCAAGGCTGGGATGCCAAGCTCGCGACTTACGATTGCTGCATGGCATGTTCTCCCGCCGCTATCTGTAATGATACCAGCAGATTTTTTAAGCGCAGGCACCCAATCAGGGTCAGTCATATGCGTGACAATGATATCACCTTCACGCACTTGATGAATATCTTCCACTGACAAGATAACGCGTGCTTTGCCAGATGCTATTGCCTGGCCTATACTGCTACCAATTACTAACAACCGATTATGTAACGATTCACGCTCCATTCCTAGGCGATAGCGCATCACAAAAGGCTCTTTCTTTTTAGCGCTATGCACTGTTTCAGGGCGTGCCTGCACAATATAAAGCTTCCCATCTAGGCCATCTTTAGCCCACTCAATATCCATGGGGCACCAGCTCCCTTTGCGCGCAGAGTAATGATCCTCAATGACAAGCGCCATGCGAGCAAGATCAAGAATTTCATCCTCTTGTAGACAAAATGACCCTCTATCATGCAGTGAAACTTCAACTTTTTTTGTAGAATCGCCAAGTGCTCGCTCTTCGTTGGCATATATCATTTTCATCTGCTTGTCGCCCAATTGCTTCTTGATGATAGAAGCATATCCAGCCTTTAGGGTGGGCTTATGCACCAGATATTCATCAGGCATAATTTCACCTTTTACAACCAGTTCACCAAGACCATAGCCGGATTCAATCATAACAACATGAGGAAACCCCGTATCAGTATCCAAGGTGAACATAACACCAGAAACTGCTAAATCTGCGCGTACCATCTTCTGAACACCGGTTGAAAGTCCTACCTTAAAATGATCAAATCCCTTTTCATACCGATATACTATGGCACGATCAGTGAACAATGACGCTAGCGATTTTTTATAAGCCTCAAGCAATGCATCATGCCCGGAAATATTCAGAAATGTCTCCTGCTGCCCTGCAAATGATGCATCGGGTAAATCTTCTGCCGTTGCCGAAGAGCGCACAGCAACATCACATTTTTCCTGTTGATAATACGTACATAACATTTCATAAGAAGTTACGATTTCTTGCTTCAAATCTTCAGGAATAACACCGTGTTCAATCTGGGCACGAATGTCTCTACCAACAGCCTGAATCTTCCTTAAATCTTGATAATCAGTGATGCTATTTAATAGACAACGAATACCCTCAAGTAGGTGATTATGCTGTAAAAAATACCAATATGCATCAGCAGTTATGGCAAAGCCAGTGGGAATTATGACCCCCTGCTTGGAAAGATTTGTTATCATTTGTCCTAATGAGGCGTTTTTGCCTCCTACTAAAGGGACATCATCAATGGAAATCTCTTCAAAGCGCTTTATATAATTCATTATATTCCTCAACAAAACGTCTTATTCCTCGCAAGAGTCTTTATCACCTCGCCATGAGATACCAAGTATAGTCAAATATTCCCATTTTTGATGCACTATCGTCATAACAACTTCACCATGGCCACTCGCCTAGTAATTTCTTGCATATCTAATATACTGATTAGTAGTAAAAATAAAGGTTTTCAACCATCTATTGCTTGTATACCATCGCAAGCAGTCTATTTTTTATAAGGAGCCGTACATGGATAAAACAGCTTCCGCTGACCATAAGCGTCACCAATACCGCAATTCTTCCTCATTTCTTCTTTCTTTAGACATTTTTGTGCACGGGTGCACAGTCTCCATGATTTCAACAGTCTGTATGCCTTGCGGCATGTTATGATCCCTGACTTTCATTTCTTTATTTCTCATTTTTCAAAATAATATTTTCTATTACGTAATAATCCGTGATCTTCTTAGCTAAGATTATTAACATCACGGTCTTCCATAAGGGAAATCATGAATAAACTGCTTAATTCTCAAACAATATCTACAGGTCTTGCGGTATTCGCTATGTTCTTCGGCGCAGGAAACCTTATTTACCCTCTCGTGGTTGGCATGACATCAGGAAATTCAACCGGTCTTGGATTTCTTGGTTTCTCACTCACAGCCGTGTTACTGCCTCTTGCTGGACTCGTTGCCATGATTTTGTTTGAGGGTGACTATGAAGCATTTTTTAATAGACTTGGAAAAATTCCCGGCGCTTTACTTATCGCTATCTGCATGATAATTATTGGCCCACTTATCGCAATCCCTCGCATTGTCACTCTATCACATACCATGATTGCGCCATTTATGCCGCTCAAGACACTTCAGGTGATTAATCCACTTTCTTCCTTTATATTCGCTATCATATTTCTTGGGGTTACCTTCTTAATGACCTACCGTGAAAATAAAATTGTAAATTTGCTTGGATCAATAGTTAGTCCACTTCTTCTTATTTCATTGGCCATCATCATCATTAAGGGCTTTTTCTCCGGCACTACACCAATCGCATCGACTTACACTCCGCTACAAATAGTAATTAAAAATGTTATTCGGGGATATGAAACGCTCGACCTGCTTGGTGGCATCTTTTTTGCATCAATTGTTTTTAAAATACTCAAGCAAACAACCGAAAGTAATGTAAAACGGCTCGCTTATTTAGGTCTTAAATCAGGCCTTCTTGGCGTCGGCCTTCTTGCTCTCATTTATGCAGGCATGAGTTATTTGAGCGCATTCAATGGGCTTGGACTAGAAAGCCTCGATGCTGGTGAGCTTTTCAGAGAAATTTCGTTCCGTGTCCTGGGCAATGGCGGCACGGCAATCATCGGTACCGCAGTTCTTATGGCATGTCTATCGACATCTATTGCTCTCGGTGCAGTTGTAGGAGAATACGTGCAACATACCATCGCAAGAGATCGTATCTCCTTTGTAACCGCCCTCTTGCTTGTTCTTGCTGCTTCTATACCACTCTCTATCTACGGACTACGTTCGGTATTAATGCTCACGGGAGGCGTAATTACCTACGTTGGTTATCCAATACTCATTGCTCTCACTATTGCCAATATTGTATATAAACTATTTGCTATTAGAGCAGTAAAAGCACCTGTTTTGGTGGTATTTGTTATAGCCCTTATATCTTATCTATGGTAATGCTGTTTGAATAAGGTATACGAGGAACAGTAGCGAGTATTTGACAGGGTTGAT
This sequence comes from Candidatus Babelota bacterium, assembly GCA_023382795.1. Lineage (GTDB taxonomy): Bacteria > Babelota > Babeliae > Babelales > Vermiphilaceae > UBA6230. Next base: position 43,802 of record JAHDWT010000005.1, read on the forward strand.
AGTTATTTATAACCTGTACAGCAACATTAAGTTCATTGAATTTTTATTCAAAACAATATTTTACAAGGATGCGTCTATGCTTTTCAAACAAACAATTTCTAAATTGTTGTTAGGTGCTATTTTGGCTACCGCTGTCTTGCCAGCGGCTTCTGCACGGCCTCACTTTATCTTTAAAAATTCTGCTTTAGAAGCGTCTGCTTTAACACTAATCGCCGGATCAGTGATATTTTGCTTTAAAGAAAAGTATGATGTAAAAAAACATGGTGAGCGCTCAGAACTCTCATTTTCAAAGATTAAAGATGAACTCATCGCCGCACTTAAAAATCACGATATAAAGGCTCTTGCTGGCATGATCAATAAATACGCTATTGGCCGCGAAGATGATGGAAGTAGTTTAGGTGCGTTCTTGCATTCATTATGGAAAAAAGCGCAGGGACCAGTTATGTTTATGGGGGTATTAGCAGCGCTGAATAAGTCAGATTTTGAAGCAGCTTGCAAAGAAGGGCGTTTTTCTGGCTTGATATCATTTGTAAGCTCCAAAGCGAAATCTTCAACTGCTCCTAGTAATGAAGGCATCATAAGTTGAATTTGATATGATATTATGATGGGCTGATATCATATCAGCCCATTTTCATTATTTGATCAAAAGGCGGAGAACGTGAAGCTAATTCATGTCATTTATGACGGAATTGATAATCCAGTCTTTGATAGTCAAGTGGCGCAACCACTCGCTAACTTAGCACGTGACCACGCATCTCAAGCATTGCTTATCACGTTTGAATATCAATATCCATCCTCTGAACGTATTCAAGAACTCGTTAATCAATACCCACACATCACAATCAAAATTTTAAAAAAATATCGCTTTTGGGGGATATGGAGCTTGCACTATGCACAAATCCAGCTGCAAAAGGTACTATCGCCATTGCCAAGTTACCACGCACGTGCTCGTGGCCCAATTGCTGGCTGGCTATGCATGAAAGCGGCATCACCCTTGGCATGTAAAGAACTTATCATACAAGCGCGCGGATTACTTGCCGCAGAATATGAATACACACATCATCTACACCGGCTTTGCGGAATACGCACCTGGCTACCTCGTTTACGTCTGCTCCTTTTTAAACATTTGGAATACACTACGTATCATAAAAGCAACAATGCTCGCATTCCTGTAACTATCGAAGCCGTAAGTCCAGCACTGCAAGAACATCTCATACGACAATTTGGTCTTAATCCTAAGAATTGCACTATCGCCAAACATGACATACCAAAACATATCGACGCAGCACAGCGCTTAGTATGGCGCGGCACAATGAGAAAACAACTAAATATTCCTGAATCAGCCAGTGTTTTTTGCTATAACGGCTCTGTAAAACCGTGGCAGTGTCCGCAAGAAACGGTCGCGCTCTTCCAGCAGCAACTTCTTCAACATCCAGAGAGCTTCTTACTCGTTCTTACGCAAGACACTGCCGCGTTTTTGGCCATCATCCAAAGATATAATATTCCTCGATCACATTATCGAGTCATGCACGTACCTCATCATGAAATTTTCATGTACCTCGCTGCATGCGATATTGGCATTTTACTGCGCGAACAACATCTCATGAATTGGATTTCACGACCGACAAAGGCCCTTGAATACCGTGCTGCAGGTATGAGTATCATGCATAATAATACCGTAGCATTCCTCAGTGAAAATCATATGTACTAAAAAATATACTCGAAATCACATTCGTATCTTCTTTGTGGGCATATTATACTTAAATTACTTTACACCAAACCAACATGGGAGTGATCTTCTTATGGAGACAGGGAAAATCTTCAATACCATCGAGATTAATACACCATTAGGCTCAATGATTGCTCTCGCCGATGCCCAGAAATTATATCTTCTAGCATTCGCTGATCAACCAGATTTAGCGCACGATATAGAAGTGCTCTGTGGCAAAAATAGTATCATTATATCAGGATATACGGCTCCCTTAGCCTCTATCGAACAAGAGCTTACCGCCTATTTTCATGGATCATTACGTGAATTTAAGACGCCACTTCATCTTATAGGCAGCCCATTTCAACAAGTTGTCTGGTTAGAATTAATGCACACCCCTTATGGAGCAACAAGAAGCTATGCGCATATTGCCAGATCTATTGGAAAGAAAATGGCGTGCAGAGCCGTTGCACGTGCAAACAGCGCCAATTATCTTGCGATCATTATTCCTTGCCACCGTATTATTCGATACAACGGATTAATCGGCGGTTACAATGGTGGCATACATCGTAAAGAATGGCTTATCTTCCATGAACAACAGCACGTGCGCACACTCTGACATTGACCAAAAGACTACTTGATTCTGAATGGTGCGGATGATCGTTCTCGTGTCTATCGTATCCGTTCTTTACATGCTCGCACAAAACCAAAAAATAATGGACTTGGATTACCAAGTCTACTTTTAAATTCTGGATGCGCTTGGGTGGCCACAAAGTACGGATGTCCAGGCAATTCAATAAATTCCATCAAACGCGTATCATCGGGCCGTTGATAGTAACCAGAAAAAACGAGACCTTTTTCTTGAAGTTGGTCAACATAAGCTGGATTTACTTCGTAACGGTGTCGATGACGTTCAAGTATTACTTCATCATCCGCACTAAACGTTAGGCTATGCTCACGAGCATATTGCGCAACTTTAGGCTCATCCTCTACTAGGCGCCCGGTTTGTTGATAAAGACCTTCGACTATTGAATCTTTCTTTAAAATCGCTGGATAAGCACCTAATCGCATGCTTCCGCCATAACGATGTTCTGCCAACACTTGCTTCTGCGTTGAAAGTATATCAATGATAGGATACGGAGTGTTTTGATCAACTTCCGTGGTGTGCGCCGCACGTAGCCCACAAACTGCACGTGCATACTCAACACACGCAAGTTGCAACCCATAACAGATTCCTAAGTAGGGAATGTTATGCGTACGAACATAATGAATAGCAGCTATTTTACCTTCAATTCCAGAAGCTCCAAAACCTCCTGGAACCAATACGCCGTCATATTCTTCGAGTTCTTGCAAACGTGATGGATCTTGTTCAAAGCGCTGTGCATCCAACCAGGTTACCTCGACACCAACATCAAGCGCAGCTCCTGCATGTTTTAATGCTTGATCTATACTCAGATAACTGTCAGCAATTGTGTAATCACCGAGAGAGATATATTTACCAACGATTGCAACAGAAATGGTACTTTTTGGGTGTACCATCTTGTTAACGAGATCATTCCATGCTGTCCAGTTTGGTTTTTGACGAGGCGTTAAATGCAAACGCGTTAATAATTTTTGGCCGAATTCCTCTTGCTCAAGATGTTCTGGCACTAAATAGATTGAGGCAACATCGGGAGCAGAAAAAATATGCTCTGTGCGCACAAATGATGATGCTGCAATCTTCTTCTTACGAACATCATCAACTTCTTTCTCTGCTCTACATACTATAAAATCCGGGAATATCCCTTCTTCTCGCAACATCTTGATTGCTTGTTGCGTAGGCTTGGTTTTCATTTCCTGAACATTGGCCGGTATTGGCAAATATGTCACCAAAACGTATGCTACGGATTCTTGACCTAATTCTTGTTCAAGCATCTTAGCCGCAAAAAGAAACGGAATGTTTTCTGAGTCCCCAACGGTACCACCTATTTCTATGATGGCAACATCATATCCTTCAGCAGCTAATTTGATGCGACGTACAATTTCCTGTGGGATATGTGGAATGAATTGAACGGTGGCACCAAGGTAACCTCCCTGCCGCTCACGATCAATAACTGATTTATAAACCTGTCCAGTTGTCATATTATTTTTCTTGGGCATATCCTGATTCATAAAGCGTTCATAATTGCCTAAATCTTGGTCAATTTCACCGCCATCATCAGTAACCCATACCTCACCGTGCTCTGTAGGACGTAATGTTCCCGCATCGTAATTGATATAAGGATCAACCTTAATCAAGGTCGTTTTGTAACCATATTCTTTGATTATCTTTCCCAATGACGCTGTGGTAATTCCTTTGCCAACTCCAGAAATCACACCACCCATCACCACTACAAATTTGGTCATCACGAATATCCTATAGCTAGCATACTAATTTTTATCTACGGTCTAGTGTAGCATAAGTCCATAAAAAAATCTGAATGTGACATTAAAGCATAAGCCCTGCAACCATAGCAGATAACAGATTGGCGAGCGTTGCACCCAAGACAGCGGTTAAACCTAGTTCAGCAAGCCATTTTCTTTTCTCAGGAACTAATGCGCCGATACCACCTAACTGAATGCCAATACATGAAAAGTTAGAAAATCCGCACAATGCATAGGTAATTATAGCTATCGCACGCGCAGAAAGATTCATATGTACCATCTCTCCATAGGCAATCAACTCATTAACCGCAACCTTTATACCAAGCAATTGTCCTGCCATGAGCGCCTCTGAGCCAGTCAATCCAAGAAGGTACCCGAATGGTGCAAAAAGATAGGCAAAAATCCGTTGCAAGCTAAGCTCCGGCACTAAAAATGGGCTATGCCAATAGGTGAGAAGATCATTGATACGCCATCCTACATAAGCGAGTGAAAAATTAATAAGCCCGAGAAGTGCGAGAAATGAAATAAGCATAGCGGCTACATTAAGCGCAAGTTGCAAACCATCAGAAGTACCTGCAAAAATTGCATCAAACGCATTATGTGCTGTACGTTGCATCTCAACGCGAGCACCGCCAGCGGTAACCGGTTTTTCAATTTCTGGATAGATAATTTTTGCAATCAAGATCGCTGCAGGAATTGACATGACACTCGATGCAAGCATGTGTTCAACCGGAACACCCATGGCACCAAAAACCACTAATATTGATCCGCTAATGGTAGCCATACCACTCAGCATGACAACCAGCATTTCTGATTTCGTCATTTTAGCCAAATAATGTCTAATGAGTAACGGAGATTCAGTTTGTCCCAAAAAGCTATTGGCTATAGCACACAGCGTTTCTGCCCCAGAAGTGCCTAGAAATGGACGTACTGCTACACTAACAACTCCCACAAATCGCTGAATAACACCAAAATGAAAAAGAAGCGCCATAAATGCGCCAAAAAAGATAATAACGGGAAGAACTTTAAAAGCGAATACAAAGCCCCATGGACCACCCACCTGTGTTAGATTTCCAAAAATAAAAGCTGCGCTTTCATCAGCAATCAGATATAAACATTGAACAACACGTGCAACATAAGCTAAAATATCGCGCCCGATACTCGTTTTAAGCGCCACCAGAGCAATTAATAGATGAAGAATCAACGCGCTCATGACCTGACGCACATTGATCGCCGATCTTTGGCGAGAGAAAAGACAGGCTATTCCAAGAATGACTGCTATACCGATAATATTCATGTAGCGATTATATTCGCTCAGATAAGACAGCAAAAACATACGCTTCCTTTATATACAGGATTGAACTTAAAAACCTTAGTATAACGGAAAAACGAATTTCTACACGCTACATTATGGGAACTTAATGGGAACTTATGAAGATAACTTAACGCTTAAGAAAAGTCTTACAAACGAGCCTTGATACGCTCAAGAAACGAGACTTGCTGCCTATCGGCACGATCCTTTTCACGTAATGCTTGGACAATTTCATCAAGCGCACCAAGCATTACCATATCTAATTTTTTAAGGCTGACATCAACTTGATGATCAGTGATGCGGTTTTGAGGATAATTGTAGGTCCGCACTTTTTCTGCACGCTGGCCAGTACCCACTTGATCTTTACGAATCTTACTCATTTCAGCATGGGCTTTTTCTACCTGTGCAGCAAGAATACGCGCTTGAAGCATTTTCATGGCTTTTGCTTTATTTTTATGCTGTGAACGCTCATCCTGACAAGAAACAACCACCCCTGTTGGTAGATGGGTGATCCGAACGGCTGAATCGGTCATATTGACGTGCTGTCCACCAGCACCACCCGCACGGAAGGTGTCTATACGCAAATCAGAGGGATTGATCTGCACATCAACTTCTTCGGCTTCAGGCAACACGGCAACTGTCGCGGTAGAGGTATGAACGCGGCCTTGCGTTTCGGTAGCAGGAACACGCTGTACACGATGAACCCCTGATTCCCATTTTAAATGGCCATACACATCTTTACCCTCAATGTGCAATACCACTTCCCGGAAACCTCCCAAGTCCGTACCACTTATACTGTCAACAACAACTTTCCACCCTTGCCGCAAAGCATAATTGGTGTACATCTTAGCCAGATCAGCCGCAAAGAGTGCTGCCTCCTGCCCCCCCGTGCCTGCTCGAACTTCAAGAAATACTGAGCGATTATCATGAACATCTGGCGGAAACATACTATTTTCAAGATCATGCTTGCGCGCATCTATTTTATACTGCACTTCCTGCAATTCATCTTGATATAATTGCAAAAGCTCAGGATCGGCAAATTCTGCCGCCTGAGCTTTGATTTCTTGCATGGACTGCTCTAAAGTCTTAATTTCACGCTGTTTATTTAAAATGGTGGTCAATTGCGAGAGTTCTTTCTGTAGTGCTGCACGTTCAGGACCATCTAAAGATGTATCAGTAAGCTTAATTATAATCTCATCGTGCCGCGCCTGAATTTCTTGCCATTGATCAGCCATATTTATAAGAGCCTCACATCAAAACCGAAAAACAATTACTGTTTATTTTTTATATTTTTTGGTGAATTTTTCGATTCTACCAGCAGTATCAACAAACTTCTGCGCACCAGTATAGAATGGGTGGCAACGTGAACATAAAGTCGTCTTAAGGTTTGCTGCTGTTGAACGGGTTTTAAAAACGCTACCGCACGTGCACATCACGGTCAATTCATGAAGTTCTGGATGAATATCTGGTTTCACGAGAAAACTCCTTACAAGGATTAAATCACTAATATAAAAGTCTTGATATGATTAGTATCGTCAAAAAGGCCACTATTGTAAAGTTCAAATAATCTCCAGGCGCCCACTATCGTCAGACCCAAAGCATACCATTCATTAATCCATATAAAATAATGTGATAGAAATCATGTAAAACCACTTTTTAAAAAAGTGGCGGAGCTGACGAGACTCGAACTCGCGACCTTCCGCGTGACAGGCGGACGCTCTAACCAAACTGAGCTACAGCTCCAAAATCGATGGCTCCTCGGGCAGGACTCGAACCTGCGACCCAACGATTAACAGTCGTTTGCTCTACCAACTGAGCTACCGAGGAATCCAAATTTGTGATATGTCAAAATCATTCGTTCTCAACAACTCACTCGTAGTTGTTAAAAACTGGTGGGCGGTACAGGACTCGAACCTGTGACCCCCAGTTTGTAAGACTGATGCTCTACCAACTGAGCTAACCGCCCCTATCTATCAAAGACATCAAAAGTGTAGAGGAAAAAGATATCAAAGTCAAAGCTGTTTTTGATAATTTACCCTTATCTTTATCCTAATTTCATCAGCTTTGTGCCAGGATAATAATAGGCCAAGATATTACGGTAGTCCCATCCATCACGTACCATCGCGCGAGCACCCCATTGACACAATCCGATGTGATGGCCAAATCCACGACCAGAAAAGATAATAGCGTTTCCCTTTTTTTGTACGCCAAAACAATAACTTTTAATTTCCTTAAACAAGGAATACAGCTTTCTACCAGTCAATGCCAACGTGGTACGCACTCCTTTGGCACGCGCTTCACAAACAAGCCCCGCCTTATCCTTTTTGGTAATTTTGAATTCTCGCAACGTCGTAAGCTGCGGATAGTCTTTTTGAAGATGTGCAATTAAATCAGATTTACCGAGGGAAAAACTCCAATGATACGAACTACAATCCTTACAATAAGTACATGCATAATCCCGTGCCAAATAGGGAGCTCGGCCAAAATCAAACCCTTCGATATGCGCAGGCACTACACCACCACAACAAATATCAAACATGGCAATGATAGGATTGCCCTGATAGCCTACAAACAATCCTTTAGTGGCATCAACAGCCTTTTTTAATATTTGTTGAGCATGGGCGCCATGATACGTTTGATGTGCATTGGTACTTTTCAAATCATATATGCGCTTGTTATCTCGCGCTCCTTGCATCATCGCTAACGCGTACGTTCGTGAAGTAATAGCGAGTACTTTATTCATCTCCAGTGGCCATCCGGGCCATCCCTCACTTTTGAGAACTGAGCACACATATTCCTCGAGATCGACCATATTGATGAGGTAACAACGATTTCGCTTATCATTTATGGTCAAGAAGAAGCTTCCTCCATACGCTCTATCTTGAAACGAAATGTGTCCATCTTGCGCTTTTAATAAAAATTCTTTTTGTTGTACTTTTTTATCATTGATGTAAAAAAAACCTTCCTTCGCGGAGATTCGCAACTTCATCTGTGCACTTTTCATGCGCTTGCTACCGGTTACACTATCTGCAAGAAAGAAACCCGTAGAGCTTTTGAACTCCCAACACCACGAAGCTTTATCAACATCAAGCAACTGCTCACTTAAAAGGACTCGAATGTGGTATGCCTTTTCTTTAATCTGATCACACTCCGGAAAATCGACAATACATTCCTGTTGTACTGGTAGTTGTTCACTGGTAATTGGCGGATCTACACGCTTGTTTTTTTTTCTACCGAGGAGCGGCTCATGGAAGCCCAAGAGACCAAATACAACTACAAGTAAACACCATTGATTATGCATATTTTTTTTGCCATATAAGAAAATCTTGAGGAATCTCGTTTTTTTGATCAATGCCTTGATTGGCAAGTTTATCAGCAATTTTATTATCTTCCCGCAACACATGCATCACATCAATATTCATAAAACTCATCACGTGGCGCGCAATACGATGAAGTGGTACAAGATCCGCATGTTTTACTCGATAAGCTCCCTGTAATTGTCTAACGAGCAATTGTGAGTCAGATATAATTAATACGGTATCACGTGAACACAACATAGGTTGCACTAAGAAAAGTCCCAACAACAACGCATAATATTCGGCCTGATTATTAGTTTTAAGACCAAGATAAAATCCCTGTTTTACCATGGGCGCGTGTTCTTTCATAATAAAAATACCCGCACCTGCTGGTCCAGGATTATTCCGCGACGCACCATCAATAAATACTTTCCAGTGTGCGCCTGCAAGCGAAGCACACTCATTCGATGATGTTTCTACATGTTCTAAGAAGGATAATTGTTTCATGATATCACAGTGGGTTAGAGATAATATAAGATGCGATAGCATCCCTTACATTCAAGTAGTTTGTGTCGCATGAGAGCTGCAAGATCTTGCTGAGAGATTGGATAAAAACACGCGCTGCAACTTGCATTTTCCACCGACACTACTGGATTTTCAATGCGCGTTAACATCATTGCATATTTTTCACGCCATGCATCAGGAGTCTTAGCCTCTTTCTCTACACGCAAGCGTTGTTTTTTTTCTATTTCTTGCTCAAGATCGACGAGAATTTGCTGCAGCTCCCTGAGCTTTGTTTCAGCTACGGCTCGTTCTATAGATTCAGATTTTTCACGCTGCTGATCAAATTCTTGCTGCTGTTCAAAAGCACTCCAGAGTGTAAGAAGCGCATCATCAGCATTCCGCTTATTCTGTTCAAGGATCTCTATCTCCTGCTGAAGCGACATATATTCTTTTGGCGTATTGACCAGATTTAATCGATGCTGTTTATCAGATAATTGCGCATCTAACTCATGAAGCTCACGCTCAAGCTTATCAACTTCTTTTCGTAAATCAGCTGATCGTGCTTTCGCAAGCACAGTATTTCGCTCTAATAAAGACAATGTGGATTGTATATGATTCTGTTCCGATATAAGTGACAAGCGTTTTTGTTGAAGGGCTCTCAGTGCTGCATCATAGGTAACTAGATCTATGAAGGCGGTAAATGGATTCTCTACCATGAGCTCCTTTGCGCTTTTAGAAACCGTGATTATTCATTTCAATATGGTGGGCCCACCAGGATTTGAACCTGGGACCTCTCGGTTATGAGCCGATTGCTCTCACCGCTGAGCTATGGGCCCATATTGAAAAATCAAAGAAGTTCCATTAACATGTAGAGTATACAATAAAGATTTTTTCACTTCTTGTGAAGTAAAATTAGGTTGTTTATCTATTTCTGTCAAAAAAACCTCTCATGCGTGAATGGAAATAATTCTATGGATAGTTTATGTATACAAAACGTGTTTAACACTATTCGAGAAACACCATTATGGGTGTGGGGCATATTAGCATATCTCATCATTATCGGCATCAAAGCGACCAGAGAGCGGATTGTTTATCTCCCACAACTCTTTATCATCCCCCTCATCTTCATCGGCCTGAAATACAAATCTTTTTTCACCGGATACCACTCGCTCATCATAATCGCCATTATTGCACTACTCATTGGTTGTGGATTGGGCTACGTTCTTGGGCTTAAAACTAAGGTCGCGATTATTAAAGAGAAACTTTCAGTACAAATACCAGGAACCTACACTACACTCATTCTTTTTCTTGTTTACTTCGCGATTCAATATGCTTTCGGTTATCTCTGTGCAACCGTGGCTATATTACCTTTTACACTTCTTGCCACTAAATCCATCATAGATTCTTTATTTTCAGGCTATTTCCTCGGAAGAGCGCTAGCGTATACACAAAAATTTTTTAGTTAATGCTCGCTCACGCGGAGATTGGTTCTCTAAAAAAACATAAGGTCATAGACATTGTAGCTCAACAATTCTATGACCCACGTACTTTTCTTACTACCCACGCATCCGTAGCGACTAGAGCATAGGATATGCTTCTATTTGCCACGAAGAAACCAGATCCATGCTACTATACGCAACAGGAACCAGAAACATACAGACTGCCCACGCAATCGATTCACCAAGAGACATCATCGTAATCCCTTTACTGCTTATTGGGGTTAATACGCTACTGCTTATTGATCTCTCTATTCACGTGAAGAATTGATTGTTCAGATCAAACTACGATGAGCCAAAAATGTCAACATGAAAAATTATTTTTTTTTAATATTTTGTATGACGCGAAATGAAATACATTGCTACATCTCGCTTTTTATGATGCAACAGACATAAGAAAATCTTTTAGCCGTACGCTATAACCCCATTCATTGTCGTACCACCCGAATACCTTTATGCACATACCCCGAACATCGGTCAATAGAGTATCTATCACGACCGAATATTCGATCCCGTCATAATCAGAGGACACCAGCGGCTCAGAGCTCACCCCTACAATACTGCGCAAGTCTTTGTTCTGTGCAGCTTTCAAAAATGCTTCATTGATCACATCACGCGAACACGGCGTGGTTACCATCACGGTTATATCGACAAGAGAACCTTTACCCACTGGTACACGAAGTGCCGAACCACCAATCTTTCCGGCAAGAGGTGGATACACCTTGTCTAACACCTTCATCGCACCTGTCGTAGTAGGAACAATATTAAGAGCAGCTGCTCGTGCACGCCGTGGATCCTTGTGTGCAACATCAAGCAGTACTTGATCGTTGGTATATGCATGCACCGTCGTCATAAAACCGGTTACTATCTGAAAAGCCTCATGCAGCACTTTAAGCATTGGTACCACGGCATTCGTGGTACAGCTGCCCAGAGAAACAATGCGATGTATGTTGGGATTATATTCGTGAGCATTCACGCCAGGGATAATAGTTATATCTTCATCTTTTGCTGGCGCGGTGATTAAAACATATCGTGCACCTGCATTGAGATGAAACTGTGCTCCTTCTCGATAAGTAAATTTACCCGAAGCATCAACTACCCAGTCGATTGAGAATTGGCCCCACGAGATGCGCTGAGGATCTCTTTCAGCCACTATAGCCACATGCATACCATTAATAATCAACGTTCCCTGGCCATAAGAAACATCACCCGAGAACGTGCCCATTAACGTGTCGTATTTAAAAAGATGCGCAAGCATGGCTGGATCACTTGGTCCAATATTAATGGCCACTATGTCGAGCTTTTCTCTGGCATACGCATCGGCCAGTACAACGCGCAAAAAATTGCGACCAATTCTTCCAAAACCATTGATGGCTATACGCAGCTTCATAACGCTACTCTCCTCAGTTACTCATTATGCCACTGCATAATATTTTGTTTGAGCACCCATAATTCTTCTTGATTCAACTCTGGCGGCTCCAGCAATAGCGGAATCCCCCGAAGGCGAGTATCCAAAACCAAATGCCGTAGAGCATCTTCGCCTATTTTGCCATCCCCGGGAGCAGCATGCCGATCACGCTTTGATCCAAGACTGTCATAGGTGTCATTTAGATGTATCAATGCAATTTTCTGGATCGAGATAGTTGTCTGAATTTCATGGATAAAGCGCTCCATTCCGTCTTTACTGGAAAGGTCATAACCATAGGAATAAGCATGTGCGGTATCAATACAAAAAGCGATATGTTCCGGCTTATCTATTTTTTCAAGTAATAGTTTAAAATCCTGGAGATTGCCTCCCACCGACATATTACCATGCGCTACATTCTCCAACACCAATTTAACTTCAGTTTCGTGCTGTAATAATGTATTAAGAATACGCGCAACCGCATCAATCCCTTCTTTCTGATTTAATGCGCCTTTTGCCGAGCCTGGATGCATAACCAGATGAGTAAAACCTAAACGCCGCGCAAGATCTAATTCTTTCATCAGAACACGATGTTTAGTGTGACGCACACTTGCTAGATTACTCCAATAAGAAGCATGTAAGTAGCGTTGTGCAAATGACTGCATCTTTGGATATATTTGAACAATTTCTTCTTCTGATGGACTCAGCAGAAAGCCAGATGGCGATATGAGAAAACACTGAAAAATCGGTATCTGTAGCTCGTAGGCCGTATGCACCAAATCAACAAGCGAACTTTTTAAACGTAAATGAAGACCTATATCCCTCACGTACCACTTCCTTCACACCGCTCCAGCAATTCTTTTTGTAGCAACGATTCACCTAAATAGGGTGCCATCGCTTCAATAAACACTTTTTTCAATTCCTGCAAATCATATCTCGTATCTGCCTCAAAGCGCATGCTCAGCATCGGCTGAGTATTAGATGCCCTCAGGATTCCCATTCCAATCGGGAAGGTAGCTCGAACTCCATCAATCGTATTCAGTTGCACATCTGAACGTAATGCGAGCGCTACTCGCACAGCACTGATGATTTCGTGCTTTTTCTCCTCATCGCATGCTAACCGAAATTCAGGAGAACTCACTTTGGCAGGTAACCTGCTCACAAGATTATGCAGAGTCGTTTGTTGTTCCTGCAATAGCGATAACAATCTGAGCGCAGCATAAACACCATCATCATAACCAAAATAGTGATCAGAAAAAAAGAAATGGCCGCTTAACTCACCACCAATTTTCGCGTCACATTGCTTCATCGCTCTTTTAATAAGTGAGTGGCCAGATGGCGATAACACGGCTCGACCGCCCTGTTGTTCAATGACATCCAATAATACTGATGAGCTCTTGATATCGCACACAATTGTCGCGCCAGGATACTGCCGTATATGCGAGGCACTCAGCAATGCGAGCATCTGGTCGCCGGCAACAAGATACCCTTGTTTGGTCATTGCGGCCATACGATCACCGTCTCCATCAAATCCTATGCCTACCACCGCATCGGTTTCCTGCAATGCTTTCTTTACATCACGCATATTTTCATCAACTACAGGATCCGCATCATGGTTTGGATACGAGCCATCAACTTCTGCGCAAAGGGCTCGAGCATTTTTCCACAGCATTATTTTAATGAGGTCAGGAATAACGACTCCGGTAGCACCATTACCGCAATCGAATACCATTGGCAATGACATACCTACTAACTGAGGAAAACATCGTGCTAAATAGTGCACATAACGCGGTATTATGCATTCTTCACGATAAACGCCCTTAACTTTGGCAAATAATGAAACCCTTTGCTTGTATAACTGTTTTATTTCCTGAAACGCTGCCCCCCACAGTGACTCCGTACCCAAACAAACCTTAAAACCATTATATTCTTTGGGATTATGTGATGCGGTAATCATAATTCCAGCATCAACAGGGAGCGAGCGCAGTGAAAAATACATAAGAGGAGAATGACAAATACCCAGAAATACTACATCTAAACCACTATCCAGCAATGCTTTACATACTTCATCTTTAATCAATGGCGAATGCGTGCGGCCATCCATACCAACCACTACGGTTTTGAGCATTGGCTGTTTTTCGACAAGGTAAACTGCTAATGCGCGTATTAAATCGTAGGTTTGGGGTATGAGCAACTCGGTACCAACTTTACCGCGTATATCATACATTCTAAATATGGTATCATGCATACAATTATCCTTTGTTCATACTTACAGAACATGTTTTTAGCATAAATATTTTGGTGAGTTTGGCGAATATTCATAAACGAAACATATCGTATTAACATTCTTTTTATCAAAAAATAGTAGTGAATTATGATACCAATTCAATTGCGTATAAAAAACTTCCTAAGCTATGGCCCAGAGGTTCAATCCATTCATTTTGGCCCCTATCCACTTATCTGCCTTTCAGGAAAAAATGGCCATGGAAAATCTGCACTCTTAGACGCAATAACCTGGGCACTTTGGGGACAAGCCCGCAAAATTTCAGGAACAACTAAACCCGACCACGGCCTTCTACACCTCGGCCAAACCCACATGATGGTTATTTTCGATTTTTGGTGCAATAACACTAATTATCGCGTGAAGCGTGAGTTTGCATTAACCTACGGAAAACCATATACAAATCTTGAATTCGGTACTATACAAGACACTGAAGCATCATGGATACCTCTCAGCGGAAAAACCATTCGTGCAACACAAGAAATCATAGAGAACACTTTGCGACTCAGTTATGATTCCTTCATTAACTCAGCATTTCTACGCCAAGGACAATCTCACGAATTTTCAACTAAATCTCCCAAAGAACGTAAAGAAATTTTAGCCGCTATCTTAGGGTTACAAGAATACGAAGCGGTTCGCAAACAAGCAATGGAACGAGTACGAGAGTTGACCACCCACAATACCACCTTAAATTTTTATCAAGAAAAATTAACTACCGAACTCCAAAAACAATACGATCTTTCGCTGCGTCGCCAAGAAGTTTTTGCCAATCTTGATAAACTCAATTTGCTTGAACTTAACCAAAAAACAACTCTTGATCTTCTATCAAAGGAATTGACCTCCGCGCGCGAGCAACAAAAACAGTCTGACATGATAATACTTAAGCTCGAACACGTGGCAACACAAGAACATCAAGCGCGCACGCAACTTATGGCAGTGCGATCGCTTTGGCGCGAAGTTAATCGTTATCGACATCACCATACACAAAGTGCTGATCTTGAATTGCAGAAAAAAGAATTGCTTACGGCCCTCGCACAGCATCAACACGCGCTACAAACTAATCTCAAAGATAAAGAAGAAATTCTACAGTACAAGAATCAACTTCACACAATTGAACGACAATTTTTTGAAACGCATCAACAGAAGTTGCTCGAACAACGCACTATCCGCGATAGATTGCGCTTCAATTGCGAACGTATCGCGGCACAATTGAAACAAACTCAACAACTTCATGACACCACATCGCATGCATTAGAACAAGCTGCTCTTGCGCTGAAAAAAGATCAATCTCCCGTTATGCCAGAACATATTAATGGTCAAGATGTATCCAAAATCGAACAACAATTTGAAAAAAGAAAAAGCTTTTACCATCATTATCGGTCGCAAGGGATATGGATAACCAATGAGCTAGAGCTACTCCAGCAAAAAAAGAAACTTTCTCATGATGACCACAACCCTAGTTGTCCCCTCTGCGAACAAAATTTATCTGCATCACGCAAAAAATTTCTGCAGCAAAAATTTCATACGCAAGAGCGTTTTTTGCAACATCGCTTACAGAGGCTGACCGCACTTGTTGCGCGACTTAAAGACTTGCTCATTCAGCAGAATAACCATATTCAAGATATACGCAGACACCATGAAGACGATCAACAACGTCTATATCGCATTGAAGAACACCAAAAAAAGCTTACTGCCTTGCAACAAGAGCTCACAGCTACACAAGGAACTATCAATGCGCTCAAACAGGAAGAAGCAATCGCATTACATGATCTTGCGCAAGCCGAAATACCTCTCGACTCCGCACAAAATAATTACACTCAATTGCTTGCACAGCATCAAACTTATCAACAGACGCAATCCGCTCTTCATACAGCAGAGCAACATCTGACTCAGAATACTTACGATCAAGAACAGCACCAACGTGTCCAACTCCAACTTGATGAACTCAAAACTGCTATTGCACATGCAGCACACATGCAACAACAGATAGCTTTACAAGATGCACGCAAGCAAGAAGTTTTCACCTTGTGCGCTCAGCTCAAGACGTTAAAACAAGAACGCCTTAATCTACAACAAGCATTAACAGATCTTTCTGAATTGGCTCATCATCTGAGCATATTGGAACAGAAATATCATTTTGAAACTGAGGAACTTAGAAAATTACATGATCAAAAAGAAGAGCTGTTGCTTTGCAAAGGTAGCCTCGAATTGGAATATAAGCGTCTTGAGAACATCAAAAAAGAATTTGATCTCAATAAGCAGCAGATAGTTGAATCCTGTACTCTTATAGAAGATTACCAGGCGATAGCACAAGCAACGAGCAAAGATGGTGTTCAGGCATTACTCATTGAACAATCTTTACCAGAGATAGAATTTGAAGCCAATAGCCTGCTCGCAAAACTAACCAATAATCAAGCACATATTATTATTGAATCACTGCGTGATCTTAAAAAAGGCGGGACCAAAGAAACTCTCGACATTAAAATTTCCGATGCAGCTGGCATACGACCATACGAATTATTCTCTGGTGGAGAAGCATTTCGCATTGATTTTGCATTGAGGATTGCCATATCAAAACTACTTGCTCGTCGCGCAGGAACATCACTACAAACATTGATCATTGATGAAGGATTCGGCTCACAAGACGAAGAAGGACTTGCACATATTATGGACGCAATCTATAAAATTCAACATGATTTCTCTAAAGTGATCATCGTATCACATCTAACCTCTATGAAAGACAATTTCCCGGTTCATTTTGTGGTTGAAAAAATGCCGCGAGGAAGCATGGTGCGAATCATAGAGCAAGAATGAATAGATTAAGGAAGCTGTATGATTTTTCCCTATAAGCTCATCGACTTAACGCATACCATCGACGAACATGTAAGCACATGGAATGGCAGTTGTGGCTTTACACAACACACAACTCTTGATTATCAGGAATGCGACAGTTCCGTAAAATTCCGTATGATGAATTTTTCAATGAATGCAGGTATTGGAACCCATATAGATGCACCAAGCCATTGTATTCCAGGCGCCCCCGCTATACATGATTTGCCTATTCAAAATTTGTGCATGCCTTGTATTGTGATTGATGTATCCAAACAGGCGGCTCGTGAGAATTACCTTGTAACGCAACGCGACATCATAGCCTTCGAAAATAAATACGGTACGATTCCGCAAGATTCATGCGTTATGATCAAAAGCGGCTGGGAACGTTTTTGGTCTGAGCCTGAAAAATACCGAAACAACCTCGTCTTCCCCTCAATATCTCTTGATGCAGCAAACCTACTCGTACAAAGAAATGTATACGCACTAGGAATTGATACGCTTTCACCAGACTTGCCTAACAATGGATTTCAGATTCATCAATTATGGCTAGAACAAAATAAGATACTGATAGAAAATGTAGCTCATTTGTATGAGCTACCTCCGGTAGGAAGCTTTGTTATGCTATGTCCCCTAAAAATTAGAAATGCTACCGAATCACCTATAAGATTGATTGCTTTTATCCAATCCTCTGAGGCAATAAAAAACCCCGTATGAAAACGGGGTTTTTGTTATATTCATTCTTTTATATGCGTTGGAATGACAAAGCGCTTGTATAGTTTGTGAATCAGTCTATGACTGGTAACACACCCTTGATGTCAGGAAAATCCTTGCGTAGACGATCCTCAATGCCACAAGTCAATGTGTATAAGGAAGCCGGGCAGGTAGCACATGCGCCTTCAAGTCGGACGAATACAATATCATCTTCAAATTTTACAAACTGAATCTTACCGCTGTGAGAAGCAATCATAGGCTCGATTTCCACAAGGACTTCTTGAATTTTTTCAATGATATGCATGCCATCCACCATCTAATTCGCCTCTTATACTACTATAAAACCCACTCTAAACGCGCCATGATCGCTGTATCACTAATACGTTTTCCCATAGGAATGACACGAGTATAACCACCCTGACGGCCAACATAGCGCGGAGCAATTTCTTTAAACAAAGAGTCAATCGCTTCTTGCTTATAAGGTAACATAGCCTTAACACGACGCACCACATTGAAATGGTTGCCTTCTCTCGCCAATGTTACTAAGCGTTCGGCTAAACGTTGTGTTTCCTTTGCACGAGCCTTAGTGGTTACCAAGTGACCATAGGTGATCAGGTGTATAACTTGATTGCGCAACAATGCTTGGCGATGCGGATATTTAAGATTTAACTTTTTTCTACCATTCTGATGTATCATGATTCTTGTACCTCTTTTATTCTTCTTTATCTTTGAGAGCTCTCTTCAGGTCCGATTCTTTGATATTCATGCCAAATGATAGACCGAAAGCTTTCATACTATCTTTGACTTCGTTGAGAGATTTGCGCCCAAAATTTTTAATCTTCAGAACATCATCATCACTCAAATTAACCAAATCTAGGATGCGCTTTACACCGGCGTTAATTAAGCAATTATGTGCGCGCACTGAGAGCTCTAATTCTTCAATTGGCTTAAGCAATAAATCAACTGAAAGCCCTTTCAGTCCAACTTGCTCTTCAACTGGTTCACTTGCAACAATCTCCTGCGATACCGCTGAAATCTCATTAAATGGAATTTCTGCACTCACCAAGAAATGCTCAAGCTGTGTGCGTAAAACAGACACTGCATAATGTACGACATCGACAGGATTTTCAGAACCATCAGTATGAATTCTCAAAATCAACTTATCATAATCGATTTCTTTACCAACACGTGTTTTTTCAACATCAAAGGTGACTTTTTTAATAGGTGAAAACATCGCGTCAATGTAAATTCTATTATCTTCTTGTAACGCCTTCCCAATTGGCCACTGCGCTGCTTGATACCCTCTACCTGGTTCCACGAAAAATTCAATGTCGAGTTCACCATCCTGAGAAACATGAGCTAGGACATGATCAGTATTCACGAGCTCTAAATGGTTATCCGTCTTGATATCTCCAACACGGGCAATCGTTTGTCCGGAGATTTTTAGATACATTTTCCCCGGGCGCCCTTCTTTATTGCGAACCACGATTTCTTTGATATTCAATACCAGCTGCATCGCATCCTCAATTACTCCGGGAATCGAGGAAAACTCATTATTGATACCTTTGATAATCACCGAAGTAACAGCGGAACCTTCAACAGCTCCTAGTAATGTACGACGCAAGGCATTGCCTAGAGTAATACCAAAACCCGGTTCTAGCGGCTGGGCAATTAATTCGCCATAGTTTTCGGTCAGCGATTCTTTTTGCCAACTCAACCGAGGAATAGTCAAAACTTTATATTCCCTTTTACTCATTCTCATTGAGTCTCCTGGATAATAACCACCACAATAAAATATATACGTGGATACCTACTGGTATTACTTAGAATACAATTCTACAATCAAGTGTTCTTCGATTGGCGCTTGAATGTCAGAACGCACAGGATAACGTAACACTTGTCCCTTGTATTCTGCTTTGTTCAACTCCAACCACTCTGGAACTTTTGCTGCTGTGGCAAGTCTTTTGTTAATAACTTGATTAACAAAAACTTGTTTATCAAAAACAGCTGGCTTCAATGAAACAATATCATTTACTTCAACAAGATATGATGCAGTATGCACTTTTTTCCCATTAACATTCACATGTCCATGAGAAATAACTTGACGAGCTTGTGCTCTCGTAGTTGCGAGCTTTAGCCGGAATACTACATTATCTAAACGACGCTCCAAAAGACTGAGCAATGTTTCACCAGTTGCTCCCTTTTTGCGGGCTGCGATGGAAAAGAAACGACGGAATTGTTTTTCACGCATTCCGTACATTTCTTTTACTTTTTGTTTTTCATACAATTGTTTACCATACTCGGACATCTTGCGAGTTGGCTTGCTTGATTCTTCTTTCTGCTGCGCATGTGTACGTTTGGAAGATTGCGGAGCAGTACTTACTGATTTCTTGGTCATGGTACCCTTATCTCTTTGATCTCTACTATTTGTTATACGCGACGTTTTTTAGGAGCACGGCAACCATTATGTGGCAATGGAGTCACATCACGCAGCACCGTAACATTGAGGCCGGAAGCTTGCAGCGAACGAACCACGGAGTCTCTTCCTGCACCAGGACCTTGTAGATTGACCTCAACATTCTTTACGCCCATAGTAGCCATATCACGAGCCAAGTTGGTGCTAATTTGCGATGCTGCAAATGGCGTACCTTTACGCGACCCTTTAAATCCCAATCTACCAGCGCTTCCTGACAACAATACATCTCCATCCATAGTGGTAATTGTCACGAGAGTATTATTAAATGATGATTTGACATGTGCGATAACTGAATCCACTTGTCTTTTGACTTTTTTTGTCTTTTTGTAAGCCATTCTATCCTTCACACTCGGCTAAAAATACCTTGTAGTCAGCTATTATTTTTTGGTTACTTTTTTCTTAAGTGCAATTGCGCCACCTGCTTTGCGAGGACCTTTACGAGTACGAGCATTCGTTTTGGTACGTTGCCCACGCACTGGCAGTCCTTTTTTGTGACGCAATCCACGGTAAGAACCGATTTCTTGCAAACGGCGAATATCTAGTGCAACACGTTTACGCAATTCACCTTCAGTAACATAGTGACTAAGTTCTTTTTGAATCGCTGTAAGCTCCTGTTCAGTAAGATCCTTGCATCGCGTATCAAAATTTACACCAGCCTTCTCCAATACAGCTCTCGACGTTGTAAGGCCAACACCATATAGGTAAGTAAGCCCATATTCAACTCTTTTTTGTTGTGGAAGCATCACGCCTTCTATTCTAGCGGCCATACCAATCCTTATTTAATTTTAACCTTGACGCTGTTTATGCTTTGGGTGCTTCTTACAAATAACACGAACAACCCTATCACGCTTAATGATATGACAGTCATTGCATATTTTTTTCACTGACGTTCTTACTTTCATAAAAACAAATCCTCGACTGATTTTTAATTTTTGTATCTCAACACAATTCTTCCACGGGTCAGATCATAAGGCGACAACTCTAAAGCAACCTTATCTCCAGGCAAAATTCGAATATAGTTCATACGCATCTTCCCAGAAACATGTCCCAAAACTTCGTGTCCGCCTTCTATTTCTACGCGAAACATCGCGTTAGGCAACGTTTCTTTGACAATGCCATCGATACGTATCACATCTTCTTTATTTTTCATATCCACACTCTGTTAAGTTCCAGGTCTCGTTATTATCTTAGGCTCTGCATCAGTAATAATTACTGTATCCTCTATATGTGCCGCCAAACTGCCATCTACTGTTTTTGCAGTCCATCCATCATCAAGAACAACAATCTTATGACTCCCCATCGTTATCATCGGTTCAAGCGCCAATGCCATGCCCGGTCTTAATATGGGACCATGGCCCGGCTGTCCGAAATTGAGAATTTCCGGATCTTCATGCATCATTTTTCCTATACCATGCCCTGCAAAATCACGTACTATCCCATAACTGGAGGCCTCAATTTCACTCTGAATAGCATAAGAAATATCAGAAAGCCTATTACCAGCATATGCTTTAGCTATGCCTTGATTAAGCGATCTTTGAGCTGCTTCAACAAACTGCTGTGATCTTGGGGCAGCATTCTCCACAAAATACATTCTTGCCATATCGGCACAATAACCATTCCAAGCAGCACATACGTCAACTTTAACCAAGTCTCCGACTTGTAGCTTCTTAGCAACCGACGGCACACCATGAACGACCTCATCGTTCACCGAAATGCAGCTTACATATTTATAGCCCTTATAGCCTTTTGACTTAGAGACAAGGCCATACTGCCGCTGCCTCTCCTCTATCCAGGCGTCAATAGCGAGCGTCGATAAACCAACTTCGATAATAGAAGGAAGTTTATCAAAAATTGTAGCTAGGCGCTTTCCAGCCTCTTCCATTTTGGCTATAGCGGCTTTATTTTTAATAGTAATCATGTAATCATGCGATGATTTATTAAATACTCAAAACTCTCAAAAACTCGATCTAACGAATGTGTACCATCAACCTGTGCAATATCATGCTGTTGTTTGCGATAATAATTCACTAGATCTTGTTCATGCGCATAATAGATTTTCAAACGCTCACGAACTGATTCTGCCTCATCATCGCTCCTACGAACCAACCCATCCGAGCATTCATCACAAGCCAAACCGATTCTAGGTCTCAGTACCGAATTGATTCTTAATGAATAAACAGCCTGACAACGATTATTTCTGCAAATATACCTACCGGAAAGCCGATCTACAATCTCTTCGTTGGGCACTACTAACTTAACCAGTTTCAGATTGACAGAGTCAAACGTAGTAGCTATCAAAGCATCAAGCGCTTCCGCCTGCGCAACGGTTCTTGGGAAACCATCAAGAATAATTCCTGTAGTCACATCAAAGATCTCAATAAGCCATTCTCGAACCATAGTCACTACGAGACTATCCGAAATTAGTTTACCAGATTTTATGGCAAAATCTATTTGTTTACCTATCTCAGTACGCTGTTCGATATGTTCTCGACACAGATTCCCAGTTGACAGTTGGTACCATCCGAATTTTTTAATACAGAGCTTCGCAAGCGACCCTTTACCAGAACCTGGTGGCCCCATAAAAACATAAATAGATTTTTCTTCTTTCAACGCGAACTCCTGCCCCTTAGTCGTCCCGATGTCAAAAATCCTTCGTATCTATGCTCAATAAGGTATGACTCAATTTGCGCCGCAGTATCCAAAGATACCCCAACTACGATAAGAAGCGAGGTTCCTCCAATCACGAATGGCATACTAATCAACATACGCATAATGTTAGGAAACAACGCCAATGTTGCAAGATATATAGCACCTATTAAGCCGACTCGAGTAAGAATATAGTAGAAAAACTCAGCCGTTTTTTTACCAGGCCTAATACCAGGTATGAAACCACCGCTTTTTCTAATATTTTCAGCCAATTCTTCAGGATTATAGACCAGTGCCGTGTAAAAAAATGAAAAGAATATAATTAAACAAAATTCAACTACATTATACAACATGCCTGTTGAAGAAAGACTCTCTGAAAGCCATTTAAAAAATGCAAATCTTCCAGCAAGCATAGCCGCAATAAACATGGGCATATTGAGTACTGAATTGGCAAAAATAACCGGCATAACTCCAACAGTGTTAATTTTAAATGGAATATAGCTACTTTGCCCACCATAAATTCGATGCCCAACTATTCTACGCGAATATTGAACGGGAATTTTTCTTTCACCTTTTTCAAGAAATACGATACATGCCGTTATTACTATGAAAATGGCAACTATAAGTAAAGCAACCGGCAACTCCATATGCCCTTGTTGAACGTGATACCATGTCTTGATGAAGTAACTAGGAAAATTGGCTATAATACCTGCTGCAATAATCATCGAACTACCATTTCCAAGACCAAACAATGATATTTGCTCACTTAACCACATCACAAAAAGCGCGCTAACAGATAAGAGTAAAACCAGCATGATGCGGAAACCCCAGCCAGGCTGCAATACAAGCCCTTGACGTTCGAGTAAAAGTGCAAAGCCAAAACTTTGTCCTACACTCACAATTAATGCAAGATACCGCGTATATTGATTCACAACTTTTCTGCCATACTCTCCCTCCTTAAGCAATTGCTCAAGATATGGAACAGCAACACCAAGCATTTGCATGGTGATAGATGCGGTAATATATGGCATGATCCCCAATGCAAACAGGGTACAATGTTGCAAGGCACCACCCGAAAATAAATCTAAATAACCAAGCAACCCCCCAAGGCCCGTTGTTTGATCAAGTAAATTTTTCAAGGCAGCAACATCAACACCTACCACAGGTATATGACTACCCAAACGATATACAATTAGAACGCCCAAAGTAAAAAATAACTTTTTTCTTAACTCTGGAACAAAAAAAATGTTAATAAAATTTTTTAGTAAAACCACAGGCTCAACTCTCCTGTATTATATGTACCTCACCACCGACATTTTTAATAGCTGCAATTGCCGCTTCACTAAAGGCATCCGCAAAAACTATAAGTTTTTTACTTAAATCACCTTTTCCCAAAATTTTGAGAGAAATTTTTCTGTTCCCCTTAATGATTCCTTTTTCAAGCAGTACTTCCTTGTTAACCGTAGCCCCTGACTCAAAAGAATTATTAAGTTGCTCGAGATTAATAACTCTTACTTCACCTTGGAATCTAGCATTATTAAATCCTCTTTTTGGAATACGACGAATAAGTGGCATTTGGCCACCCTCAAATGCTATTCCAGCATTACCACTAGTGCGAGCTCTTTGTCCCTTATGTCCTCGGCCAGATGTACCACCGCGATCGCCACCGCGACCAATACGCTTTTTCTTTTTTACCAAAGCTGATAATGTATCTAATTTAAGCATTTTCATCCTTTACCAGTTGCTTAACAGTTTTGCCACGTAATAGAGCAATTCTTTCAGCAGATCGCAATTTTGCAAGGGCATTTAACGTAGCTTTTGCTACATTCTGTTGATTTGAGGATCCCAGTGATTTCGCAAGAACATCTTTTATGCCAACTGCTTCCATAATCGCACGGACTGCACCGCCGGCAATTACACCCGTTCCCTTGGAAGCAGCGCGAATAATCACACGACTTGAACCATGACGACCTTCAATATCATAGGGAATTGTATCCCCGCGTAAAGCAACAGCAATCATTCTTTTTCTAGCACGATTGGTTGCCTTTGCTATTGCCTGAGAAACCTCGCGACTTTTGCCAAGAGCAATTCCAATCCTACCCTCTTTATTGCCAGAAACAACTAACGCCGCAAAGGAGAAACGCTTCCCACCCTTAGTTACTTTGGTCACACGGGCAAGATTCACTACATTATCTACGAAATTTTCTTTATGATCTGCCATTATAAAATCCCAACTAAATAGTCATTTTCTAGATATTAAGCCCGCCTTCGCGTAGACCTTCTGCCAATGCTTTAACGCGCCCATGGTAAAGAAAACTTCCACGGTCAAATACCGCAGTAGTTACTCCCTTTTCTTGCGCTCTTTTTGCAAGTTCAATGCCAACGGCATGCGCAACCGCTTTTTTATCACCAGCAACCGTCTTCATGCCCAATGATGAGCAACTTGATATTGTTTTACCAGCAACATCATCAATGATCTGCGCATAAATATGATTCAAGCTACGAAAGACAGAAACTCGCAGCAAATTCGAACAAGCTTTAATTTTAGCTCGCGTTCTGCAAGCTCTACGCTCTGCCTTCTTTATAATCTTTTTTTGTACTGACACGATTGATTTCCTTTAAACTCTATCAGGATGATTTAGTCTTACCAGCCTTACGGAAAATTATTTCCGTCTTCAACTTAACACCCGTACCCTTATAAGGCTCAGGTGGTCTCAATGCCTTAATATTGCTACAAGCCTGACCTATTTGAGCCCTATTTGGCGATCTTAAAGTCAACAATTGGCCTGTTTTATCCGTTTCAGCAGAAACCCCTTCAGGTAGTATAAAATCAATCTTATGACTATAACCTAAAGAAAACTGTATTTTCTTTCCGGAAACAGCTGCTTTAAAACCTAATCCAACGATCTCAAGCTGTTGTTCAAAGGGAGCTCTGCTTCCTTGAACACAATTAGACAACAACGCTCTATGCAACCCCCAAATTCTATTAATCTCTTTTGAACGAGCACCATGGGATGATGGCTGAATAAATAGAACAGAATCTTTGACTTCTGCTTTTAATGTTTCCGGTAATTCATACACTCCGGCTGCGCTAGTTCCTTTGTATGTCACTTTTTGACCTGCTACAGAGACTTGTACACCACGAACGTTTATGGGCTTTCTTCCAATCTTTGACATGTCTATACCTTAGCTTTTACCAAACGGTGCATACGACTTCACCGCCAACATTGAGCTGCTTTGCTTTCTTATGTGTAATAACGCCACGATTTGTGGACAAAATAGAAACACCAAGCCCATCAATAACTGGCTTAACTTGTTTAATCGATGAATAATGGCGACACCCGGGTTTACTAATACGGGTAATTTCATGAATCGCTGATTCGCCATCAACATATTTCAACAAAATTTTAATTTCTCGACGTAGTGCGTTTGCATCAGCCACTACTACACTTTGAATAAATCCCTCATCTCTAAGAATTTGTGCTAAATTCCAATTCATTTTAGAATAAGGGGCCACTACAAAAGACTTCGATGCCATTACACCGTTTCTAATGATAGTTAAAAAATTGCCGATAGCATCAACTGACATTGCTATCCTTCCTCTACAAAATAATTACCAACTTGTTTTTTTCACGCCTGGAAGCAAACCATTGAGGGCATTTTTTCTGAAGCACAATCGACACATCATAAAAATACGCATGTATCCTCGCGCCCTACCACATAGCTCACATCTATTATGAGCCCTCACGGAGAACTTCGGCACCCTTTTTGACTTTTCTATCATCGCTTTTCTAGCCATATCTCAATCACCTTGCTTTATGCTTTACGGAATGGCATACCAAACTTCTTTAACAACTCGAATCCATGCTTATCGCTTTTAGCGCTGGTTTGAATTGTTATATTCAAACCGTATACTTTATCGCCAACGCTGTACTCGATTTCAGGAAAAATAATCCATTCTTTAATACCAAGATTATAATTTCCTCTACCATCAAATTTAGTGGATACACCCTGAAAATCACGAACACGAGGAAGCGCCAAATTGATAAGACGATCTAAAAATTCATACATCTTCCGACCACGTAGCGTTACCATAGTTCCAATTGCTACACCCTCGCGCAACTTAAAACCAGCAATTGATTTTTTTGCTAATGTTCTTACTGGTGCTTGTCCAGATATCTTTGCAAGCACATCAGCAGCTATTTGCAAAACCTTGCTATCTGCCACAGCATCTTTAGATCCAACATTCAGAACAATTTTAGAAATCTTCGGAACTTCCATGATATTGTTCAGCTCCAAATCACTCAGCAATTGAGACCGAATAGTCGTATGATACAATTCTTCTAAACGCGCTCTATTCATATTTAATCCCCAATTACTTACAGAATAGCTGAACATCGATGACATGCACGCGACTTTTTCCCGCTATCATCAACACTTTTTGCTCTAATACGGCATGGCTTATTACAAGAAGAACAAATTGGCATTACCTTTGAGAGCGGAATTAAGCCTTCTTCTCTCTTTATCCCTGCAATATCTCCTTGTTTACGCCGCTTCACATGCTTTACAACAACACCAATGCCCTGCACTACTACCTTGTTTACATCAGGAACAACTTGTAAGACCGTTCCTCTCTTCCCCTTGTCTTTCCCTGATAGAACGACAACTTGATCATTTTTTTTAACTCGAGACATACCAACTATTCCTATAAAACTTCTGGAGCCAACGATATAATTTTTGTATATCCACGACCACGTAATTCACGTGCAATAGGGCCAAAAATACGGGAAGCTAAAGGCTCTTGCAAATCTTGTTCTTTAACAATAACCGCAGCATTTTCACCAAAACGAATGTAACTTCCATCTTCTCGACGAACCTCTTTTTTTGTTCGAACGATTACGGCCTTTACAACATCTCCCTTTTTTACCTGTCCCCCTGGAACTGCGCTCTTCACTGCACATACAATTAAATCACCAACCATAGCAGATTGTTTGTGAGTACTCCCCATAACGTGAATACACTGCAAACTCCGCGCCCCAGAATTGTCTGCAACTTCTAAATACGTCTGTTTACGAATCATCTAACACCTCGTTCGAATTACACAGAGCCGGGTTTAACAACACGAGTCAGATACATATATTTAGTTTTTGATACAGGACGCCCTTCGCAAAATTCGACGAGATCGCCTACTTGTGCTTGCTCAGATTCATCGTGTACTTTATATCTCTTTGTTGCACGCATAACCTTGCCAAATGCTGGATGCCGATAGGTTCTATCTTCAGCAACGACTACCGTTTTATCCATTGCATCGGATATAACCGTTCCTAGATGAATCCGTGTTGAATTCTTTTGTGTCTTTTCCATGTATACCTTCTACACGCTATGAATAAATAGTAAGCATAGCAATCATCGCGTACATAACATTACAATTCATGAAGTAATGTCAAAACACGAGCTATACTCTTTTTTATCTTCTTGAATTGCGAATAATCCTTAACATGCGCTGTTGCGGAATTCAATTGAAGACTAAAACGCATTCTACGTAATCCATCGAGCTTTTCGCGCAACTCAGATGCCGATAATCCACGAAGCTCTTCATTTTCTTTTATTCTTTTCATAAATCTAAACTCTTATCTTTGATACACACCAACATTCCCCTACTATTAGGCGGAAAGCCCCTGTGTATCCTTTTTGATGAATTTGGTTTTCATGGGCAATTTATATGCGGCTTGCTTGAAAATCTCGCGTGCTGTTATCTCATCAACATCAGCGATCTCGCAGATAATGCGATCTCTTTTTATAACAGCAACCCAAGCCTCTGGATTTCCCTTACCTTTACCCATACGTGTCTCAGCAGGTTTTTTGGTTATAGGCTTATCCGGAAATACACGCAAAAACATCCGACCAACTTTTTTTAGTCGACGAGACACCGTTACACGCATTGCTTCAATTTGCTGAGCAGTAAGCCATTTCGGCTCAAGAGCAACAATCGCGTATTCTCCAAATTCCATCGTACGAGCACCCTTGGAGCGCCCGGACATAGTGCCCCGTTGCATTTTTCTATATTTAGTCTTTTTTGGCATCAACATATTGTTTATCTTTCATCTTATCCTGGTTAACTATGCTGATACTCGCCTCTGCAAATCCATACCTTGACACCAATTACACCGTAAGTAGTTTGAGCCTCTGCCAAAGCATAATCAACATCAGAACGCAATGTATGTAATGGGATCGATCCAACCCTAGTCCATTCAGAGCGTGCTATTTCGGCGCCACCCAAACGACCTGAACAACAAATTTTAATCCCCTTGGCACCTGCGCGCATAGTCTCGGTCGCTGCTTTTTTCATTGCTCTTTTGAACCCAACACGACCTTCAAGTTGCTCTGCTATATTTTTTGCAACCAACATAGCGTCCAGCAACGGATTTTTAACTTCTTGAACCGATATTTCAACATTATACTTGTTATTTAATTCTTTTATCAGCGCATTACGCAAGGCATCTATTTCTTGCCCCTTCTTGCCGATAATTGCTCCTGGTCTACCCGAAAATAGGATAACTCTGATATTGTTTCCCGCTTTTTCTATTTCAACACGAGCAATATCTGCCTTGCTCAAAGACGCATTGATAAAACGTCGGATTTTCAAATCTTCTATGATCTGTTTACCATAAGAATCTCGTGCAAACCAACGAGCAAGCCAATCGCGATAAATGCCTAAACGAAATCCTACTGGATGTACTTTTTGACCCACCTTAGACCTCTTTTTGGTTACGAACTGGTTCCAAT
Organism: Candidatus Babelota bacterium; assembly: GCA_023382795.1. GTDB lineage: Bacteria > Babelota > Babeliae > Babelales > Vermiphilaceae > UBA6230. The sequence continues at coordinate 73,658 of JAHDWT010000005.1, forward strand.
ATAATGCTAATGTGGCTAAATCTTTTACGATATACATTAGCACGTCCCATTGCTCCAGGTTTAAAATAACGGAACATAGGACCCTGATCAACACGAATCTCTTTGACAATCAGCTGATCTGCAGAAATATTGCCTAAATGTTTGGCATTCGCGACCGCTGATTCTAACGTTTTTTGTACAGGCTTAACGCGTTGCGTCGCAGAAGTGGCAAGCCAATTAAGAGCATAAACCACATTTTTTCCGCGAATAACATCTGCGTAAGGCCTCAGTTTATAAGGCGAATAATGAACGTAGCGTGTATAAGCAACGTACTTATTCCTTTGATTTTCCTGCATGTAACACCTTAAACTAAGCCATTAACTTATTGAATATAATGTACATTAATCATTGCATATCTGCAAACTTTAATCTCTATTTCTGCCCGCTGTGAGCTCTAAATGTTCTTGTTGGAGCAAACTCACCAAGATAATGTCCAACCATGTTTTCTGTAATAAAAACAGATACATGTTTTTTCCCATTATGAACAGCAATCGTAAGTCCTACGAATTCAGGTATTACCATACTTCTTCTGGACCATGTTTTGATCACTTCTCTTTTACCTGATTCTCTAACTTTATTCACTTTTGCCATCAGCGAGGGATCAACATAAGGCCCCTTACTCGTCGATCTAGCCATATTTATCTATCCTCATTAATTATTTACGGCGCTTTAAGATCAAAGTACTTTGGCGCGTCCGCGTTCGTGTACCCTTACAACCTTTGCCCCACGGCGTCATTGGGTGCGACCCTGATTTAGATCGGCCCTCACCCCCACCATGAGGATGGTCCACCGGGTTCATTGCCATACCACGAACAGTCGGACGAATCCCTCTGTGACGCGTACGACCAGCCTTACCCCAATTAATATTCTTGTAATCAGCATTCCCTAAAACACCTACGGTCGCCCAACAGTCCAACAAGACCATACGAATTTCACCAGAAGGCATTTTTAGCGTAGCATGCTCTTCGGTCTTCGCCATCAGTTGCACGGAAGTACCAGCACTGCGAGCAAATGTTCCGCCTGAGCTAGGGGTTACTTCAACATTATGCAACATAAAGCCAACCGGAATATTGCGCAACGGCAAGCTATTGCCAACCTTTGCTTCAGCATCAAGCCCTGCATAGACAGAGCTACCAATACCTAAACCATCTGGCATTAACATATACCGCTTGCTACCATTGTTATACACAATAAGTCCGATACGCACGTTGCGATTAGGGTCATATTCAACCGATGCAACATGCCCAGTAACATTACGTTCAGAACGACTGAAATCAATAATACGGTATTTTTTTGCGGCGCCACCACCACGATGACGAACCGTTATTCTTCCATACGCGTTACGACCACCTTTGCGCTTTAAACTGCTCACCAGGCTTTTCTCTGGCTTGCCTTTGCTCAAATCTGAAGTTTCAACAAATTGTTGAAACCGCAGAGATGCGTTTCGAGGTCTTCTACTTACAATAGCCATGCTATACCTTTAATCCTTTGCTGAGATCATCAATCTCTATGCATTGCATCTTCCGCTGAAGATACCGTTGTTTGAGATTGATCAAACATATCAATATCGTAACCTTCTTTTAAGGTAACAATAGCCTTTTTTGTTAAAGGCTTATGAGAGAGAATCCTCTTGAAAGAGGTTGTTTTACCTTTACGTACTATGACGCTTACTTTATCAACTTTAACGTTAAATAACTTTTCTAAAGCCTCTTTGACAAGGGGTTTATTGGCATTTGAATGCACTTTAATAACCAATTTTTTAAGCTTCTTATTGAGCTTAAATGCCTTATCTGTTATAACAGGGCCCTTAATTATGTCGTAAATCGTTAAATCCATTTGGATACCATTTCTTTAAATACACCAAAATCTTTCTTGAAAAAGACCCAATATTCGGCATTTGCAAGATCAAAAGCATTGGCTTGATCAAATAACATAAGCTTCACCGTTGGAATATTCGCAAACGATGCTTGAGTTACAAAATCATCCATAGAAACAAATACATTGATTTTCTTGTCTTGCAATCGTGAAGTCACCAAGGCTTCATATGCTCTTGATGTTTTTGGCTCATTGCCTGTCATGTACCAATCTAAACAAACAATGCGATTATTATGCGCAAACTCACGCATCAAATCACCCAACACTCTCTTTTTCACTTTTTTGGTAACTTCGAGCTCCCGTATACGAGGTTGAGGTCCAAAAATAATCCCACCACCTCTCCACAATGGAGAGCGAGCTGATCCAGCACGAGCACGACCCGTACCCTTTTGCTTCCAAGGTTTTTTATTGGTACGATTCACTTCGCTACGCGTTTTGCATCCGAGCGTTCCCTGCCGCCAATTCTGTTTCAAGGCACGAATATAGGTAGAAAAACCAACTTCACATACTGGAACTCGCATTGGCTCAAAGCCAAGCTCATCGAGCGTTATTAAATTTGCAGCAACATCACGTGTATCTATTGTTTTTTGATTGCTCATAATTCACCTATGCCTTGCGAACGAATACAAGTGACCCAGATTTTCCAGAAATGGAACCCTTGATGAATACAACTGACGAATCTGCTTCGACTTTAACAATGGACAAATTCTTGGTAGTACGCTGCACTGTCCCAAGATGACCCGGCATTTTTTTACCTTTTATAACTCTACCCTGAGAACGCATAAAGCTCAAAGATCCGGTCCGCTTACCCATTTTAGAACCATGGCTTGCTCGAGCTCCTGTAAAGCCATGACGCCGTACCACACCCGCAAAACCACAACCTTTAGTTATCCCAACAACATCAACGTTCTGCCCTTCAGCAAACTGAGAAATAAATGCATTTGCCGATTGGCCAATCTCAATGGCTGATGCTTCTGCTGATATTTTGATTTCTCGTATAAATATAAAATGTTTATTTGGTTTTTTTAACCAATCTAACGAGAACGGAACATTGGAAAAACGCTTACGCAACAGTCCAACTTGAATTGCATCATACCCATCACGCACTTGAGTCTTAATCCCGGTAACGTGCCAACCAGAAAACTCTACAGCTGTAACTGGAACAACTCTTTCCTCATTAAACAATTGGGTCATTCCTATTTTCTTGCCCCATAATCCTGTAATCATCCGAATGACTCCCGTTATCGAATTTCAACATCAACACCCGACGAAATATTTAATTTCATCAAGGCATCCATTGTTTGGTCTGATGGAGAAACAATATCCAATATGCGTCTATGTGTAGTTAATTCAAATTGTTCTCTTGACTTTTTATCAATATGAGGAGAGCGAAGTACCGTAAAACAACGTTTTTTATTCGGGAGCGGAACAGGCCCAACTACTTGAGAGCCTGTTCTTTTCACCGTCAACGCTATTTGCTTTACCGCTTTATCCAACAATTGATGATCGTATGATTTCAAAGTCAAACGTATTTTTTGCTTTTTCATCGATCGCCTAATCCTATTTATTCGATAATTTCGGTTACAACACCAGAACCAACGGTTCTTCCACCTTCACGGATTGCAAAACGCAAGTCTTTTTCCATGGCGATAGGCGCAATCAATTCTACATTAAGATTTACGTTATCTCCTGGCATAACCATTTCGCGACCAGCTTCCAGTGTCACCACACCGGTAACATCAGTCGTTCTGAAATAGAATTGTGGCTTGTATCCGTTAAAGAATGGCGAATGTCGACCACCTTCTTCTTTGGATAAGATATAAACTTGACACTTGAATTTTTTATGAGGTGTAATTGAACCCGGCTTAGCTGCAACCATACCACGTTCAATATCTTCTTTCTTTACACCACGCAACAAAAGACCAACGTTATCGCCAGCTTGACCTTCATTTAATGTTTTTCTAAACATTTCAACGCCGGTAACCGTACTCTTAAGCACCTTACCAAAACCAACGAGTTCAACTTCTTCGCCTGTCTTTACGACACCACGTTCAATTCTACCAGTAGCAACAGTACCGCGACCAGAAATAGAAAATACACCTTCAATTGGCATCAAGAACGGCTTATCGATTTCACGGGCTGGTAGTGGAATATAGTTATCAACAGCTTCCATTAATTTTTGAATTGCTTGCGTTCCTATTTCACTCGAATCACCTTCAAGAGCCTTAAGCGCAGAGCCTCTGATAACCGGTATCTTATCACCAGGGAAATCATACTTACTCAACAATTCACGAATTTCTTCTTCGACCATGTCAACCATCTCTTGATCATCAACCATGTCGACCTTGTTCAAGAACACAACCAACGCTGGAACACCTACGTTTCGTGCCAACACGATATGTTCTCGCGTTTGTGGCATTGGGCCATCTGAAGCAGATACTACAAGAATTGCACCATCCATCTGCGCAGCACCAGTTATCATATTTTTGACATAGTCTGCGTGACCAGGGCAATCAACGTGAGCATAGTGACGATTTTTGGTTTCATACTCTACGTGAGAAGTGGAAATAGTAATCCCACGCGCCTTTTCTTCAGGAGCATTGTCAATTTGATCGTAACCCTTAGCTTGAGCGAGTCCCTCTTTTGCTAGAGTGCTCGTAATCGCTGCGGTCAACGTAGTCTTACCATGATCAACGTGACCGATGGTACCTATATTAACATGAGGCTTTTTGCGCTCATACACACTTCGTGACATTTTTCAGTCTCCCAACAACTTAAATAAACAATTATTTACTATATTATTTCTTGGCTACTAATGCCTCTTGTACATTTCGCGGCACTTCGCGATAACATTCGAATTCCATGGAATAACTTGCACGTCCTTTGGTCATAGAGCGCAATTCAGTAGCGTAACCAAACATCTCTCCAAGAGGAACCTCTGCCGTAATGACTTGCTTGTCATGCTTATTTTCCATTCCAAGAATACGACCTCTGCGAGCATTTAAGTCTCCCATGACTTCACCCATATGCTCTTCTGGCGTGTCTACCTCAACTTTCATGATAGGCTCGAGAAGAACTGGATTACCCTTTGCCATCCCAGATTTAAACGCCATAGATGCTGCAACTTTAAAGGCAACTTCAGAGGAGTCAACATCGTGATAAGAACCATCATATAGGGTTGCCTTAACGTCAACTACCGGATATCCACCAAGAATTCCAGAGGTCAATGCTTCTTCAAGGCCCTTTTGAACAGCAGGAATATATTCTTTTGGAATCGTTCCTCCCACAATGCCGTTCACAAATTCAAAACCCGCACCGCGTTCACGAGGCTCAAACTTAATCCAAACATGGCCATACTGACCCCGACCACCGGATTGACGCACGAACTTACCTTCAACGTCTGCCAATGCTTGTATCGTCTCTTTATAGGCAACTTGTACTTTACCCTGTACAACCTCAACCTTGTGTTCACGCTTCAATCGATCCACGATAATTTCTAGGTGCAACTCACCCATTCCACTAATGGTCGTTTGGCCGGTTTCCTCATTGTAGGAAAAGGTAAATGACGGATCTTCCTGCATCATTTTGCGCAAAGCTATGCCCATTTTTTCGTAATCGGCCTTACTTTTTGGCTCTACCGAAGCAGAAATCACCGAGTTAGGAAGCCTAATTCGTTCGAGAAGAATAAGCTTTCCTTCTTCGGCAATAGTATCACCGGTTATAGCATCTTTAAAACCAACAATAGCCGCAATATCTCCTGCATGCACGACAGGAATCTCTTCACGTTTATTCGCGTGCATTTTAACCAAACGACTTACCCGCTCTTTTTTCTCAGTACGCACATTGATAACGTATGAACCGGCCTGTAATTCACCTGAATACACACGCACAAAAGTAACAGCTCCCACAAAAGGATCAGTCATAATTTTAAAGACAAGGGCGCAGAAAGGTTCAGAAACATCAGTTTTTCTGATAAGTGGGGCATTTGTTCTAGGATCAACACCCTCTACAGCAGGAACATCTAAAGGAGACGGAAGATAATCAATTACTGCATCAAGAAGCAATTGGACACCCTTATTTTTAAAGGCGGTTCCGCAAAAAGCTAATGTAATCTTGCGATCGATAACGCCTTTGCGCAATGCCGCCTTAATTTCGGGCACAGAAATTTCTTCTTCATTCAGAAATTTTTCAGCAAGATCATCACTAAAATCACATGCTGCCTCAACAATTTTTGCTCGCATCATCTTAATGCGATCGGCATATTCTGCTGGAGCATCATGCCAGGTAACAATAGCGCCCATATTCTCTTCGCTAAAGGTCGCCATTTTACCAGTCAAAACATCGATGATCGCTTTAAATTCTTCGGACATACCAACAGGAATTTGCATTGCAACGGCACGGGCATTTAATTTTTTATTCACGTCATCAACAACGCGAAAATAATCAGCACCAGTCCTATCAAGCTTGTTGACAAACAAAATTCTCGGAACCTTGTATCGATCTGCCTGACGCCACACCGTTTCTGATTGTGGCTGAACACCTGCAACACCACAAAAAACCCCAACTACACCATCAAGCACACGCAATGAACGTTCAACTTCGATGGTAAAATCTACGTGACCTGGGGTATCAATAAGATTAATTTGATAATCTTTCCAGTAACAGGTTGTAGCAGCGGACTGAATCGTGATACCACGTTCTTTTTCCTGCTCCATCCAGTCCATAGTAGCCCCACCTTCATGGACTTCACCAATTTTGTGGGTTACTCCGGTATAAAAGAGAATTCTTTCACTAACCGTTGTTTTTCCGGCATCAATGTGTGCCGCAATACCTATATTTCTATATTTTTCTAAATTGTAACTCATTATGCCCCTTACCACTACCAAGCATAATGGGAGAATGCCCGATTGGCCTCTGCCATTCTATGAACATCGATTTTCTTCTTGAATGCACTGCCACGACCTTCACTCGCATCAAGCAACTCATATGCCAATCGCTCTGCCATGGTTTTATTACCACGACCTTGTGCGGAGCTTATGATCCAACGCATCGCCAAAGAACGAGCTCGATCAGTTGGAACTTCAGTTGGAATCTGATACACACTGCCGCCAACACGACGCGGGCGAACCTCTACAGAAGGAATAATCTGATCAAAGGCCTTGAAAAAAACATCAAGCGCTTTGTCTTTGTCACCGTTATTTTTTTTGATAAGAATATCAATTGCACCGTACACAATACCACGCGCAACATTCTTCTTGCCGCGCTCCATAATCACATTGATAAATTTCTGGATTAAACCAGAACCATAAATACGGTCAACACCTATATCTCTTTTAAAGCTTACCGCTTTACGCCTTGGCATAAATTCTTACCTTCCTGTATTTACTGTTTTGGACGCTTTGCGCCATATAATGAGCGCGCCTGTCTTCTTTTTTCTACCCCAGCAGCATCAAGGGCGCCTCGAATGATATGATATTTAACACCTGGCAAGTCCTTCACTCTACCACCACGCACGAGCACAACTGAGTGCTCTTGCAAATTGTGGCCTTCACCTGGAATATAAGCAGTCACTTCTATGCCGGTGGAAAGCTTTACACGTGCAACTTTACGCAAAGCTGAGTTTGGCTTTTTCGGTGTTTGTGTAAAGACGCGCACACAAACTCCACGAGCTTGAGGGCCTCCTTTGAGAGCAGGACTCTTAGACTTGTATTTAGTTCGCGTTCTCGGCGAACGAGCAAGTTGGTTAACCGTAGGCATATTAAAAAATTCCCGAAAATATATGGTTAAAATTTATTACAAAAGCGCCAATCAACTATTCTTAAGCTACACGACGGGCAAAATGACACGAAGCCTACGTGTATTTTACCTCTTTTGATAATTTTTTCAAGGCTACACAAACCATAAAATACAAATTTGGAAAAACCCTTTTGGCATTACTTACCAAATAGAGAAAACTCTTTCATCAGAGCGATAGAATAATGGACTTAAGAAGCTACGCATGCTACGTTATGTAGCACTATTGGTATTAGTTTACTCAAATAAAAAGCAATTGTGAAATTTTTTGCTACAAGAATAGCGTATCACCTCAAGGAGTCGTTACATGGCGTTTATTGCAAGCATTTATGAGTATATTTTGACCGTCCCACTACGTGTATTCTACCTAGGAGTCGGATTATTTGGAATAGGTTTCTTGATCGGCTTTCACGAGCTTGGTCATTTTGTTTTTTGTAAACTGTTCCGGATTCGAACTCCTTCATTCTCTATAGGATTCGGCCCTCGTATTATTAAGAAAAAAATTGGCGAAACAACGTTTGCACTCTCAGCAATACCCCTAGGAGGGTACGTCGAAATAGCTGGATCGGCCGAAATTGGCCAAGGCGATCAACAAGAAGCTCTCAGCGTCGATCACTCTTCGTTTGCCATTAAGCCTTATTGGCAAAAAATGCTGGTCATGGGAGGCGGCATTCTTTTTAATCTTTTGTTTGCCTATTTAGCTTTTGCACTCATTTTTATGATCGGCTTACCAAAATCAGAAATCATGTATCCGGCAAATGCAAAACCAGTTATAGAAAGTATTGCCCCAGGATCCGCCGCGGAAAAATTTCAGTTACAACCAGGCGATGAGATCACTGCGGTAAATAATACTTCTGTAGAAAATGACGTAAGCAAACTTATCGCCCTAATAAAGCCCCATGCCAATCAACAAGTAACGCTGAACATTCGACGTAATGGGACGCACCTCAGTCTGCCAGTTACCCTTGATACCAAAGATTTTCTTGGCACCTCGATTGGGTCACTTGGCATTATGTTCACCATAGTCCAAACACCCGGGCTTCCACTATGGGAATCAATACAGCGCGGCATCAACTATACAAATACTATCATATCTCATACCTTTGGCGCATTTAAGTATATTTTCGGCAAACGGGACGTAAGTCAGATGGCTGGCCCTGTCATGCTCATCTCAGCAACCGCCAAAGGAGCTGGTAAGGGATTTCGTATCTTTCTTGTCTTTCTGGCAATCATCAGTATCAACCTTGCTATCCTTAATCTCTTGCCATTACCTATTCTTGATGGCGGCCAGGCACTCTTTTATACCATTGAAGCTGTTATAGGAAAACCTATGCCAACCCGGATAAAAGAGTATATCCATCTCGGAAGCTGGCTTTTGGTTCTTGTACTTATACTTTATCTCAGCTACAAGGATATTTTACGCATATTGCCTTTTAAGCTCTTTAATTCCTGATAACAGAACAAATAACTAACAAAGAAAGCGGAATCATATGATTCCGCTTTCTTCATTTATCTAATGTTAGTTTTTACTAACTTATTTTCTGAGCTTCCGGTGCTTGAGCAAGATGTGGATGTTCAGAACCTGCATATACTTTTAATTTTCTCAGAATATGCCGACGTATTTTATTTTTTGGCATCATTCCCGCCACTGCAAGTTCAATCAAATGTGTCGGATGTTTTTGGAGCAAATCTCTCGCAGTTGTTTCTCTGAGCCCGCCCATCCAACCAGTGTAGCGCTGATAAATTTTCGTATGTATTTTTTTCCCGGTCAAAACAACTTTTTCTGCGTTAATAATCACCACATAATCGCCAGCATCAGCATGCGGTGTATAGTATGGCTTATCTTTACCACGCAGAACATCCGCTACGGCAGTGGCCAAACGACCCAAAACCATACCCTGAGCGTCGATAACACGCCATTGTGGTTTGCGCTGCTCTTGCTTTAAATAAAAAACTTTGTTCATGTCCATGAATAAAACCTTTGCATGTGCCAACAATAATGGCTTTTACTAGTAGTTACCTATTAACAAAACGAACGGATTATCTTCAGAGTAAAGAAAAAAAAATACACGGTCAAATAAAAGGTATGCTTGTCTGACCAGGCAATTGACAAAAAGTAGTAAATATCGATACTAATTTGGGTTCAATCTGCATGATCGACTTGCTCATACCAGCAACATCCAACCTCACTGTTCAAGGAATTCTATGCTCTATACTTGGTTTGCGATTGTACCTCCCATTATCGTTCTAGGTGTGGTCCTAGTCACACATCGCCTTATTCCGGCACTCATTGCCGGACTCATATGCGCAGCCATCCTTGCATCTGATTTTAACATTCTCGACGCATCTCATCTTCTCTTGCAACGACTTCTACTTCAAGCAACCGATCTCGATACCATTTACAATTTTTCTTTTCTACTTTGCATAGGAGTCATTATTTCTTTGCTCAATGCAACAGGCGGCGCTACAGCGTTTTCTCGCACATTTACCAAGCACCTAAAAACCAGCCGCATGGTCGAATCATCATCACTTCTATTTTCCCTTACGCTATTTATTGATGATTATCTGAGCAATCTCACCATGGGACATGTCATGCGACCATTAACTGATAAATTTAATATTCCGCGCGCAAAACTCGCCTATCTCGTACACAGCATGACTGGCCCGCTCGTCATACTAGCACCAATATCAAGTTGGGCGGCCATGATTACTGGACAACTTGAACAGGCCGGTATTTCAACCACCCAAAATATCCAAATCAAAATTTTTACTGATCCATTTTTCGTTTATCTAAAATCAATACCATTCATTTTTTATTCACTCATTCTTATCAGCTCCATTTGGTTTATCGTACGATCACGCATATCGTTTGGGCCTATGCACAAGCACGAAACTATTGCTCAAACACAGGGAAATTTATTTGGTGGCAAAGAACCGCTCAACAACCCTCTACACCAAGGTTTCGATCAATCAGGAACGCTTTCAAGTCTTTTGGTTCCCTTAATAACATTAGTAGGATCGGTTTTAGTCGGCATACCATATACAGGTGGTTACTGGCTTTTTGGAGGAACACGCTCTCTTCTGGATTCATTTAAAAATAACAATCAAACGTTCTTTGTTCTTTTTATGGCTGGAGTCATAACACTCATCGTTGGATTTGGCGATGCTCTCTGGCGTAAACACATAGGCTCAAAAGAGGTATGGACAATCATCCAACGCGGTCTTTTACTCATGTATTCACCCATTGTCATGGTTTTCCTGGCATCAAGCCTGGGAACTATTCTTCGCGTGGATCTACAAACAGGACCATATCTTGCGTCACTCCTTCTTGGAACCGTCAGTATGTACCTACTTCCACTCATGTTTTTTATCGTTTCTCTTATTACTGCTATCACGACTGGATCAGCATGGGGAACTATTGCGCTCATGTTACCAATCGCAATCCCTATGCTCATGACATTTGCACATATACAAGCCCCTGCCACACTCTTCCAGCTTCCTCTTCTGCTACCTACATTAGGAGCTATATTCTCTGGCGCAGTATGCGGTGATCATATCTCACCAGTTTCTGAGACTACGATTATGGCAGCTTCAAGCTCGGGCGCTTATCCCGTCGATCATGCTGTCACCCAATTTCCTTACGCCATACCAGCAATAGTCGGATCATGCTGCGCATTCATTGTGTCAGGATATTATAACGCACTAACTCCTTGGATAAACGCACTGTTCTCATTTGGGCTTGGGCTATCCGTCTGCCTTCTCATCCTTTATCTACTTAACACAAAAAATCGGAGATTGATGCATGAAAAATAATTTCTCGCTCAGATTTCGATCGACTCTATACCTACTTATAAGCACACAAATGATCTTCTGTGTAGGCAATGAGACTACGGAGCATGAAGTAATCGATTACATACCAAATGTCGTTGCACATATTACGGAAGCATCGCAAAAAACCCTTCATCAAGCCTTCAAGGATTTCGCAAACAATGCTCAAGTGGGCATCCATCTCGATGCCGAGACACATGCACGGCTCATGCAGCTTTGCAAATTTGTCGCCGCTCTTGGGCTTATGTTTGCGGGAGTATCCATGATAAATAATGGCATAAAAAAGTTATACAAAAAAAAACGACGAATTTCTTCGGCAACCCACATTATTTCTGGGCTCATACTATCGGTTGGAAGTCTAGCATATGTAATCAAACAGACTCATAGTTAGAGGAAAAATCATGTCATGCAGAAAAACTTGCTTACTATTTATCTTGGGGATTATTTGCAAACCGTATAGCATACATACCGCTCCAGTACAGCCTCCAGCAGGATTTACACAGGGAGAAATAAAATTTTCTCAGGAAACTTTAGCAACTATACAAAACATTCCTGCATCGACAATCTCCGCAGCACAGCAGGCAAGTGAAAAAACAATCACTCACGGTGCCGCTGAAGCTACTAAACTTGTAAATAATATAGAAACGAGCAGTAGTCGCATTATACATACCTCAACCAAAGAGCTCTCTGAAATCATCAAACAAGCAAGCGGGGAAGTTGCGCATAACCTACAGGTAACACACGAGCAAACCACAAATACTGTATTGCGTATTGCTCTTATTGTGGCTGGAGTTGCATGCGCATATTCTGGCTTACAAGACATAAGTAACAGTATAACTTCGCCACATGTATCAGCACTTCTTAAACAAGGCGGTCTTAAATTTCTTATTGGAGCCGGCACTACCGCCACAGGCTATAATCTAAATGATTTGATTAATTGGGTTAGAACCGGAAAAAAACGCGCTCACCACTAGACTACCTTTTGCTCCAGTTATTCTGTAACAGCCATTTTGGCTTCCGCCATGAAGCGTTCAAGATCATCCGGCTTCTTTGGTAGATCTTCACTCAGACATACGTTACCGTTTTCAACAATCCAGTAGTTGTCTTCTATGCGTACACCGAGCCCTTCCTGCGGTAAATAGATCCCCGGTTCAATAGTAATAACATCGCCTTCTTGGAGAGGAATTTCGTAATCACCAACATCATGTACTTCCAATCCCAGAAAATGGCCTATGTTATGAGGAAAATACTTATCATACCCATATTTTTGTAAGAACTTACGCGCAAGATGATTTAATGAGCGATCTTCATGTTGTTTTGATGAAAGCCAATAACCTGGCTGTGCAATACTCGCTATATATTCTTGAGTATCAAGAACCATTTGATAGATCTCTTTTTGACGTGCGGTGAATGTTCCTGACACTGGATATGTTCTGGTCAAATCGGCAGCATAGTAATGGTATTCCGCGCCAATATCAACAACAACAAGATCACCACTCTTCATAATTTCAGTATTCACGTTATAGTGCAACGTGGTACTACGTTTACCACTTCCAACAATACTAGGAAACGCATGCTGTGCCCCAGAAGAGGCATAAATATAATCTATTGCTGCCTGCACATTGCATTCCTGGATCTCATCATCAATCACACGTGCGGCTGCCTCATGAGCCATCATCGTAACATTGACTGCCCTGTAGAGTGTCTCAATTTCATACATATCTTTGCATCGCCGCAATTGGGCCACAATATCAGAAACGTCTATCAACGATGTTACTAATTGAGGAAGAAAATTCATTAAACGATCGAGTATCAATCGCTGGTATACATATCCAGATGAAGATGATGGTTTGATAGTGAAAATAGTTCCGCCATCATCTATAATCTTCTCCAAGCGCTCTAAAAGAACAGCATAGTGCGCTTTATCAAAAAATGGTTGTGGCTGATAGCCGGCACATGGATGCCCAAGTACATCAACTTCATGAAAACCAAATTGTTTTATGGTTTCCTGATCCAACGGATGTGGCGAATAAATCCAATGTTCTCTATCTCCTGCCAACTGCGGTAACAATAACGTTGCAGTACCATTGAGATCAATCAGAGCTACCGCACCAGCTTCTTGGATACCCGTAAAATAATAAAAAGAACTGTCTTGTCTAAAGAGATACCGTTCTTCTTCAAAATTGCCGAAAAGCACGAGCGCTCCGCGGGTAACATCCGGATATTCTACTTTGATATCATCTATCAATTGGCGCATGCGTAATGCATATGCGGTTACATTCTGCTCTTGTAGCCTAACTACCATGCCTACTTTCTCCCTTATTAAAACAATCGCCGCTCGGAAAGCGCCTTATATACCGTAAGACGATCCATAAATTCCAAGGACGAACCCACGGGTACACCACGTGCCAAACATGAAATCTTCACAGGAAAACTCTTAAGCTTGCTCGCAATATATGCAGCCGTCGCCTCACCTTCTGGCGTCTGATTGGTGGCCAAAATAACTTCTTGAATACTAGTACTTCCTACCCGCGTAATGAGTAGATCGATAGCCAAGTCTTCTGGTCCTATACCCTCAAGAGGACATATAGCCCCACCCAACACATGATACACGCCAGAGTAACCTCCGGTTTTTTCAATCGCAAAAACTTCTTGCCACTGCTCAACTACACATACTATGGATTGGTCTCGCTTTGTTGAACTACAAAACAAACATTCTTGGTCTTTTTCCTTCCAACAACAACATACCTCACACTGCTGCAAATAATGTTTCGCATGTAATAATGCCGCACAAAATTGCTCTACATTGTTTTCATCCATAGTAAGAAAATGAAGCGCCACACGATACAAGTTCTTAGAAGCTAAATAGGGGACCTGCTGCAAATGCTTAAGTAAACGAGTAAACGAAGGAAGATCATTCATCATCACAATTCCTTACCTAGCTGCGACGTTGCCATGCAGACTGACCAACGCTTAACAGCGTACTTACCAGGATATAGAGGCACAATCCAGAAGCAAAATTGATCGAAACAGCACCAAACACAAGTGCCATCCCAATGACCATGAAGCGTTTTTGCGCATCCATGAGCACTCCCTGTAATAACATAGTCACTACCAACAATGCTGGCAGTATGTAGTAAGGATCGGTTGCCGATAAGTCGGTAATCCAACCAATAAAAGGAGCCTTATAAAGTTCTATAGAACTCGAAAGCACTCTATTCAATGCAAAAAATAAAGGAACTTGCACTAACATGGGTAGACAACCTGACAATCCTGGCATGCCATGTTTTTTGAATAATTCCGTTTTTTCTTGTGCGAGAAGCTCTGGATCATGCTTATATTTTTGTTGTAGATACTGAAGCTTTTTTTTGTACTCAGCAGCTTTTTTTTCGCCTTCTTGAGCTCGCCAACTAAACGGAATCAGTAATAATCGCATCAGCACCGTAAGCGCTACAATAGCCCAACCATAATTTTTTAAATATCCGTAGAGCCAGTTGAGCAATGCGAGAGCAATCTTAGCAATTGGAGCAAGCCATCCCGAATAGTCCAAAACCTGGTCCAGTCGTTGATCAACCGTAGTAAGAGCACTATACTCCTTAGGTCCAAGATAGAAGGAAAGATTCCAGACAACCTTTTCAGTAATTGGCTTACTTTCAAGATAACTTATTAATCGTGGCTGGTTATCTGCATAATAGCCGCGCTGTACCATTCCTTGTACGTCTGCAATCATGACATGTGCGAAATATTTGCTATCGGTGCCAAAAATTACTGGTGCAAACCATCCTTCCTGAGGCTTAATTTTACCTACAGGAATTTTTTGAAGACTACCCTGCATTCCTGCGATCACACCATGAATCGATTCACTGGAAATAATATCTGGCATTAATGGAGAAGGAAAAACAAGACGTAACGTTTCAGGACTATTCGATTTTGGTTCAACGGTTGTTTCCAAATCTACACGATATGAATCAGTAAAAATCGTATATTTTTTTATTATCGTAATATCACCTGCATCATAACCATACGTAACTGAAGATAATCCCGCTTCTTCTTGCACATCAAGTAATCGATAATAATATGGCGTCTTTTCATTACGCGCTAGCAGAAAGCAACGCGTCTCTTTTTCTGATTCAGGTAAGGGGAAAATAGTAGTTAAACTACTTGCTTTACCACTTATTTCTCTTTTCACCTCAAAACGATGTAGGCATGCTCCATCGGATGAAAACACATACGTTGCCAAGGGTGTTTCAAAGGTTGTTAATTCCTTTTTAGTAGTGCGCTTTGCATCAATAAAATCTATCTCTCGTATTAAAGGCTTATATTCTGCTGATGAAACTGGTGCCACAAATGACTGCCCAGATTTCACCGTCTGCATTGATTTCTGATCCTTATTTCCGAAGAAGAAATACTGAATCGCCCATGTTGTTAATAACGCCATACCAAATGGCACCAAAAGCTGTCTAATATTCATAGAAATCAACCTTCCCACGATAACGTGCACTATGCTCTGCAAACAGCCCGGTAAGCAAAAAAGCTACTGAGCCAAATATTTATTACGAATAAAACTTATGATAGCAGAGGTAACTAGATTAGACTAGGTGTTTTATGCCGACCTCAACGCAAAATATCCACAACGTCCAGCGTAAAAATGCACGACTATTTTACATAAGTCTTAAGATGCGCTATAACAATGTGTGATATTACACTTAACATTTTCAATTATAGTATAAAAAAGGAACAGTATGAAAATGCGAAAAAAGCAATTTCGTATCGGAGAACTCGCTACCAAACTAGGTGTAGAGCGATTTGTAATTAGGTTTTGGGAAAAAGAATTCAATATTAACTCATATCGGTCACAAGGCGGACAACGATTCTACGACGAAAGAGATGAAAAAAAATTCTTCAGAATTAAAGAACTTCTTTATGATAAGGGCTTCACTATCTCTGGCGCAAAGAAACAACTCACTATCGAAAAAGATAAACATTACCCCGCATCAGTAATAGCCCATGAACAAACAAAATTTGAACCAGCACACATCAACAAATCACCACATGACGCAACAGTTGAATCACTCGAAGAACAGATTATGGTATTGCAAAAGCAACTCCTGAAGCTTCGAGAATTGCTATAACGGACACACATGTACAATAAAAAAACACACGTTCACTTTGTTGGCATTGGCGGTATCGGCATGAGCGGTATCGCCAACGTTCTTAGAACCCAAGGATACATTATTTCTGGGTGTGATATTGATCTTCAACAGCAAAGCGTACAAGACCTCATGCAAAATGGCTGCCACGTATATCAAGGCAATAATACCGCTCATTGCCATGATAATTCGATAGACATTTTGGTATATACATCAATGATTCAAGCGTCCCACCCCGAGGTGCTTGCGGCACAACAACGCGGCATTCCAACAATCCCACGTGCTCTTATGCTAGCCGAACTCATGCGCACCAAGTACAGCATCGCTATCGCAGGAGCTCATGGAAAAACAACCACAACTTCACTTATTTCTCATATCCTTATTGAAGCAAAAAAAGATCCTACGGTGATCATCGGGGGACACCTTAAAAACATCTCTACCAATGCTCGTATGGGATCTGGCGATTTCCTTGTAGCAGAAGCAGATGAAAGTGATCGCTCGTTGCTCAAATTACAAGCAACGCTTGCTGTCGTCACAAACATAGATTATGAGCACGTTGAGACCTATAAAGATCTTGATGACATCAAAACCACGTTTAGACAGTTTCTTGAAAATCTCCCTTTTTATGGCAAAGCTTTCGTCTGCGTGGATGATGAAAATGTTCGCTCATTACTACCCATGCCACACATTAAAATGATAAAATATGGACTCGATCAGAATTTTGGTGCTGATATATGGGCAGAAAATATCAATTTTCAAGCAGATCATTCAACCTTTACGGTATGGCGTAAGGGGGAATCACAGCCACTTGGTACCATTATCACACCAATGCCGGGACAACATAATACGCTAAACACCCTCGCTGCAATTGCTGTTGCTCTCGATCTCGAAATACCGTTTGCGGTTATCGCACAAGCGCTTACCTGCTTCAAAGGCATTGCCCGACGCTTCTCGTTCAACGGCGTCTTTAACGGCGCAGAATTATTCGATGATTATGGACATCATCCCAAAGAAATCATGAATACGCTCAAGGTTGCATGTCGTCGCACCAAGGGTAAACTGCATGTCATCTTTCAACCACATCGCTACCACCGTACTCATAAACTATGGGATGATTTTATTGAAACTTTTGTACGCAGCGATATAGATAGTCTCATTATCACTGATATTTACCCAGCTGGTGAACAACCTATCGAACACGTGACAAGTAAACGTCTTGTAGAAGCAATACAGACCCAGAATCCGAAATTTAGCGTTACCTATCTACCTTACGAACCGGATTTCTTACAGATAAGAAATAGTCTACCTACAACTGTCTATCCAAACGACCTTGTACTCCTTCTAGGCGCAGGGAAAATTAATCAATTGGCCAAATATCTCATACCCCAATAATACGGTAAAATTCACTTAAAATTGCACATTATCGTGCAAGGCAAAATATTTACAATAAAAACAAGAGCATCCTCACTACCTTTGTGTGCCTAATCGCTTTTTTGTTGTTTTTTCAACTCAAAAAATATTACTATTATCCATAATAGACAAGTAGGTTCTTGAAAAAGGAGTTGCATTATGAAACGCGTTATATCATTGAGTTTGGCAATGTTAAGTTGCTTACCATTTGTATCAATAACTGCTCGCGATCGAGCCTTAAAGGGCGGTATTATTGGCGGAGCTTTAGGTGGATTGATTGGCGGAGCCGCTGGAGGTGGTAAGGGCGCTGGCATAGGTTTAGGCATCGGAGCCGTCACGGGTGCTGTTGCTGGTGCAGCCAGTGAAAGTCAGCATAGAGGGCGTCATCATGAAGTTGTCTACGTTACCGAAGAAGAACCAACTGAAGTCATCTATGTAAAATCACCAAGCAAAAAACGTAAAAAGGCTGACACCGTAAAAGTAACCGCCCCATCCAAAACAACAGAGGTGCCTATAAAGCGCCGCACCGCAACATCAAATGATTACACCAAACAACTAGAAGACGAAAATGCTTTACTCAAAGAGCGCAACAAAGCGCTAGAAGAGCAGATTATCCAACAAGATACCAAGCACACCAATACGCAACAATCAATAAAATAGAGAAGGTATGGGATCTGCAATGCATACGAACACTACACATAGAAGATTTACGATCATTCTAGGATTGTCGGTAGTCTCCAGTATTATCTTTGGCTCCGCTCATGGGATAGCTGGTGATTTCGGCCGGCGCTATGGGGCAAGTAGTCGCTTGTTGCAACGCCCTTTCTATTTCCAAAATCGACGCGCCAATAACACGCAACTGCACCATTGCATAAAAACTCAGTGCTCTCAGCCTTGCCAACATAAGAAAGCTTGTAGGTGTCTTTGTTGCTAGGTTATAGATGTGTTTGCCTGTTGGATAACAACTTTTGTGTTTTCTTCTCGTCGCCAAAACGAGCTCTCAGCCGAATGCAATGACACGGCAAGCCAGCGATCAGGTTTTTTGAAAATAAATATCTGGTTCCCCTGTAGGAAACAAATCTGCTCTACCCATCCCAGGCGTTCCATTTCGCGCCGGTAAAAGACAATCAATTCATCTCGATTAAGCGGTGTAGTAAAAACTAATGATCCATCATCTGATTCAGGATCATGTAGCACACTACGCAATGGCATAGGAACATCAACCAATCGAGCCTCTTTTTGACTTGGGGAGGACAACACACGAGATATCACATCATCATCAGGATTATCAGTGGCTAATGACTCTTGATCATGAAAAGCTTTAAAAAGAGCAAAGCCAGCCTTTTCTGGCTGACTTTGCACATGTTTTTTACTTATTTTTCGACCTGCGCATCCTGCTAACACTAAACACCCAAATAAAAAACTTAAAAGTTTTCCTTTAGGAATCATAGAACGCCCCCAGGCTCAAAATAATTACAGGACAGCTTGTGACTGGTTAGCTTTTTGCGCCATTTGTTCTTTTTGCTCTTTAGTTAGCACCATTTCGGTAACACGCGCAGCCTTACCTACACGCTCTCTGATATAATACAACTTGGCGCGACACACTTTACCTCGACGAACTAACTTGATTGACTCAATTTTTGGTGAATGATAAGGGAAAACTCGTTCAACCGCAACCGAATTTGCACCTATTTTACGAACGGTGAAGGTACTTGCTACGCCACTATTGCGAATTGCAATCACATCGCCTTCAAAGACTTGTAACCGTTGTTTATCGCCTTCAATAATACGTTGCGAAATTGCTATAGTATCACCTATACCAAATTTGGGAAAATTCAATTTTTTAACACCAAATTGACAAATCGTCTCACGCGTTAGACCTTTAGCCTTCATGGAATTATTCCTCTAGAGTTTTATAGCCATCTTTAAGCTCATATGTTCACATACGATTTAATATACGTGAAAATGTGCCTTCTGCCAATTATTCTCGAACAAATTTTATATTACTACCCAACCAGCGATCAAGGATGATTGCCGCTGCAGATCGCACTGATAAATGGTTAAAATCAGTAAAACCTTCCAATGGAACAAGCAAATAATCACACTGCGCAACAAAATCGCGCGTTAAACCTTGCCCTGTACCCAACACGAGAATTACCGGCCTTTCCTGCTGCCAAATAAGACTCTGATCATGATAGGTTATGGTACGCTCTGGTTTAAGCACATCACGATCAACCATCCGCGCCGATGTAGCAATGACAAGAGGCTTTTCCCCCTCCTGCTTCTCTACCAAATCGATCACCTGCTCAAATGAATTTAACAATCTGAATGACTCAAGTGACTGATGCCTATGTTCATTATACGTAACTCCAGCACCTTGCATCCAAAAATCAATAAGCTGCTGAACAATTTTCTGCTGATCAAGCAATGGTGTTACGATACAATAATTTTTGATTCCATAGGTACACGACGAGCGAGCAATGTCATGAATATCTAATGAGGTCACTGAAGTGGCACCCTTAATGGGCTCACGACCTCCCACAAGTACGTCATCGTGCATTAAGACAACATAATGTGGCGGAATATGCTTGGTGACTAATTTCTTGTACTCTTGCGGCATTAACACCGTACGCAACCAGTCAAAGCGACTCATCACCGTCTTGCGGGCAGCTTGATCAAGACGCCACTCCCTCAATTTACCATGATCACCAGACCTCACAATTTCAGGCACCTCCTTCTCATGCCACACAACCGGAGCAGTATATTCGGGATAATCAAAAAATGGGCCGGTGAATGAATCCTCTTGCACTGACTCTTGCCTACCAACTACGCCAGGAATATGTCTTAAAAGCCCTTCAAGCACCATCATGGCAGGGATATCCCCCCCCATAAGTACAAAATCTCCAACCGATACCAGAGCATCTGCATAGTGTTCCTCAACACGTGCATCCATCCCCTCATACCGTGCCGCTACCAGCATCAAGTGCTTTCCTTCCTGAAGTTTTTGTGCAAATCGCTTCACATCATATTGCGTAAGCGGTTTGCCTTGTGGAGAGAAAAATATCTTGAATGATGGACCATGAGCATCTTCAGCATACTGAACCGCACGCTCGACTACTTCTGGTCGAATCAACATTCCTGCGCCATGGCCAAAAGTTGGCGCATCAATACGCTCCTTCGGTGCGCATACTGCATGAAAAGGTACAACCTCGTATGAAACGAGGCCATTGTCTTGCGCTCGACGCACAAGACTAGTTTGGAGAAATGGAGTATAAAGTTCAGGGAATACTGAGAGGATGGATATATGCATTTACTGTGCGACTTCTATTGCTAGTTCGTAACCTTGCTGTGCGGCCACAAGCGAAGCAACTGCTCGGATCGATCGAATGGTAGCACCGCCCTTACCAATCACTTTGCCTAGATCTTGCGAAGCAACATGCACTTCAATAAGATACCGCTCGCCTTCTTGACGCTGGGTAACTACCACAGCACTTTTATCGTCAACAAGATGCTCAATGATATAGGTAACAAATTCTTTTAACATGCCCCAACCTTATTTATGCGCCCTAAGCTTTTAAGCCTGTTTTTGTTGATAAAGTTTTTGCAATTTTTTAACCGCATCAGAAACGATTGCACCTTGAGAAACCCAATAAGCAACACGGTCATCATGAAACTGCACGAGTTTCCCCTTACATGGATCATATGCTCCCAAATTTTCGAGCGCTGCTCCATCGCGTTTTTTACGTGCGTCGACAGCCACTATACGATAATGAGGGGCGTTTTTGGTACCCGTACGAGACAAACGAATTTTTACTGCCATGAAAGTATCCTTTTTCTCTTATAGAGATGGTTACGATAAAAACTTACTAAATCGATTAAATTTCTTAAAAAGCTTAACATATTGTTGACTTTGTTCAAAGCGATCGAGCAGGACATTAACATCGGTCACATCAACTCCAGCCCCACGCGCGATCCGTTGCTTTCGGGAACCATTCAATAATCGATGATCCAATCGTTCTTTGAGGGTCATCGAACTAATAATTGCTTTGAACTTAACCAATTCTTTTTCACCTCGCTCTAAATCATTTGGTGACATTTTGGTGGCAACGCCCCCAGGTAAATAATTCATAAGTTGAGAAAGAGATCCTAATTTACCCATAATTTCAAGTTGTTGGGCAAAATCTTGCAGCGTCATACGCCCCTTGGCAAAGGATTGTTGCGCACTTTCCTGTTCTTGGAGACTAATGGCGCTTTCGACCTTCTCTACCAGGCTCACCACATCGCCCATGCCTAGAATACGGCTTGCCGCGCGCTCAGGATAAAATTGCTCGAGGTCGACAATTTTTTCGCCAACCCCCACGAATACTATCGGCTTTTTCATCACATATCTGAAGGCAAACGCCGCCCCGCCACGAGAATCACTGTCCATTTTGGTAAGAATTGCTCCCTGAAAACCTACTGCTTGATCAAAAGCTTGCGCAACATTAAGTGATTCCTGACCCGTCATCGCATCAAGCACTAGAAACTTATATTTGGGTTTAAGTGCCGCATCGATACGCTTTATTTCTTCGAGCATCGCACCATCTATGTGCAATCGTCCCGCAGTGTCCAATAAAAGCAATTCAAATTGATGCTCCTTGCTGTATGCATAAATTTCTTTAGCTGCTGCTACGGGATCAGATTGTGAAGCACGATAAAAGCCACACCCAACCTGACGAGCAAGAATTTCAAGCTGATCTATGGCGGCAGGTCGATAGAAGTCCACGGAAGCAAGAAGAACAGATCGCGATTTTCCACGAGATTGTGCTTGATGTTGGACAAAATGAGCTAATTTAGCAGTAACAGTTGTCTTGCCTGCACCCTGTAAACCAAGAACCATTACCACTGCAGGGATTTGAAAGGAAAAGGCTGGCGAATTACTCACTGTTGCCTGGCCACCTAGAAAAGCAACTAACCGCTCATGTACAATTTTAATGAATTGTTCACCAGGACGAACTGATTTGAGTATCTTTTTTCCCACTGCTTCATGAGCAACTTCATCAATAAATTGCTCAACGACTTTCAAGGGAACATCTGCGTCAAGTAACGCATCCCTGACCTTGCCTAGGGAATCCTGAATATTTTTCTCATTCAAACTGCCAGAACCGGTAATCCGAGAAAAAACTGAAGAAAATTTTTCTGATAAAAAATCAAACATGTCGCAAAGCCTTAATGATAAGCGTGCTATGCCAAAATTAACGGTGATGCCTATTACTATAACACCAAACAAACGGTTCGTGAATCTCAGGCCTCGGCCAAAGGTTCTCCTAGACCATAACACACTACTTGACCCAAATCTTCTTTCTATTAGAATTTACTTATGAAGCTCCCATTGCAATCAACCCTCTTTAACAGGCAACCGATCATTATGGCAAAAAAAGAATTCTACGTAACCTCTGAGCAGTCCCGCTTGCTCGCAGTTGGTATCCATGCGCCATATAATAAAACTTCTCATATCGAATCATACTATGAGGAATTTTTAAACCTACTCAAAACCAATGGTCTTACTCCTAACGCAACACACTTTATGAAGTTACGGGATATTGATAAGTCATATTTTGTTACACAAGGCAAATTACATGAACTCCAGAAGGTGTGCGAAGAGCATAACATTGAGGAAATAGTTTTTTCAGAGCCACTTACTCCACAACAAGAACGAAACTTAGAAGACCTACTCCATTGCCGCGTATTTGATCGTACGCGCTTAATCTTAGAAATATTTGAAAAACACGCACATTCCGCCGAAGGTAAGGCCCAAGTAGCTATAGCAATGCTCAAGCACCAAAAAACACGTTTGGCCGGCAAGGGAGTACATTTATCTCAACAGGCGGGAAAAATCGGCAATAAGGGTCCTGGTGAAACCCAAAAAGAAAAACAAGCACGCTTGATTGAAAGTACGATGCATCGCACCAAAAAACAACTCGAGCAACTCCAAAAAGTACGCGCAACACAACGTAAAACTCGTCTTTCCAGCGGCATAGCACACATCTGTTTAATTGGTTACACCAATGCCGGTAAATCAAGCATTATGAATGCACTTACCAAGAGTGATGTGCTCGCTGAAGATAAGTTATTTGCTACCCTCGACACCACCACGCGTGCACTCTTTATACAGGGTACCAAGATCGGTGTACTTTCGGACACCGTAGGATTTATTCAAAATCTTCCCCACAATCTTATTGAAGCATTTAAATCCACTTTAGCTGAACTTCAATATGCAGATCTCCTACTACATGTTATTGATGCGTCAGATCCTAATTGGGAGCTCCATGTAAAAGTGGTCCATGACATTTTACAAGAACTTGATGTCACAAGTCCTATGGTGTATGTATTCAATAAAATCGATAAATTAAGTAATGTAGACGAATTTGCACTTACCACCGAACGCTATCAGCCGCATCTCTTCGTCTCCACGGTACTCACAGGTAGCATGCAGCCGCTCATAGATCATCTTCACCAATGGCATGATCAACAAAATCTTACTCCCACAGAGGATATGCCACGATCATAAATCATTCGTTGTATTTCACTATTTTTTGCAGTATAACCAGAGGATAGTGAGATAGACTGACAATTTACGAGGAGTTTCTATGAAATTTATGGCATACACACTCGCACCACTACTGCTCCTATCTACTTATACTGCGGTACTCGCAGGACCAGAGACCCTTCTAACAACTGCAAATCCTGAGATAAATTCAAGCGCTATAACCTTGTCTAGTCTTAGTTCACTCATTGGCACTATCAACACATTTAACCAAGCACTGGGTGTTCAAATAGATCAAGCTCTCATTTTTAGAGAAAACAATTATCAGGGAGAAGATTTAGAACAAATCAAACGTGATGGTAAAGAAACCATAAAAAATTTAAGAGCTAAGATACGAGAAGCAAAAGCCTTGTCAGAACAACTTGCCCTCGCCCAGCACATTCAGGCATTGGATGTTCTATTACCTGAAAACGCAATGGCCCCAGAAATTGAAAAGCTCAAAGCAGCTCGGATTGATATCACTCAACGATTTAATGAATTCAACAATGTATTGCAAGCTGTTGAAACCAATATGCGTCGCGCAGGCATACGAAAAAAAATTACCACTTCAAAACCAAACAATACATCACAATCTGAATCACACATCAATATCGATGAACTGGGCCATATAGTAATAATAGATCCACAGATAATTCCATCATTGCCCGAAGAAACTCAACCTGCAAAGCGTTCATGGCTAAATTTTTGGAGTTTTGGGCTTTTCGGTAAAAATAGTTAGTTTTGATATTCAGGTCATGAGTCGTGAAAAGCTTGTTGCTGATAGTATTATTGCTTAGCGTACCCTTTGCGCCCACCATCGCTGGCCTTGACAATATAACAAACAGCAGCGACTTCGCTAAGGAAGATACGATCAAGCAGTGGTTGCAAACGACAAAGTTACCCAAAAGATCGTTAGAATCGTTACGAGCATCAATAGCAACTGATCCGACATGGATCGCATTGTTAACAAAAAAAAACGATACTCTACCATCCCAAATGCATAATAATAGTCACCAATTAAGCGCCCCTTCCAGCACACATGGCGCAGAGATTTCTTCAAACACAACCCCTCTTTTGGATATTGAAGACATCATCGAGATATTGCGTGTAGAGGAATTTGAGCAACAAAAAAATGTTGCAACCAATAATCAAGATCTTGAAGAAGATGGCTTTGTCACCATAGACCACCAAGATACCTGGGATACAAAAAGCGCGCATGGCTCAGATGATTCATTGGAAATAATTAACAAAGAAGATGCGCAACCACCCACGGAAGAAACGCGATCGCCAGAACCGGATGATTTCTTGCTTCGAACGGTTCTACAACTTTTTCATTATTATCTACAACAATAATGTGTTTTATATTCACACCTCAAGAACCGTCTCTCGGGGTTGTTTTACGTTCATTTACAACATCTCGGATCTGTAGTAGTAACTAAGCAACTATTTTTGTTCAAAACGACCTAAGAAAAGGAAGAGCTTATGCAGCCAAAATCACATTATTCCATGACATTACTCCTTTACATGAGCACAACCATATTCAGCATGGACATACCAACAACTATGCCATTTCTGCTAAACGAAACATCCTTATCGCGTTCTAGTCTTGCACAGCGCTTTATCCGTGATGGCAGACGTGAACAAAGAGGGGGGAATTATGAGCAAGCGCTAGAAAAGCTCCATCTCGCTCTTCTTGCTGATCCATATGCTATTGATTCTTGGCATCGCTGTGGTGAAATTGCGCTTAAGATTGATCGCCCGCATGATGCAATTACCTATCTAGAATATGCAATCACCATAGATCCAAATCACACTCAAGCGCTCTTTGCGCTCGCCAACGCTTATCACGAAATAGGAAACTTAACTAAAGCAATCTCGCTGTATCAACAGCTTTACGACCAACATCCAAACCATCCAGTAATCATCTACAATTATGCCTACGTTCTGAAAAAACATGATCAAGTAAGCCAGGCTATTCCACATTATTTAAAAAGCCTTGCCCTCAAACCAGACTACGCTGAAGCACACTTTGGCCTATCGCTTGCATACCTCACACTCGGAGATTTCAAGAATGGCTGGAGAGAATACGAGTGGCGTTGGGCAGCATACCGTGAGCAACCCAAGATCTTTCATCAACCGGTCTGGGACGGATCGGAGATCAATGGAAAAAGGATCTTCGTTTATGCTGAACAAGGACTTGGAGACACGTTTCAGTTCATGCGCTATCTCAAACTTCTCAAAGATCGTGGCGCTTATGTAATTTTTCAAACTCAAAAACCACTCAAAACGCTCCTTACGTTGTGTCCCTACATTGATGTGCTCATCACAGAAGACAGTGAGATTCCACCATTCGATACCTACTGCGCTCTCATGAGTTTACCGTATGCCTTTGGTACACACCTAGAAACGGTACCTGCTGAAATCCCTTACCTCTACGCACGTGAGCCATTAGTCAATCACTGGAAAGAATATCTTGCGAGCGACAACGCCATAAAAATTGGTATATGCTGGCAAGGCAATGCTTCCTACACAAATCAAGCATTGCGACGTGTAGTAGCCGCCAAATCGTTACCGGTAACAACGCTTGCTCCACTTGCTCAAGTACCGGGAGTACATTTTTATAGCCTCCAAAAAATAAATGGCGAAGAGCAGCTCGCACAGCTACCCCAGGATTTTCAAGTCACCACATTTGATAACATTGATGAAGAGCATGGGCGCTTTATGGACACTGCCGCAATCATAAAAAATCTTGATCTCGTCATCACGGTAGATACTTCCATCGCACACTGCGCTGCAGCACTCGGTACTCCCGTGTGGATTCTATTACCAAAACCTGCAGATTGGCGTTGGATGCTCGAACGAACGGATACCCCATGGTACCCAACTATGCGTCTTTTTAAACAAAAAGAACCCGGAAATTGGCAACGCGTAATCGACGATGTTCAACAAGCACTCAAAGAATTCGTTGCACACAAGAAGGAACAACAATAATGATAAAATACTATCTTGCGGTCGCTCTTGGTTGTGCTACCTGGGCCATGGCTTTAGAAAATAACTTTTTGATTCACCTTAATGCTGGCAATGAGCACATGCGAAGTGGTAACTATCAACAAGCACATCATGAATATGGCCAAGCTCTTGACGCTAACCCCACTTCTGCAATCACGTACTTTAACCAAGGCATCGCGTACTTATGTCAAAACGATACCATATCTGCACTGGCGTCTTTTCAGCATAGTGTTTCATTAGAGCCAACCTATGTAAAAGCACATCTACAAATTGGGAAAATATATCAAGAACGCAATGAGTATGGACATGCACTAACCAACCTGCGCAACGTGCTCACCATTGATCCTAATAATGTCGATGCATTAGAACGTTGCGGTAAAATATACATGGAACAAAATAACCTTGCAGAGGCACTTGCATGTTTTCAACAGGCTACCACGCTCTGCCCTCATGAATCATCACTAGCCATTAGCTATGCAAATGCCTTAGTTGCAAATCATCGCATTTCTGAAGCTTTTGCGAAATATCAAGATCTTCTACAACAGTTTCCCCATAATGAAACGATCCTTTACAACATCGGCTATCTGTATAAACGCATGGGTAAAATCGACACCGCACTGCACTATTATCGAAAAATTCTCGAAAACAATCCTGACCACGTAGAAGCTCACTTTGGACTTGCCATGTCTTATTTATTAACCGGATCACTGCTGGAGGGCTGGAAACACTACGAATCTCGGTGGCACCGCGGCGGGCTTACCCCTCGCACCTTCAAGCAACCACAATGGTCGGGAGAACCCTTGCAGGGAAAAACTCTTTTTATTCATGCAGAGCAAGGACTCGGCGATACGTTACAATTTATTCGCTATGCGAAACTCGCAAAGACCGCTGGTGCAACCGTCGTTGCCGCGGTACATAAACCACTCGTAACACTTCTATCGCACTGCCCATACCTTGATCGAGTTATACCTCTTGGACAAAGGATAACCACGTTCGATTATCACATCCCCCTCATGAGTATGCCTCTCGTATACCAAACAGAGCTCAACTCAATACCCACCAATATCCCTTATCTTTATGCAGATGAACAACTTGTACAACACTGGGGAGAAGTTTTAAAAAAAGAACAGACTTTTACTATTGGTATTTGCTGGCAAGGAAACCCGAATTATAGTACCGCCTCACTGCGCAGAGCCGTTGCAGCAAAGTCAATACCCCTTCACCTCTTTGCTCCTCTTGCCAGTATTCCAGGTGTACGCTTGTATAGTTTGCAAAGAACATCTGGGACTGAGCAACTCACTGAAATTAACGATCTTTTTGAACTACACACATTTGACGATTCCTTTGATGTTAAGCATGGTCGATTTATGGACACCGCTGCAGTCATGAAACATCTTGATCTTGTGATAACTGTTGATACCGCCACCTGCCATCTTGCTGGCGGCCTTGGAGTACCAGTCTGGCTCATGTTACCCAACCCACCCGATTGGCGTTGGATGCTTGAACGCTCCGATACGCCTTGGTATCCTACCATGCAATTGTTTCGGCAGCCAGAATCTGGTGATTGGGAAAGTGTCATCAATGAAATTACTTTGATGATTACACAGTTGATTGACTTGCGCAAGGGACTTTTACCTGAAAGCTAATAATTGATTTTCATGTTATCTAAAGGATTTTTATGAAAAAATTGATGATAGGTGCTTTGGCTATGTTAAGCCTTAATATACTCGCCCAGCCATTGAGCGATTTGGTAGTAGAAAACATCGTCGAGTTTACATGTTATCATAATATTAAAGAAACAGCCGATTTACTTGAAGAAATGGCAAGTGATCCAGACTACGTACAAAATGAGGAAACATGGGTTCAAAAAATCCTTACTATTGACTCAACTATATCAGAAGAGGGCGCTCGTCATTGGCATGAAAGATTTCGTGAAGAAATTGGTGCTGATCAGCAAATTTTGGAAGCAATGATTCCAGAATTACAAGCTCAAATTGTGGCATCCTGTATTGCATGCCACTGGAACCTTGATGGCATTAATGACATAAATATTAACAAGGTATGTTCGGATCTCGCCAACAATGTCGTAAAAATTTACCGCGCTGCAGCAACGGTCGCTGAAAAGGTTAAAAAAGCAAAAAACATGATGTACGAAGAAGCACAAGGACAATTAGCCGAGCAACCAACTAACCAAGAAAAGCGTTTGGTAGAGCTATCTGAGCAAGCAACCAACATCACACAAGAAGAAGCTCAAACAATCCTATCTGAAGAAACACAAGAACAATCAGCTGAACAACAAAAAGATCAAACTCTTTAACAGAGCAAAAAAATTAAGGGTTGGGCAGAACAGTGCTCAACCCTTTTGCTATTTCTTGCGTTCATGTCGTATGCGATGTTCCCTTTTTTTGCATAATAGAGCCATATAAAATAGCACCTAGTTGGTAAACACTCAAAACGCCTGTTAAACAACTCGTTACAATTCCCACCCGTAAACTCCATCGTTGTAACCGTTCTACATTTTCTTGTTCTTGCGAGATATTTTCATCAAATTTCTTACGCATCTGTGCAAGCACTTTAAGCACTTCAAATTCGTCAATAGTTGTTTCTCCATCAGGCCTGCTTAAGGCAATATCGCATATCAAATCTTCAAGACATCGCGTACTCAATCCATCACTTTTGCGGGCAACAAGCCGAATCAACTCTGGACTCATAGGTACCTGGTAGCGAGTACTATAATACGCTAAAATCTTCTCTCGCTTTGCTACATCAGGATTTTTTATTTCTAATGCGTTACTGCCCAAACGATCTAAAAATGTCTTGTTTAATTTATTAAAATAGTTGGTCGCAAAGATAACAAAAATCTGCACATCGTTTTTGCACGCATCAAGCTCAAGCCACAGCTGCTGCAACGCCGCCTGGTGCTCGCCACGAAATTCCGTATTGTTGCTGACAGCTATGGCATCAATCTCATCAATAAAGATCACGACGCACTTATGTTCTATACGTGCAGTCTCGTATGCCTTTTTAAATGTATCCATAACCTCTCGCGCGCCCTGCCCCACATAACTACCCACAATGCTCGGACCCGCAAGAAGCAAGAATTCGCTACCAGTAAGCTCCGCGATTTTACGCGCTAAGGTAGTTTTTCCATTTCCAGGAGGCCCATATAATATAAGCCGATTTTTAAATACAGGGGCACGTTGAACCATGCTGTCATCCTCAGATTGTCTAGCGGCATATTCATTTACCTTCTTAAGATATGCGATGATGCGAGCTACTTTGTCAGGCACTCCTCCCACCATACCATGCTCTACAGAATCACTTGCTTCACCGGCACTACCAGTGAACCAATGAATCATCACTGTCATCAGAAATAATCTTATCCCTCTACGCATACGTCCATATCCTTCAATCAATCACAAATACAACAAAGGTTGAATACAACATTATAATTATAGGGATTTTAGCCACCCTTGACGAGAAAGATCACCCGTATGCTAAAGTTATAGTCAAGATCTTTTCATGAAAGGAGTGATCTCGTATGAAGAGTAGATATATTATGCATTGTTATGGGTTCATGCAAACAAGTGGACGGTCATGGCTACCATTTTTTACCATCATATTATTCGCCACTCTCGTTAGCCTCGCCATCGTACGATTTGTATATTATCGTACCGAATCGGATGAAATTATCTCTCAAGAAGTTGTTCGACTTGCACTTATCATGGAGCAAATTGACCGAGAATGTAAAATTATAGATTTCGACGAACAGCGAATTCCTATTAATTTTCTTAATGTAACCAAATTCGTCGGCTCAGAAGTCGGCGCTATGAATTTGGCATATCCAGAAAATTGGACCGGACCCTATCTTACTAACAACCCAACCATTCAAGGAAAAGAATTTCAGGTCGTCACTACAAAACAAGGCTTTTTTGTAACGCCAGGAGACGGTGTTGTACTCAGCAATAAAAAAGTGGTTGGACGCGATATTATTCTTGACGAAGACGCTGATATTAAAGCGCTCATGTCAGATCCTCAGGGGCTATCATTTCAGGGAAAACCACTCGCAGCACGTATACGTATTCAACATGGAGCCATACAAGAATTAATGCTCAAAGAAGCGATTAAAAATTATGGCTGGTAATTACCTAAAAAACTATCACGCCGGTCAGAAAAAACTCATGTAAACGCGGCACATTTTTCCCGGCGATAACATGTTGCGAACCAATACTCAGTTCAACATGGTTCCTCGTTTGCAGGGTAAAATTCCACCCAAGACGGTGCGCATGACTACTACTAAAATCAGTAATCGTTTTCGTGTCATATTGTTGTGGCACTCCAAAGAATTTTGTTGTGCCGGTTCTTAAATAATCATAAAAAATACCAAGTCGCGAATCCATACCAAAAAGGCTATGTATGTAATTACCACATCCTACAAACATCTTGTTTCCGCGACGCATACGAACCTCACTTACCGCATCGGCAAAAAAAGGAATGGTACTGTCAACCTCAACAAATGGATCTGTATAATATTCTCTAAAAACTGGAACACGTAACGTTGGATTATCACGCAACAACCCTTTTTCTGATTGCACTTTTGTTTGCGAAATGCGCTGTGAGGATCTAAAGGCATTGAGCCCAATTTCACAACCAGCCTGAACCGTAGGATTAAAAAAACGACTTGTAGAGCTAAACAGTATGTTACCAAACACATCCAACAAAAAACCGCCGCCATTTCCGAGCTCAACCTCGTATAATGTCGTAGCACGTGATTTTTTTGCCGTTGGCATCACCAATGTTATACCACATTGCACATCATCAACGTGACTCAGATGAGGGGCAATATCAAAAATACCAAAAACTGCTATATCTCCTACACCTAATGTGCGTTGTATCGGAACATATTCAAGTCCCTTTGAACCCAGAACAGCGCGGATAAAAAAATCTTCCACACTTTCAAAATCTTTAAAAAATTGGGTAATCGTTGTTTCACGAGCTCCTGCATTAGCAACATAACCAACACGATATAATTTCCCGTCATACAGAGAAAGATCGAGTTTATGTTCTTTGTATTTAAGGGGAATCTGAAAACCCAAGGTAAGCGAAAGTTCTTGCCAACACACGCCCTCAATACGGTACATACCGGTTATGTCAGCATGTATCGCCTGCTGATTGAGTCCCATTCCCACAACCATGGGCGCTAAGAAATTAAGATATTGCTCCTCCTTGACGTAGCCAAATTTGGGATTTGCAGGAATGTCTCCAAGATAGAGCCCTAACTTTCCTTGCTCAGAAAGACGTGCTAACAGAAAAATATCGCGCAACCGTATATCCTCACCAGAGGTACCTAATGATGCCAAATTCATGGTGTTACCATCAGGACCAAATGCCTTAGTGCTCACATCATAATGTACCGCTACCGAAAAAAGCCAATTGCGTTCCAGTGCCTTGGCAAGCAGGGTTTGATAATATTCCCTACCGGGGGTTAATGCTTCTTTGTTTAACCTACTTCGTCGCCCTGTATTGTGTACTTTTTCTTCATCTTGTTTTGCATGCGCAATCATGGCATCAATTTCATGCTCATAAAACGTCCTACCATGAGCAAGCGAATCGGCATCACTTTCTTGTGCCACAGACCACCATGCAATGAACATACAACTAAGCACCACTATATACTTGTTATCATACCTATCTTTCATAAGCACCTTACTCTTTGCGCTTAAATATCGCTGGCGATTGTTATGCGCGTTCCACCTTGTCCATTACTATCATATCCCGTGATCTCAAATTGATTTCCCTCAATATCGCTACCAATAATCTTAAGGCCATCATAACTTACATCATGATCACCATTCTGCAATGGCACCGCTGAACCATTACGCAATGGGCTCAAGGCGGCAAGATCACCATCGACTGACGCATCGGTTGATCCCAAGCGTACCAATATATCTACATCGGATGGAGCAATAATTGCTGGACCACTTTCAAGAATCAGCGCCAACTCCATGAAGATATCAGAGATTGGTCTGGTAAGAACAAAATAATTATCTTGGATAAGAAGTTTAGTGTTGATATTTGGCGAGGTATCAAAATTAATATACTGAATATACCCGTTACCACGATGCTCACCACCATAAACAACACCTGTCCTGTTATCAAACATAACCGGAATGTCATCAAGATTTGGACTCATACGAATAAGACCCGATTCAAGAATATTTACACCGACGCTGACCTTGCGCAATTGTATGCTCGATCCTTCGGTAAATCTCAATGCGTTAAGAACACCAGCATTTGAGATATCATCAGTTGTTGATTGCCCATTATTCATATTAAATTCAACAATACCCCGCATGACGCTCAAATTGCTTGACTGGTTAAAGAGCACATCATAACGACCACGTTGGAACGTAAGCAACGCATCTGAATGATCAAGAATGAATGCACCAAGACCATCCGCTCGTATAGAAAGACAATCAAAAATATCATCACCAAATATGAGCTGCGATGCTTTATCAAGCAACACATAACCAGCATCACGCACCTGGAAGATGCCATGCCCACTTACCGTAACTACCGCATCCTCCTCTAAGTGGAACTGTGCGCGCTCTTCAATAATCAATTGTGGCCAATCATCACCACTAAGGCCGGTTGGTGTCTCTTGACAGTCCTGGCCATCTAAATAGAAACTTGTGCCTGCTTTAACCTCAACAATACCTTCGCCGGTAAAGAGTACGCGGGAACGCTCCGCTAACGACACGGTACCATTATTTAAATTCAGTGGATCATACACGGCA
Source organism: Candidatus Babelota bacterium (assembly GCA_023382795.1). Classification (GTDB taxonomy): domain Bacteria; phylum Babelota; class Babeliae; order Babelales; family Vermiphilaceae; genus UBA6230. The sequence continues at coordinate 108,124 of JAHDWT010000005.1, forward strand.
GGATCAAAAATGACTCGTGGTAGGTTCATATCGCCAAAACAAGGGCAAAATTCAAATACTACTGCAGTATTGGCTACCGGTAACATGGAGTAGTCAAAATAGAGATCACCATCAACCACAATGAAACAATCTCGACATTCCGGACAGCACTCATCAATCTGTGACTGCAGATACCCGGTACTTGTCTCCAATGCATCAATTTGTGATTGCAAGTACCCTGTAGACGTCTTTAGTTCTTCGCAACATGATTCTGATGCTGATTCTAATTCATCAATTTGTGATTGTAGATACCCAGTGCTTGTCTCAAGTGCATCGATCTGTGATTGCAATGCCTCACAACACGTTGGTGTTTCTATTTCATCTATCTGCGATTGTAGATACCCAGTACTCGTCTCAAGTGCGTCGATCTGCGATTGTAAGGCTTCACAACATGTTGGCGTCTCGATCTCATCTATTTGTGACTGTAGATACCCAGTGCTTGTTTCAAGTGCGTCAATCTGCGATTGCAATGCTTCACAACATGTTGGCGTTTCTATCTCATCTATTTGCGATTGTAGATATCCGGTGCTTGTCTCAAGTGCGTCGATCTGCGACTGCAAGTAACCCGTGGATGTCTTGAGCTCCTCACAGCATGACTCTGACGCTGACTCCAATTCATCAATCTGTGATTGTAGATACCCTGTGCTCGTTTCTAGCGCATCAATCTGTGACTGCAATGCTTCACAGCACGTTGGCGTCTCGATCTCATCAATCTGTGATTGCAGATACCCAGTGCTTGTCTCTAACTCATCAATCTGCGATTGTAAGGCCTCGCAACACGTTGGTGTTTCTATTTCATCAATCTGTGACTGCAAATAGCCAGTACTTGTCTCTAGTTCATCTATCTGTGATTGCAAGTATCCCGTAGAAGTCTTTAACTCATCGCAACATGACTCCGAGGCTGATTCCAATTCATCAATCTGTGATTGCAGATAGCCGGTACTCGTCTCGAGCGCATCTATCTGCGATTGCAAGTATCCCGTAGAAGTCTTTAACTCTTCACAACACGACTCTGATGCGGATTCCAATTCATCAATCTGTGATTGCAGATAGCCGGTACTCGTCTCGAGCGCATCTATCTGCGATTGCAAGTACCCTGTGGAGGTCTTGAGCTCTTCACAGCATGACTCTGATGCTGATTCCAATTCATCAATCTGTGATTGCAGATATCCGGTACTTGTCTCTAACTCATCAATTTGTGATTGCAGATACCCGGTGCTCGTCTCGAGCGAATCTATCTGCGATTGTAAGTAACCCGTAGATGTCTTTAACTCATCGCAACACGACTCCGAGGCTGATTCCAACTCATCAATCTGCGATTGCAGATATCCAGTACTTGTCTCGAGCGAAT
>JAHDWT010000006.1:0-53599 GCA_023382795.1 Candidatus Babelota bacterium
CTAATTCTTCTGGTGCTATCGCACCAACTTTATGAGAAGTGGTTTCTGGTTGTGCTGGAAGAACTTCCGGAGCATCAACAAAAATTTCCTCTTCTTCACTTGATGAACCGTTAACCGGATAAGTTGGCATTGTCACCAAACCGGCGATCAGTATCGCGATAGGAAAGATTATATGATTTTTAGTAAACTTCATGTATAACTCCTTTGGTTAGGAAAAATATTATTATTATTTCTACTTGTCAATATCATAATAATAGAAAAAGACTCTTGAAGGCAATATTTTTTCTATTTGGGTTATCTCTTATCGAAAATCTTTGGGAGTTCATAGGGTGGACGAGCCTTGTGATACTTATTCTGTTTAAATACCGTGCATTGCTCTATACGGCAGCCTTATTGCCGATTATGCTAGATAGCGTAGCTAATAAAAAGCCTCATTGGCATACAAGGTAATATCTCAGGAGTTTTAATGATTACCATTTCAGTACAACACAAACCAATGTTTGAGACGCGATCTGACGCGTATGTTTTTTTGGTAGAAGAAAATTTTACCTTCTCCAAAGAACTAGAGCATTTTTCAGAGCACTACTTCTCTCAGTTGCGTGCGATGATGCAGGCACGTGAATTTACCGGCAAAGCACTCACTACGCTTGTGGTTCCAGTTTCTCTTGAAAATCGAACTGCATATCTCATGTTTGTGGGATTGGGTAAAAATGAAGCCCATCACTATGAACTTGAACTTTTGCGTCGTGTTGCGGGACAGATGATTCGCATGGGAGAAGCAAACAAAGTTTCTTCTTTAGCGTTGCACATGCCATCGGCAACTTGGTTTGGCAGTACGGTGCAGGAACTTGCCAAGCAGCTTGCGGTGACCATGCATATGGCCAGCTATCATTTTGATCTTTTCTTTACGGAGGCCTCCTCAAAGTTGAGCAGAGACATGACCGTTACGCTGCTAGCGCCAGAGCATGAACACGAAGCAATTACCACAGGAATTACCCAGGGTGGCTGGATTGCTGAAAGCATCAATGCGGCGCGTACATGGGTTGATATGCCACCATCTATGTTACATCCAGAAGAATTTGCCACATTCGCTCGTGAAATTGCCAAAAAACATAATCTCAAGATTACCGTGTTTAATGAGCAACAGATAAATGAAATGGGCATGGGCGGCTTGGCGGGCGTGTCGCGTGGTTCTGACAGAGACGCGCAGTTTATTGTGACCGAATACCGCACCGTCAAAAAAGATGCGCCAACACTTGCGTTTGTGGGTAAGGGCATTACCTTTGATTCAGGCGGATTGAGCATCAAGCCAGCAAATTACATGGAAGACATGAAAGAAGATATGGCTGGTGCTGCAGCAGTGATTGCAAGCATGGATGCTCTTGCAAAATTAAAACCTGAAGTGAACATCATCGCCTTGACACCAATTTGCGAAAATTTACCAAGTGGCAAAGCAACCAAACCGGGTGATATTTTGCGTTTTTATAACGGTAAAACGGCAGAAGTACGCAACACCGATGCAGAAGGTCGACTAATTTTGGCAGATGCTCTTTCGTATGCGGTACAGCATTATCAACCAGATTTTATTATCGATCTTGCAACCCTTACCGGTGCGTGTGCGCATGCCCTCGGGCCGTTCTATAGCGGCATGATGAGCAAACATGATGACATGGTAAAAAAAGTTGAACACGCCTCAGAACGTTCTGGTGACCGTGTGTGGCGTTTACCATTTCATGATGACTACAAAGTAGCCATAAAATCTGCGGTTGCTGATATCTGCAATATTGGTAACCCTGCATACAAAGCAGGTTCCATTACCGCAGGATTTTTCTTGAGTAATTTTGTAGGCGATACACCATGGGTGCATCTCGACATTGCGGGAACTGCATTTGATGTCCCTGACATGCCATATTATCGCAAGGGTAGTGCGACCGGAGTTGGTGTGCGTTTGCTCATTGAATTGGCGATGCATTGGCAAAAATAATTGAACGTAATTGATGTTTTAAAGGCCGGTTTTTACCGGCCTTTTTTTATAGATACCCGTGAGTTATCTTGCTATTTTTCATCGTGCGTGATTATGTTGATAGCCAATGTAATCAGTATTGTTTTTTGTGATTTTTTGTGCTTATGTTGAAACCATAGTATTGACTACAGGGATGCGAGAAGCCGAGATAATTTTATAGTATCATAAGGAGTTTTTATGAAGCGTACGATGTTCACTAAGGTGAGTGCCATAGGAGTGCTCACTCTTTTATTTCCAGGTGTTTCTCGAGCTTTTATTTCGATACCTATACCAGCAGCAAATGGTTCACGTCAAGTTATAGCAGATAGCATTGCCCCGCAGACAAATGCTTTAGAAACTAAAGAAGACACCATTATCACTTCGATTGGATCTGGGTTAAGTACCAAAATCGATCGCATTAACAATAACATGCAAATTCCCGTAACTGCATCTGGTACTATAAGTTCTCCAGGTTCGTATATTCTTGCTAATAATATTACAGGTCCCATCACTATTACTTCTTCGGATGTTTCGTTTGATCTGAATGAATTTAAGATAACAGGGTCATTGACTATCAATGGATCTGTTTCCGCGGTTACGAATATAGACATTTACAATGGCGCCATTGAAACATCAAGTGGTTCATGTATCGATATGGTTGGTACTATGAGCGTTGTCGTATTTGATGATCTTCTCATAAAGCAGAGTACTTCGTCAGTAGCCGCAATTAATATTCCTGCAGCAGGATCTAGTATTTTGATTACTAATTGTTGGATAGTGGGCAATTCAAATAGCAATGCGAACCCTTCTCACTATGGTATTTCTTGTGCAAGCACGGATGGTAAAATCAAGATAGAGCAGTGTATTATAACCACTTTTTATGCTGGAATCTATCAAACTGGTACTGGTGCTATGACAGTGCGTAATTGCCAAATTATGAATTGTGGAGATAGCACCAATGGGTTTGGAATCGCACTTAATTCTTCTAATAATGTTGTACGAAATAATCTGCTGAGAGCGAATGGTTTAAGTATAGTGTTAGGGACAAGTGTCACTAATAATTTTATCTTTCAAAATGTAGTGACTGGTGGTACAAATCCTAATGGAGCCATTATTGGTGATTCTAATGCTTGGACATCCGACAATAATCGTATTTTTGCTACGTATGCCTATCAAAATGCTTTAGGGGTTAATTATGATCCTACCCCACCACTACGTGACACGGTTGTTTCTACAACAACAGGATTCTATGTCAACTTAGATTTGGCCTAATGTGGGTTCACAAATAAATAATGTGAAGATGATTGATTATGAATAAAGGAATATGATGAAGTACAAAATCAGTGCGATGATTGTAGGTTCTCTATGTATTTCGAGCGTTCGGGCTTTTATTTCGATACCTATACCGGCGACAGAGGGGTCTCGTCAAATAGTTGTGAACCGCATTGCCACGCAAACTAATGCACTAGAAACGAAACTTGATACTATTACGACCTCGATTGGATCTGGATTAAGTACCAAAGTCGATCGTATTAACAATAATATGATGATCCCGATAACAGCGGCAGGAACCATTAGCACGGCAGGATCATATATTTTGGCTAATGATATTGCTGGAAATATTACGGTTTCGGGATCAGATATTTCAATCGATTTCAATCAATACAAGATTACAGGTCAGTTGATAATTACGGCAGGAGTTTCAAGATTAGATTTTTATAATGGCATTATTGAATCTTCCAGTGGGCCTTGTGTGGCAATATCAACTGCTACTGACAAGCGTTTTGTAGCTCTTGATAATTTGGTATTAAGAATGAAAGATACGTCTACTTCTGCTATAAATCTACCATCCGGTTCATTCGGAGATAATTTTTGGATTAAAAATTGTATAATTATTGGTAGCAGCCAGGCTTCGTCCGGGCATCAAGGAATAGACTATGCTTTTGGCGATACAGAGGGAAGAACGACGATCGAAAATTGCATTATAACCAATTTCTTTATTGGGGTGCGAATCCAGGTGAACAGTCCAACACCAGTGACTATGCGTAACTGTCTAGTGATGGAGTGTGGCACTGCAATATCAGTGTCCATAAATGGACAATATCAAATAATAACTAATAACTTATTAAAAGATAATGGTGCAGGAATATCACTTGCTATAGGCGTTACGAGGTCTTTTGTGTTTGGGAATGTGATCACTGGGTGCACAAGTACGTCGGCAGGCGCTGTGATTAGTAATTCTGGAGGAAGTACCAACCAAATTTATGGCAATTTTGCCTACAATAATGCAGGTGCTGTTGGTACTAGGTATTCTGGGGTTAGTGCAGTGTTGACCTCGGTTGCAGGTGATACGAGCATGTATGCTAACATTAGTTTATAAAAGTTAGATAACTGAATTCTACAAACAAGCCCCTGGGCATAGTTGCTCTGGGGCTTATTTACTTCTTGTCATGTTTATCGTTGACCATGTTTATTACGCCATGCTGCAAGCGATACCGGGAATGATGGCAAGGTGAGCTCTAATAAGCCTTTAGCATATTGTTGTATTTCCCACTGCGCACCCTTGTGTAACCGCAGCCGTAAAAAATGCGTGAGTGAGTGTAGATTGCAGGTAAACATAAATTGTGTATACGTACATACAGGTAGTACACCGCGTGCAAGTTCGCGACAAACACCTTTTGCAAGCAACGTTTCATACGCTTGTACGGCAGTCTGCAGTGCGTGCTGATACGTCTGATCAACTTCTGAATCTTGGAATGCGCCATACGATGCTTGCCGGTTAACCGCATCCTGGAAACGCCACTGTTTGGGTTGATAAAATTCAAGTGGTGCTTTGACATAGCGATAACTTATCTCATTATAAGAATTCATGCGATGTCGCATCCACTGACGTGCCACAAAGATGGGTGCTTTGATGCGGAATGATAATTGATTATGTTCGAACGGGCTGGTGTGGTCATGTTCCATTAAATAGGCGATTAATTTTTTGTCTTGCTCAGAAAGTTCTGTGACTGTTTTACCAAACGATACGCGAGCGGCATTGACAACATCAACATCTGAGCCAGAAACGCGCACGAGCTCAACGGAGCTAATACCATCACCAAGAGGGTCGATGAGTTGTGGGGTTGTTGGCTCATGTAATGGTTGTGTAGAAGGCGTGATAGTACGATCTTGCATGGGGGCTCCTCATAGATTGATGGCTGAATTAATGATGCTGAATAGCATAGCACAGGTAAGTGATTTTTTAAGGAGCTGCTATGCTGATACTTACTCTTATTCTTCTGCAACAGCTGTTGCAGAAATTCCCTGGGGCCATAAAATGGCACCCGCTTCCGTTGCGGCGTGGATAAATCGAGGTAAAAGTTTTTCAAAATAGCGCATCAAGCTGAACGATGAAAAAAAGACCTTTTAATCTCTTTTCGCGCAGCACAGCGCTAGGGTGAGTAAATTTTTTTAAGATCGCACCTTGTGTTTTGTCTTATTTTGTTTAATGCTATCAGGCCAAGTAATAAAGCAAAAAACTCTATAAGCAGTTGATGATACTTTTGAGGTCTGATGAAATCTTTACCACCCTCGTTGTATACTCGATCAAAAATTATTTTTTTCTCTCTTATTTCATTTATAGTCATCATATGGTGTAGTTGGCATTACGGATTAGTAGGCATAGCTCCTGCAGTTGCCTATGTGGCTACGGTTGGTATGCAGATTCTGCAGCATACGGTTGTCTTGGCTGGTACGCTGTTATTATACGCAAGCCGTTATAAGGACGATTCTCTGCTTGGCTTACAGATTGCTCAGACAGGGCAGCAACAAATAGAGATGGTGCATGATCAAGTGAGGCCTACAGATGTCGATGTTAAACCACAAGAAAATATTATTGCCGTCATCGAAACGATTGATGCAGCGCGTCAGATGGTTGATCTTGAACAGAAGCTTGAGGCTACTGAGCCAGTTATACCAACCTTAGGTTATACGTTGCCGCTAGTGCAGATTGGCGAACATATTGAAACAATACATTGTCGCCCTGGTGTAAACGAATCATTGCAACGGTTAATAAAACAGCAGCCGCAGATTTCTACGACAGCGGCAAACAATATAACAAAAATAGCGAGCGCATCAGAAATTTCCCAAGCGATTGAGCGAGTATTGGGATCAAATTCATCACGTGCTATCGCTCGACATATTGAACAGCGCATGTCGCTTCAATCTCGACTCGGACTTATGAATTTTCATGGGGTGGTGCTATCTGCAGGAGAATCAGCCAATGGGCACGTTACGTATTACGTTGGCCTGAAAGAAAAGCGTTCAAGCGAACTGCATGCCAATGTACAAACGGCACGATGGTTAGCAAGACGGCAGGTCGAAGAATTATTGTCGACTGATCGTGAATATCGCTCATATGTGTATCAGCATTATTGCTCATCAATCAATACGATGCTGGCGACGAATGATGAAAATCCCATTAAGCGCATTCGTGCACGATTGATGCTCCCGGCATTAATTTTTGAGGGTAATAATTACGAAGAATTTTACAAGACCGCGCACAAGATACAAACCCATTTCTTTACGCGTGATGGTGCGCTCTGTCCAGTTGGTCGTACTAATGTGGTTCAACCACTGATGAAAGATCTGTTGGGCGCAGTACGCAAATCATGGCCAGAAATCTATAGCGGCATCAATGTGGATAAATTACGCCCAATCAGTGAAAGGCATGCAGAAGATGTGTGGGCACTATGGTTTGCTCCTGATGCCACAGAATTCAGCGAGCGGTGTATCAAGAATCCTGAAAATAAATTGGTATTAAAAGCGCTTGATGCCTGTGAACAAGGTAACTTGAAGCTTGCACAATCATTATATGATCAGACAGTCAAACTGCACATGTCACATGCTCCTGTCTTGATTCAGGACATTATTAAAGAAACGCGCAATCTCTTATTTGATGAGTGGGGCATCTACAAAATAGCGAAGCACGACCCACTGTATAAGCGGATCAATTCGTATGAAAAAGAGTATCTGAAAAAAAATCAACAGGGATTGGAAAAGCTTAACGAAACGCTTCTTTTACGGCATCATCTCGTTGCGAAATGTAAACAAGCGTGGGGTATACCAGATACTGCTGCACCAGCGGTGCACGATGCACTCTATGCGATGCTCGATGATAATGCCCTTGCGCTCACCAATGTTCCGCTGCTTATAGACAAGGCAATGTCGCTTACATCAGATTATCAACAGCCACAACACAAACAGCTTCTTGATGCTCTATTCTTGCCTAATGGAGTGTTCAAAGATTTTGCGCATTATCCACGCGCCAAGTTACTCAACATTCCTTCTGAAATTTTCAAAGTAGAACATATAATGATGCGGCGTATGCTCAATAATGCTCTGTACATTGAGCATACCATGCCAAACACTGAGCATGCGCGTGCCGCTGCAGGAATTATACAGGCTATAGAATATCGTTTTACGGTTTCTGATGCACAACAAAAATCTTGTGATCGCTTTATACATAGAGCATACAAAGATCTGACGCAGCAAATGCCATCAAAAGCGCTTGTAGTGTTGCAAGAGATATTTGGTGGTGGCGATCAAGCTGCGCAGAATCAAGGCTGTGTGCATATGCCGATGCCTGACCCCAATGATCCGGAGCATATAAAAACTATACATAAATACCTGCGATTATTGGAGCAATCTAAAGAGCTTAAAGAGCTCAATACGATTACTGCCGAGCTTGAAAAGAAGCTCGATGATACGCAGATATGGGCCAAGATACGCAATGATACTGGTGCAAATGAATATTATAAATTAGAGGAAAAAGCTAAAGATATTTACAATCGATATAGAGGGACAACAACTGACGTTGATAAAATCATTACTAATACAGGGATTCCGCGAAGAATTATTCAACGGATTAAAGAGCATGTATTTTATGAGAATCATGTTTTACATGATGGACAACGTTCTGTCATTAAAAAATTCGATCCTAGTATTGATATGGCCGAAGCGTGGGAGCGACTTGTTAATGGGAATTTTAAAAAAGCTGATTTGATGTTGTTGAAGCATGAGTATGCCGAAAGCTTGATCATGAGAGGTGTTCAAGTTCCGTACGAAGAAGCACATCCATTTATAAATAATTTCTATAATTGGGACAAATTACTTTCGAAGTAGGAAATGTATGGCAATTTGTATACGTATAACTAAGTGTCGTGAAGTAGATGGGATACATGTTTATCAGGTGCGTAAAATTGATTTTGAAGATCCATATGAATTTTATGTAGCGCTATCAGCAGGGAAGAAAATTATCTCCTTTTATAGTGACCCAGAATTGAAAAATCTGCTAAAAGCAACAAATTTCGATGACCCTAATGAAACGATTGGTGTACCAGGCATACCAGCCATGATAGTTGGTTGTGTACTACGCAAGTGCTTGGAAGCAATTGATAATAATTATTTTCCAGAAAGTATGGGATATTATGCGTGAACAAAAACAAGATAATACAACGGTAAGGTTGTCATGAAAAATAAGAAAATAGCATGGGTAGATCTGATGGTATGCATGGCTGCTATGTCTTATTCCATGCGTAGCTATAGTATGATGACAACTAAATTGTTGGTTAGGACCCACGATAGTGAAAACCCGGTAAGATCATTAGCTAGTTGTCACATTGAAAAACTTTTGCAACAACATGTTATCAAGGCCAATAGTTATTCTCTTAAATCCATGCATCCGATTGTACTTTCTGATTATTACGCAAGAATATTGCCGCATCATTTTGAGCGATTCATTTTGGATATTAGCACGATGGCTCAGAGAGCTACGCGAAGATTACAGCATCCAGCATGGTATGTTTTGGTTACCAAAGATACGCATGATGCAAGGACAACCATTCAAAAATTATCCATACAAAGTGGTGTTGATTATTTATCCGTGAATCCCGTATATGATTTAAGTAATTGCGGCAAGGAAGAAATTAACCAACTTTTTTCAGGTCTATGTACTGAGGCAAAAAAAACAGGACGTCCCGCAGTTCTCTTTATAGAAGAAGCTGATTTTCTACTGAATAATAGTAGAGAAATCGTACCGGGTGTAGATGTACCGGCGCTATTGTATGCGATTGCAAATCATAGAGACGGTAAACATCTTACCATAGTGATTCATATACGATCGTCACAGGATATCAGTAAATCACGTGAAAGATACTTGGATTGCTCTTGGTTATTTTTACCGCTCATTGATCTTGATGTTCGTAGAAAGATGGCAGTAGAGCTGTTTGATCAACACGAAGTTACTGTTGACGATGAAGGGTTAGATTTAGTGGCTGCGCGTACTGAAGGATATACAGTAACAGAAGTGCGTGACGTTATTACTCAAGTTATTGCGTGTACTTGCACTGACAATCAATCGGTTCATGTAGAAGATCTACGCAAATATTTTTCACAATCTATGCGTCTTAAAAAGTGGAATGACCTTCGCGCTAAACTACTAAATCTTAGCGCATCACATTATGTTGCACTAGTAGGTGGCACATGTTATGTGAGTGTGCTGGGCATTATTGGCGTGAGATATGTATTAAACAAGGTTGCTGAGAAAAAGAAAAAAAATAACATCAAATCTATGAGATGAACATGAAGATTAAAATATTTTTTGTATCAATAATGTTGTCTTCTATTCTATATGGCGAAATCTCTATGAATGATATTGAAGATATGAAATATTGTATTTTTAATGTTATGGGAATAGATAGACGTCTTCTAAGGCCGTTTTGTGCAAATGTGCGTACCTTTGGTTCAAAAATTAAAGTAAAGCACCGAGCAGATCCATACATATTAACACTGGGCGGTAAGCCGGGTGCTGGTAAATCATCATTAGCTCGTGAATTTGCAAGAAAAACGAATAGTCATTACATAGTAGTAAGCGCATCTGGCATTATGCAATCGGGATATATAGGGGGTGGAGCGGCAGCAATAAATCAGGCATTTGATGATGCTTTGCTACATATTGCACGACACAAGACCAGCGTGGTATTAATTTTTGAAGAGATTGATTCTATTGCTAAGCCTGAGAGCAATGCTTCAAACGGTGAAAGCATACGTACTTGCAGGGAGTTTCATGAGCGAGCAGATCAGAATCAAAATAATGCGCAATTAATGATTATTTGCACTACCAATAATTATATGGATTGCGTAGAAGCTTTCAGGAGCAGGTGTACCTATATTCCTATTGATCAGCCGACGAATGCTGAAAAAAAGGAGATTCTCAAAAGGCTTTTGATCGATGATACCATCGATTTTATTCATCAGAAATATGCTACGGTTTGTAAGAACTACCGAGAGCCATTAGATATCCTAAGAGACACTGTTGTAATATTACTCGAACGTTTACGGAGTAGTAAAAAAAATTGTTTTCAGGAATTTGATCTTGAGCGGGCTAAATTAGATATTTTTCGATGCAGAAAAGCATTAGCTGATGTTGCTCTTGGTCAGGCAAAAAAGGATTATCTCAATATCATTAACGAACTTGAAGAATTCGTCGTGGCGTGCGAGAGAAATGAGCCTGAGCATGTTAAGCTTACAATCTTTGCACGGCTCAGTATTGATATTGATAGATTGGGCGATCGATACACATCAGAGGTTGATCTAGTTGCCATCAAATTATTTGATCTTGTATCTCAGATTGCCAAGATTGATAAAATCGACCAAAGTACACAGGGCATAGGCACTCTTGAAAATGATATTCAGAAAAATAAGGAATTTTTGGCTACACTTCAAAATTCTGAATTAAAAGAAGCATGTTACGAATTTCTTAATGATCTGGGTGTTTTTATAAAAGTGTACGGACTTATTTTTGATCCTGATAGGATGAATTTATTAACTCAAGATCTCGATATTGGATCTATTCGATCAGTCAAGAGATTAGCAAGTGAGATAAGAGATATTGCGCATACAAATAAATTGGATGAAAAAGCAATTGAATTAGCTAAGTTTTTGCAAAAGATTGATGAACCAGCAGAACGTTCTGCACTGCGCTCTAAGGCATTGGATCTTCTAGACAGGATTGGTGTATCCGTGGCAAGTAATATAGGAACATACTTGGCCCTTGGAATACCAGCATACGTATTAAAGCAAGGTCTCGGTCAAAAGGCGAATGCGAATTCGCTCAACCAAAAAGGTGAAAATGTTGATGGATGTGATGCATCTATGGTGAATCAAGAATTTTCACAAACTATTCTTAATTTACTGAATGATGAAGAATTTATGGCTGCTTATATTGAAGAATTTGGAGAATTAGAAGCCCCTAGTCCCGATACCTTTAGTAGTAAAACAGCAAAATTTGTGAATAATACGCTTATTCCTTGTGTACAAATCGCTGACAATGCTTACGAATTATACTGGGAATTAATTGATTTTTACAAAGTAATACGTGACACCAAAGATCAACTTAGCCCCATAGACCGTTATTTTTTTAATGTGTATAGCCAACACGAAAAATTTCTTAATCTCATTGAATCAATTGGCCTAGAAGATATAAAGCGACAATATCATGAAGCTGTAAAGCAGAGACTCAAAAACAGTATAGATACCATGAATCGTAGAAAACAGGTGTCGATTGATGAAGAAAAATCAAGCAAAGAGCGTTGTGAGGCACTCATACAAAAATCTCAAACTATAGAACAAGAAATAAATGATTTAAAGCGTGAATTAGCGCAAAAAGACCAGGATCATTCGGTATAAACGATAATCAATACCCAAACAGCGATATGTTTATCATAAAGGATTATTTATGAACAAATTTTCTTATATTTTGTTTTTGGCTATTTTTATTGGAAATATTAGCAAATCTGAACCTGTATCCATCTTGGTAGGAGTTGCTGCAGGCCTGACGATAGCAAATTATGCTGCAAAGACGGGGAAATGGGCTTGGGGCCGGTGGAAAGGGAATCAATCGCATGATGATCCTGCCAAAAAAGCGCTTGAAAATGCAGAAAAAGAAAAAATAAGCTTGCAGAAAGAAGTTGCTAACCTAAAGCTTGAACATGCTAATCTTCATCAAAAACTTAATGAGACAAGCGCCAAAGAAACATTGACTGTGGCAGAAAAAAGTGAATTGGAAACAAAATATCGCGAAATGCTTGTAAAAGTTGGGCTTGCTGAACAGACACTTTATCTTTGTTATATAAAATGTCTTAAAGAGCTTGGTAAAGAGCCATGTAATTTCATTGAGGATATGCTTAATAATGTGGCAAACTAAACAATCATGATGCACGATTAAAAAATGACCTTTTAATCTCTTTTCGCGCAGCATAGGCGCCGTTGACGATGACTCCCACCATAAAAAGGTTACAAATTAATGCCGTGTTGCCATAACTGACAAATGGTAACCCAACACCTTTAGTTGGTGCAAGACCCGTGGCGACCGCAAGGTTGATGATCACTTGCAATGTGGTCATGATCGTAAATCCCAGGGTAGTGTAGGTACAAAATTGATTATGCAGTTGCCAGGCAATTTTAATTCCTAGATACAGGAGTCCGGCATAGAGGCCGATAAGGATCGCGCTGCCAATAAAGCCTGTCTCCTCTGCGATGATCGAAAAAATGAAATCAGTGTGCTGCATCGGCAAATAAAAAAATTTCTGCTGCGAGCGCGCAATGCCTACACCCCACACGCCTCCTGAACCGATGGCGATGAGCGATTGAATGATCTGAAAGCCAGAGCCCTGCGGATCTGACCAGGGATTTAAGAACGTCAAAATTCTTTTCAGGCGATAGGGTTTGTATACAACAAGGGCAACGACTATCGGAATAAATGCACTCAGCGTGTAGCCCAGATAGGGCAAAGGAACATGCGCAATAAACATGAGTATGAACGCAGTGAGTGCAATGGTAATCGCCATGCCGAAATCAGGCTGTCGAAGCAGGAGTACACTGACGATTCCCATTATACACAGTAAGGGTATATAGGTACGCGTGAGCGAGCGAATATGCGATTCTTTTTTAGCAAGCAGATAGGCAAGGTACATGACAAAAGCAATTTTGAGTAACTCGCTTGGTTGAAATACAAAACCGGCTAAGTTTAGCCAGCGGCTTGATCCGTGAATGCGTACTGCAAAAGGAGAGAGCATGGTAAGGCCTGTGAGTACCAGTATTGTAACAAAAAATAGTGGTGCTCCATGTTGTATTGCGCGCAGTGGGAGTAGCCGCCCCATCAACAGGGCTCCGATACCAAGAATGATTCCATATATATGTTTTTTAAGAAAAAAATGCGCATTATGATACCGTTCAAGCGCGTAGACAGCGCTTGATGAGTAAATAAAAACAAGACCAATAATAATGAGTAGGGCAATGATGCCAGTAAAAACGTGTATATCGTATTTAAGAGTTTTTTGTTGTGGTACCATACTGCTATTTGTAGCGTGTTGCTGTGCTCATTTGCAAGATTATTTTGCGTGTGAATAAGGGCGCACTAAGGTAAAAGAGACTGGCTTGGATGGCGCGACAGGTGCTGTGCATGTGTAGTAAGTTTGGCAATGAGGTTTTTAAAATAGGTGCCGCGCTCTTGGTAATCCTTAAATAAATCAAAACTTGATCCTGCAGGTGAAAAAAGAACATGTGTTGGCGAATGCAGGTCGTGCAAGGCTGCAGGTACTGCATCATCAAGAGTGGCATGATCTTGTGCAGGAATATGGGCTTGATCACACCAGTTTTTAAGTTGTTGAGATTCCTTGCCAAAGCATATAATTTTTTGTACCCGTTGGCGTAAATTCATGATGAGTGGCTGTCGGTCAATGCCTTTGCTTAGGCCTCCGAGCAACAAAATAATGGGCTTGTCTGAAAGTGCTTGCACGGCAGCAAGGGTTGATGCAGGTGTTGTGGCTTTTGAATCATTATAAATAGTGATGCCGTTTAAGTTAGCGACAAGTTCAAGACGATGTTCTGGCATTACCAGAGCATGTGCGGTGTTCACCAGCGTTGCCATATAATCGGGAAGAGAGAGTTCTGTATGCATGATGTGTAAGGCACTGATGATGATCAGCCAATTTTGTACAAAAGTGATAGGAGGTAGCTGTGCGCTATCAAGCACAACGGTTTCACGACCATGTTCACGTACCACAACCATAGTGCCGCGTAGGAAGAAGATGCGTTTTGCGGTGTTGGTGGCGTGCGTTAAGACGTGCTCATCAGTAGTATCTACAAAGACATTGCATGTCGCATTGCAGGAGCGTTGCACGATATAGGGCACTATGCTTGCTGGGACCAGTGCTTGTTGGTGAGAATTTTGGTGTGCAAGGAGTTTAAATTTTGCATCAAAGTAGGCGTCTAGAGATCCGTGACGATCAAGATGGTTTGGGCAGAAGGTGGTCCAAATTGCCAGATCAGGAGCTGCAGACATGGTGTGCTCAAGCTGAAAACTTGATAGTTCAAGAAGAGCCGCATCATAGGGAGTATTGTCCGTGAGCATATCCAGCATGCCGGCTCCAATGTTACCACCGGTATATATACGTGGAGTAGCGTGGTGCTGTGTGATCTGAGTTAGTATGCTGGTGATCGTTGTTTTGCCGACTGATCCGGTAATGCCGATTAACGTTCCAGTGAACGTGTGGCGCAGAAGATCGAGCTCCGTAAGCCATTTATGGCGATATGCCGCGTAGGGACGTAAATCAATACCTGGGCTTGCGACAATATAGTCATTGTGGCGTAAAAAGGATTCCATATCAGTGTTTTGGTACAAAACAGGTACACCAAGCTGTTCAAGAAGTTGTTGATCCTGCGCAGAGAGCGGCGTTGAGGTAAGCACCTGGATATGCGCGGTGTGGCGCAGGAGGTACTTTAGCGCTGACTTGCCAACGATGCCGAATCCCCAAATTCCAATACGATTATTTGTAAGCATGGATTTAATTGGTTGAGAGTATAGAGATATGTAACCATGCTTCAGTATAGCGACAAGGGCGTATGAAGTTAATAGTTGCGTAATACCGAAATATTGCCTATGGCGCGCAGTTTGTTGTATTATTACTAATAGTAATAGATTTTGTGTGGGCCGACCATTGAAGGGAGAATATGTCATGAACTATATGATGTTAACCGTGTTGTTAACGGGGATTATTGGTATTCACGCAATAAAAGGTAACGATCGCATTCTCGTAGAAGGGTGGGACTCTCCGTATAGTTTTATTGAAATTGATGAAAATATAAAGAATCATTGCATTAATTGTAAGGCTACACACAGTCCCTTTGTAAGGGCGTCTGAGTGGAGTGCGTATACCAATTTGACCTGTGAATGTGATGATCCTGGCAAGGGCAACAATGCGCGAACCGTACGGGAACTACGTCTTTACGATAAAAAAAGATTTTGGGAAGGTGTTTGTACCGGATATAAAGCCAAGGGTGTCCATAAAAAGGATATTTTTGGTGCTGACTATTGGACATTGGAATGTGGTGAATAGTCAGATAGTGTTGAACTATCAACATAGTCTATAATTCAAAAGCATCATTGCATCTATCAGTGAGTTATAGTTCTGACTATTTTGATAAACTATGATATACTGTCATGCATAACTTACCATAATAACGCAACGTGAGCGATTAGCTTGTGCACGCCTTAACGTGGTGGCGCATAATGCAGAGATTATTAGTAAACATATTCGCACGGAAAAGGAATGCATATGGCAGATACGGTATCTAGTGCCAAACAAAACATAAGTTTTAAAGATACGCTGAATTTACCTACCACAGATTTTCCCATTCGTCCCAATGCCAAAGTAGACGATCCTGCGATGATTGCGCGTTGGGAGCAAGAAAATCTTTTTTATCAGTCATTTGTGCATAATGAAGGAAATAAAAAATTTATTCTGCATGATGGACCTCCCTATGCCAATGGCCATCTGCACCTGGGGCATGCGTATAACAAAATTCTTAAAGATATCGTGACCAAATCGCAGCGTATGCTGGGCAACCATGTGCCAGTGACACCGGGGTGGGATTGTCATGGTCTGCCGATTGAGTTAAAAGTTTCACAAGAAAATCCTGGGGCAACGCCTCAGGAGCTTAAGAAAAAATGTCGTGCTTACGCGCAACACTGGATTGATGTTCAGAGGGCAGAGTTCAAGCGGCTCGGTGTGCTTATGGATTGGGGTAATCCTTACATCACCATGAATTTTTCCTATGAAGCATCGATTATGCGTGCATTTGGTGAATTTGTGCATCAGGGATATATCGAAAGAAAAAATAAAACGGTGCCATGGTGCGCGTCGTGTCAGACGGTGCTTGCCTCTGCAGAGATTGAATATCAAGAACGGAAAGATCCTTCCATCTACGTATTGTTTACGTTAACACAAGAAGCTGCTGCTTGCATTGCACCCCATCAAGCACACCATCCCATCCATTTATTAATCTGGACAACAACACCCTGGACGTTGCCGTTAAACCGAGCAGTGCTCATGCGTCCAGATACTCAGTATGCGGTTGTCCATGTACAAGACATGTATGTGGTTGTTGCGCGTGATTTAGTCGCTCGCCTAGAACATCTGCTTGGTGCAAAAGCATCGATTGTCGCTGAATTCAATGCCAATGCACTGCGTGGCGCCAAAGTTAGTCATCCATTTGTGCGTGATCTTTTAGTGCCTGTTATTTTGGATCAATCGGTGTCTTTAGAAGATGGAACGGCATGTGTTCACTGTGCTCCTGGATGCGGTCCTGAAGATTATGAAGTCGGTATCAAAAATAATTTAGAAATTTTTTCACCACTCACTCCTGATGGTAAATATACTTCTGGTGTTCAGCCACAGGAATTACAGGGTATGTCTATTGCCGACGGACAGATTTGGGTACTCAAGACGTTAACAGAACGTGGTGCGTTGTTCTTTAAAACAAGCATTCGTCACTCATTCCCGCACTGCTGGCGTTGCCGCAACGGTCTTATGTTCCGTGCAACCAAGCAATGGTTTTGTGATCTTGCAAAGGGCGGTTTAAAACAGCAGGTACTGACAGCAATTGATGGTATAAAAACGCTTCCGGAAAAATCAGTAAATCGTCTTAAAGCGACGGTTGAAGGAAGATTAGAGTGGTGCCTTTCACGCCAACGTGTGTGGGGCGTACCAATACCCGCACTCATCTGCACTACGTGTGATCATTATCTTACCGACAAAAAATTCATAGATTCGGTTGCACAGCATGTCGAGCAACGTGGCATAGAGTATTGGGACGATGCAACACTTGCAGAGCTTGGTATGCACAATGTGTCATGTACAGCTTGTGGAGGCACTGATCTGGTAAAAGAAAAAGATATTTTAGATGTATGGTTCGATTCTGGGGTAAGTCATTATGCGGTGCTACGGCAGCGACCTGAACTTGCATTTCCTGCGGATATGTATCTTGAAGGAAAAGATCAACACCGTGGTTGGTTCCAAAGTTCTTTGCTAACCAGTATGGTGCTCTATGACCAAGCATGCATGAAAACCATTGTGACACATGGATTTACCGTTGATGATAAGGGCAAAAAAATGTCCAAGTCGCTAGGTAATGTGGTTTCACCGCAAGAAATTATTGATCGGCTTGGTACTGATGGTTTACGGCTATGGGTCTCGAGCATTGATTGTGAAGGCGAGGCAGTAGTTTCTGAGGTACTGTTGCAAAATGTGCAAGAAGTGTATCGCAAAATTCGCAATACCTGTCGATTCCTGCTTTCCAATATATATGATTATCAGCATGATGAGCATGCAGTATCTTTGGATAATCTTGGATTGTTGGATCGGTATGCGCTTGAGCAACTTTATAAGATCAATCAAAAAGTGATCAAAAATTATCAGGAGTATGACTTCACCAAGGTATTTCATGCATTGGCTGATTATTGCACCAATGAGCTGAGTTCATTTTACCTTGATATTATCAAGGATCGATTATATACAGAAAAAGCTGATGGGCATGCACGTCGTTCTGCGCAGACAGTGTGTTGGTATATTCTTGATACGCTCACACGTCTGATAGCACCGATTATGTCATTTACTGCGGAACAGCTTTCTGATTGTTATCAAAAAAACAAAGCTCAGTCGATTCACTTGCAGAATTTTGCCATTTTACCGAATGTCTGGGGACTTTTGGGAAGCGAACAAGCACCATCGCAACTTGCCGTATCATTGAATTATCCGCTTATCCATGATGTGAGCCAATTAGTTAAGACCGACGCTAACATGTTTGTTATGGAACGAGAAACGCAGTGGATGGTGCTTAAAGAAATTCGTTCAGCATTACTCAGAGCTATCGAGGTGCAGCGTGAGCGTGGTGTGATTAAGCATTCGCTTGAGGCGCGCTTGACGATTTATCTCGATCCAGAGCAGGATTCCTTGTCGGCAGCGCATGATTTTATGCAACACCTTGCACAAGGAGGTCAGATGCGTGAAGATTTCTTTAAAGAATTTTTGATTGTTTCTCAAGTGGTGTATGCTTCGCATGCTGCGGGACTTGAGCGCTCAGAGCTTGATGGTCTGTGGGTGTCTGTTGAACATGCTCACGGGGTAAAGTGTCCACGGTGCTGGCAGTGGCAAGAAACAAACAATCAGTATCAACTTTGTGCGCGATGTGCAGCGATTGTGGAAGAACGCGCGTAATAATGAGAACACGTTATTGAGCGTTGTTACGATGTATAAAAAAGGCGGAACTATTAAAATAACAGTTCCGCCTTTTTTGTTTCTATGAACAGTTTATGATTTCTTAGGAGTCATAAGTGTTTGTAAGGTAGTAACAATTTCTTCAAATTTTTTCTTGAGCGAAGAAATATTTGCAGGATCCTTGATGGTAGAAATCTCTGGGGCTAATGTAGTGCGATCAAGAGATGTGTCTGCAAAATAGGCAAATTTAATGTTGTCGTTATACTCCTTTGGATCTTTAACTGAACGCAGTGCGTCGAATATGTTTTTGGTATCCGTGCTAAAAATCTTATACCACTCTTTAAATGCTTCCTGATGCTCTACAAGAGCGCTGTAGGGTTGCTTGGTGATACCCGCGTTAATTTTCTGAAGATGTTCTTTGAGGCGATCAAGATCTTTTCCTAATTGGGCAACTCGTTTAACCGTCACCAATGTTGGAGCTTGCGCTGAGAGCTCTTTTTTAAGGTTTTGATGAACATCAGATTGTAAGATAGGTAGAATATGCTGTTCCACGAGATCATCAACTTTTTCAACTAACTGCGTCATAGTGCGTACACTGCGTTTCATTTCTGGGGTCATATCTTCTGGTGCAACAGAAAGTACAGCATCTTCTTGCTTCTTGGTGGCAGGTGTTGTCGTATCTGATTTTGGTACACCAGCACTGGTACCTACGTGTGAAGGAACTTCTCGCGAAGGTGTCGATTGACCTTCTCCACTGGTTTGGCCGCCAAATCCACCTGCTGTATATGGCGCGGTTGTTGGTGCTGGAATGTAACCACCGCCCATGCTACCGTATCCGCCATTGCTTCCTGTAGGCCGCTGATAAGGTGTCGGAGGTGTTGGTGTGCGTCCGTATACACGCGCAGGTTCAGGCTGAGGTGAACGTCGTCCCGCTTCAAGAGCGCGTTTTTCGCGTTGTTCTTCGGCCTCTTTGAGTGTCTTGGCGACTGGCTCATATTTAGCAAAGATGGCATTAATTTGCTCATCAATTTTTTGTGTTTGTAATGCGCGGATGATAGTCTCAATCACTTTAATAATAAAGGTACGATTATTGCTGCTAATTTGATGTGCTCCAGGAGCAGATGGCAAAATGATATTTTGCTCGTAGGTTGCAAGTTCGCCTTTTAAGATGCTGAGATCTTCATAGAGCTTTTTGTTTTCTATAAGATCATTGAGATAGCGGAATTCACGTGTTTTGGGGTCCTTGTCCTTGAGTTTGAGAAGTTGTTGCTTAAACTGTTCGACTACAGTTACTAGTTGTCCCCATTCATTGATTGATTTATTGGTTGTGAGCTTGCCCTTGGTTTGCCAGCTCTTGAATTTTTGGTCGATATCAGTGATGGCGCTTGCTTTGACCGTAAAATTATTGAGGTGTTTTACGATATCATCAATGAGCTGTTCGGCTGGGCGCGTATCGCCCTTTTTAACGGGCACGATTTTAGCAGGCTCAGGTTGAGGCAATGATGGCGTAGGTGTTGGAGCAGGGCGAGGTTCTTCAGGCATCTTGGGAAGCATGCTTTCATCAAGCGTTGTGAGCTGGTTAAAGAATTCCTGTAATTCTTGTTCCGACATGGATTCAAGAGCCTTGGTAAACTCCTGCACATCCTGATCAAATTTTTTACGTTCTTCTTCTGATAGGCTTGCTCGGAAAGCTTCAATTTCTTCCTCAGCCTTACGCAAATCTTCTTCAGTAATTTCCGGAAATGGCTCTTGTATGGCTGATTTAGCAGCGGGTGCCGGAGCTGCAGGATGTAGCGTTACAAAGGGCATTAAGCTGATGGTGAGACCAAGAATGATATATAGGTTTCGCATATTCATACCATAATCCTCTTGCATATATGTCTGTAATTTTGGCTATTTCAGTACGGTAGTATACACCGTTAAGTATATACTTTATGTCAAATATAGCTATTGCTCATGCCGTGTACCTATACTTTGAGTCTGATAGAAATAACACAGTTCTACTATATATCAGGTACCTGCGCATGTACGTACTACAGTCAAAAGGTTTTGTGCTTATTGATGCACTCATGGCAGTGCTACTTCTATCGGTTGCTATCGTCGTTATGCTGAACTACCAAGCTAAACAGGTAACGACTGGGCTTCTATTGGTACGACAAGTTGAGGTACAGCAGCGCTTGCAGCGCTACCATGAAGAGCGTATTAGCGCGCGGCATGCTGTTCCTTATCCAGAAGATTGGCGTGTGGCTGAAGTTCCAGTCATTGTTTCAGTAAAAAAATGTGGTTTTCCCGTTCGTGAAGTTAAAAAATTTTGTTGGCAGCAACTATGTTTGCCGTGGCCAGAGGTGAATGGTATCCGCAAGCGTTGCGTGGTGGGGGGTTATGCGCAGGAATAGTGTAGGGAGCTTAATGTTGGAGTATGCAATATATAGTGGCATAGCAAGTTTCTTGGCGCTCGCGGCAACACATGGTGCATGGCTTATGTTGCGTAATGTGCGTGCGTGTCAGGCACAGCAGCACATTGCATTGCAAGCAATAACACTCGTTAACGTTCTTACCCATGATATTTGGCAAGCACTTCCAGAGCGGTGGGGCGAGCGAAAAATTGAAGAGACGGCTGCACTATGGTCCTGCAAAAATTATGAGGTTGGTTGGGTGCTCAAGGGTACCGATTTATTCCGCGTTATCGGGAATTATGATCGGGTCCGAGGTCGATGGCGGACCTCGCATCGCTCATTGATTGCTCGCCATGTAACGAGCTTTGCGATCCATGAGCAAGCTCATGAGCTATCAGAAGCAATCGGGCGCGTCAGTTGTGCGGTGGTTTTTCACCATACCTTTGGTAAAAAGGAAATTTCGTGGACCGTTGCCAATAGGATAGGCCTATGCTAATACGTCATACCTCAGGCAAGGGAAGCGTATTATTATTGATGGTAGGCTTGATAGCATTTTTTACCGTGATATTGCTCAAGATAGATCGACAGGTACTGGTTGCTCACGGGGCATTGCAGGACGCAATTCAGGTTGGCGGTAAAGAAATTATGCTCGATTCCTGTATGCGCCACACGCTGTTATTTTGTCAGCAGCATACACAGGAGCTCATTAGGCATAAAAATCTCGGTACCGTGGAACTTGAATATCGGTTAGATGCTTCGTACACCTGTAGTACTATTATTTTGCTGGATGCTGAATTGCCAACCATTAAGGCAACCTTATATCAGAATGGAGCAATCACCGCAGAGGGGGAAATTGTGCTGGCTGTCCAATCCGATATCCAAAAACAGGAGAAAATCCTTAAGGCACAATCGTATACCATCCGTTAGGGCGTCAAGTCTTCATTTCCAAGCCCGCCCTTTTGGAGTATACTGATCATACTTTTGTTCATGTGTTTATGGGAAGGAAATGGCATGAAAGTTTTGCTTACAAAAGATATCGTGCAAGTTGGCATGGCTGGGGACATAGTAACGGTAACTGAGGGGTATTTTCGTAACTATTTATTGCCTCATAAACTTGCCATAGAAGTTAATGAGCGCAATGAGTCGTACATCAAGAATAAAATGAACGTGGTCGAACGCAAGAAAGAGGCCATAGAAACTCAAACATCGATGCTTGCTGAGCGCATAAAATCTACGCAATTAGTGTTAAAACGTAAAATGCATGATGATGGTAAGCTCTACGGTGCGGTAAATGCACACGAAGTAGTTGATCTTCTTGCTGAAAAAGGCATTAAGGTCGGTAAAAGCCAGATTGAATTTCCTAAGACGATCAAAGAAAAAGGGATGTTCGACGTTACCATCAAATTGTCGTCGCGCCTAAAACCAACATTAACACTTAAAGTTGTAGCAGAAGCGTTATAACCATATTGAAACCTGAGATGGGCAATCCACTTATGAGAACGAGCGAACAACAGTCACCTGCTTTGCGTACAGCATTTGATGCTGAACGGATGCTCGGCAAGAGCTTGCCGGCAAACATTGACGCGGAGAGGGCGGTCCTGGGTGCCCTTCTATTAAATGATGATAATATTGGGTTGGTTGCCGAAACACTGGCTCCAGATGATTTTTATAGTCCAGCACATCGCATTCTGTATGAAACCATGCTTGAATTAGTGCGCAGCATGAAACGTATTGATGTGGTAACCTTACAAGATGAGTTGATTAAGCGCGGGGCTTTAGACGCGATTGGTGGCGTTGTGTATCTGTTATCGCTGCAAGAAGATATTCCCGCACTGGGGATGATCAATCAACACGCAAAGCTTATCAAAGAAAAGGCGATATTGCGTGAGCTCATTGGGTCTGCAACCGGTATCATCTCTTCGTGTTACCAACAGGACGAAAAGCATATAGAGACTGTGCTAGATCATGCAGAAAAAACTATTTTTCAGATATCACACAAACGTACAAGTCAAACATTTGTACAACTTAATATTTGGTTAAAAAAAACTTTTCAGCATCTTTCAGAAATTAAAAGTCATAGTAAAGGAATAACGGGAATTCCGGCTGGCTTTAAAAAACTTGATGAAATGACATCTGGTTTTCAGTCGGGAGATCTTGTTGTATTGGCCGCAAGGCCGTCGATGGGTAAAACCGCGTTGGCACTTAGTTTTGCAAGCCATGCGGCTGCGACAAGCGGCGCAGTTGGTATTTTTTCACTCGAAATGGCCGCAGAGCAGCTTACCCTTCGTTTGCTTTCAAGTGAATCGGGCATTGCGCATCACCACATTAGAAATGCCACGATTAGTTCACAAGAGTGGATTGAGCTTACCAACGTAGCCGCTCGCTTGGCTGAACGAAAGCTCTTTATCGATGATACTGCATTATTGAGTATCATGGATTTGCGCACTAAAGTACGTAAGTTAAAAGCTGAGCACGATATTAAATTGCTCGTTATAGATTATTTACAACTTCTTCACTCCACAAGACGTCACGAAAATAGACATCAGGAGGTATCTGATATATCACGTTCGTTAAAAGCGTTGGCAAAGGAAGTGGGAATTCCCATAGTTGCCTTGTCACAGCTTTCACGGGCAGTTGATAGCCGTATGGACAAGCGTCCCATGCTATCCGATCTACGTGAATCAGGTGCTATTGAGCAAGATGCCGATCTGATTATGTTTTTGTATCGTGATGTCGTCTATAATCCAGAAACTGAGAACCCAGCAGTTGCAGAGCTTATCATAGGCAAACAACGCAATGGGCCGACAGGGACTGTCTTTTTACACTTCGCTCGAGATCTTACACGGTTTGAAGACTTAGAGCATGATTATAAGTAATTACTGATATATTGAGTGTTGCCATAAGGAATGTTGGTGAATACGAGAGTTCTCTCATTAAAAAAAGGAGAGGTGGTATTAGGTTTTTCTTTGATCCTTGTCATGTTGGGGTTGGTCTCGCAAGGAATGCAGGATTTGCGTACTCATCATCCACGTGTATTAGGCAGCCGTGCTAGTTCCGCAAGGTGACATGATGTGAAAGGGAGAGTAATGATTATTTTAGGAGTTGATCCTGGATTGCAGGTAAGTGGTTTTGGAATTATTAAGCAGGAGCACCATAAAACATGGCTGTTAGACTGCGGCTATCTTAAAATGTCTTCTCAGAAACCTATCTCAGAGCGCGTAGCAATTTTGCATGATTTTTTTTCAAAAAAAATTATTCAGTGGTCTGTTTCTGAGCTTGCGCTTGAAACGCCGTTTTTAGGTAAAAATGCACAAAATTTTCTAAAGCTCGGCTATGTACGCGGTATCTTATACCTTCTTGCACACCATCATGGACTTGGACTTCATGAATTTGCTCCGCGTGAAATTAAGCAATCAGTCACTGGATTTGGCGCGGCACCAAAGGATCAAGTGGCTCGCGTTGTTTTGCAGCTCTTTCCGAAATTACCAATACAAGATAAATATGATGTGACTGATGCTATAGCAATTACCTTATGCGGTCTGTGGCATGCAGAGCATAATCGGGTTGGATTGGGTCGTTAAATTGTTGTTTTGATGCCCCCCATTTAGATATTATCTCTCTGGTAAAGGGTGGACAGGGAATTTCTAGAGCAAGGGAGGGGATGTCGTGAGCAAGCATTTGTCTGTGCTAAAACGCTATGATCCTCACAATACGATGTTTTACATGAGTGTCGGATCGGCAGGAATGAGTCAAACAAGCATTATATCTGATGATCTGACTGAAGATGATATTATCATCTTACAAGAAGACTTTTTGGTCAATGGATTGCACCATATTCAAGTGTCAGACACGAGCAACGGCAGGTCACTGATAGGAATGTTTTTAGCATCACTTGATTGTTATCATAATGTTGCCTGCTTAACCGCTGATGTGGTGTCTGATGAACAAAAAATTATTGATCTTCTTCAGGATTTGCGCGAATATGCGCGTGGAAGGGACATTACAGTATGTTTGGATGAATTTCTTGTAGAACGATTTTATTATGATTTTTTGTGGATCGAATGTTCTGAACAACTTGGAAAAGAAATTGACCTAGACATCTTTATTCAAAAATTGGGTAATTTAAATTTTATCGAAACGTTACCTATTATGTTTTTGCACTATACGAAAGTACTGTCAGATTGTTAGTATTAACAGTGACATAACATTGTTTAAAAAAAGAGAGAGGAAACATGAAGCTATCCTATGATATCAAGCACGCGATATGCATTTTGGGGTGTGCTGCTGGCGCGCTTGGATTTTTAACATCATGTGAACGCACCAAGGATAAACAGGATGATAAATTGGTGTGTTCGATAGAAGGGATCCGAGGCACTAATAACATGATACACGTTGCGGTTATAGGTGGTGGCTCGGCCGGACTAAGCGCAGGGATAGGAGCGGCTCGCATGGGCTTTCCAACGGTAATCTTTGCGGGTAATGGTGAAGG
Source organism: Candidatus Babelota bacterium (assembly GCA_023382795.1). GTDB lineage: Bacteria > Babelota > Babeliae > Babelales > Vermiphilaceae > UBA6230. Next base: position 25,486 of record JAHDWT010000006.1, read on the forward strand.
AAGCTTATTGTATCAAGCAACATTGATTGAAAATTGGCCCGGAGTAGCCAAGTGTGCTGGTATGGATATCCTGAATACCTTGCAAGAGCAAGCAACAAATTTTGGCGCTACGTTTATACCAAGATCTATAGTTGATGTTGATTTTTCTCGGTGGCCGTTTACGCTCACCATGGATGATGGAGAAATTGTACACGCGCTTGCGGTGATCATAGCTACAGGAGCAGCGCCGAAAAAATTGGGGATCAAAGGGGAGGATGAATATTGGGGCAAGGGAGTTGCTAACTGCTCAAAATGTGATGCGCCATTGACGAAGGATCAGCGAGTGATCATTGTGGGCGAGGATCATAAGGCTCTTGATCATGCCATACTGATAGCGCAGTACACACATGATGTAATGGTGCTTGTACGAGGTAAAGATATGGTAATTCCAGATGAGAAAAAAGATTCTCTTAATGAATATCCATTTATCAAAATTGCCTACCAAAGACAGCTCGAAGAAATCATGGGAGATAATAAAGTGGTAACTGGCGTTAAAGTGCGTGATTTGGCAAATAATCATGTTGAAGCTATACCGGCAGAGTGGGTATTTGAAGTGCTTGGCAACGTGCCTAACACAAAATTGTTTGAGCATAAAATTCCATTACGCGAAAGTGGTCACATTGTACTGGCACAGGGAACTCAGCAGACAGAAATCCCAGGAGTTTTTGCGGCGGGTCTTGTCGCCGATACACGCTATAAACAAGCGGCTATAGCGTCAGGAGATGGCAGCAAGGCAGCACATGATGCGGTGAATTTTCTCCAAAAATTTGATGCTGAATTAGAACAGATAAGCAAAACACAGCTTTATAGTGCAAAAAGCTAAGACGAAATTGTCCTGTTCGATGCTTTCAAAAACACGAAAGAAAATGACCTAAGACGAACGATTAGCAAGAAAGTTGATACTTAGATCGTTGAAACTATGTCGCATCTCAAAAAGGGTGCGACATAGTTTTTCCCAAAACTGTGTCCGATAATGTATATTATGTAAAAGAATTCTCATCCCTGGGATGTTTTTTGGATCGGAGAAGAATTGGAATTTTTAAAAGAGAGGTGAAGGAGATTTCAAACAAAATTGTATATGGAAAGAATTCTCAAAGCAAGATTTTTGTAATCGGTTGAATAAAGGATGTAAAATGGCCCCAGAATTTTCTGGGGCCGTCATTATTTTTTCTAGTTATTAGGTTTGGCCTGAAGTGTTTGTAAAAAATCATCAAGCTTAATAACATGATGGTTGCAGTAACAATGATTGGAGGAAATGTTCGATTAACAACGCACAATGCTAAAAAAATGCGAGGCGATGAATTCTATTCATGATGCGCTCCTACAAAAAAGTTATTGATAATCATTGAGCAAGAGTATTCCTGTAAAAAATAATTAAGTAAACGCATCACAAAACTAATTCGTATCGACGCCACTTTCTAATAAGCTCTTAGCCCCTTCAATAATCAGGCTCTTTGTTGCGCCAGAAGAATTGGAAGGAGTATGAGAATGGCGCGCAAATGTTGCCATTTTTCAGGGATCAAATTTAAAAAATAAAAATTGTACTTCACTGGGGTTCTAATTTTTATAAAATCTCAACTACTTGTTTACAAATTATTATTGGTAGATAAGCTGTAAGCCAATAAGTACGTGCATATCATATAGATAGGATTATTTATCAAACTATATTAGAGAGGATGCTTTATGCATAAATTTTCATTAGTTCTTTTGTTAACCAGTTCAATAGCACTTCATGGCATGGAGCTCGCAGTGCAAGCTCCAAGAAGTCTCGGTAATCTTAAAGTAATAGCCGCTGATGATGGTTTTTATGTGCAGAAGGGCGATTTCCTTACCAGGGTTCAGAATCATGACGTTGATCAGGTTTTGAAAGATGCTCGCAAGGCTAGAGCAATGAAAGCCTTAAAGAATAGCTATGTATCGGTATCTCAGTATTCGAACGGTGATTATAAACTCAAATTGAACGGCAGACTCAATGGTGGTGGACCCATTGTAGGTTATTTTTTATATGGATTAACTAAGGCGGTCATTTATGGAGGTGCGGCAACCGCAGCAGGCGTAGGTGTTGCGGCAGCGGCGCCTGTAATAGCTGCAGGAGCGACTGCTGTAGGGGCAGCAGGGGTTTCAGCAGCAGGTGCTTTGGGCGTCGGAGCAGGGGCAGGAGCCGCCGCCGGTGCAGGAAGCGCAAGTGTAGCAACGGCAATTGCATCAGTTTCTGCGATTGGCGCAACGGCAGGAACTTCAGTGGTTGCTACAGCGGGTGCTGTTACCGTAGCTGGTGCTGCTAGTGCTGTTGGAACTACCGCAGGTTTAGTTACTGCAGCGGTATGTGAAGGTGCAGCATTGAGCGGTGTAGCTGCAGTAGGTATTGGTGCGTCTGCTGCAGCTACGGCAGCTTCTGTAGTGGCAACTGAGGCTGCCGTAGCTGCAGCATCTGTGGGTGGTATTGCGGGAGTAATGGCAGCGGTAGAAGGCTTAGCCTTAGCCGCCTTTGCTTTTGGAGCTTCCTTGCCAACTCCTTAATAAAGGAAAGGATAATTCTGTGATGAAGAAGTTTTTATCTATCGTAAGTATTCAAGCGAAACGAGCAATTTTTCTCGTCTACAGGCTATTGAGTATTGAATTATTTCTAACATTTCTTACCAGATGGTTTTTTAAGATAAAACCTCACATACCATCGATGACTGGACCTGAAATAGTGATGCTTAATGTTGTAGCGGTAGTTATTATTGCTCTTTATACGCTCCGAGAATGGGATAAAGACGAATAAGGATTGATTATGAAGCCGCTATTAAATCAATTGCTTGAGTTATGTTTTTGGTCGGCCATTTTCTATATTCCTACGTTTGCATTCTATAAGTACTATTACAACACTGTATGTAGGCCTGAAGAGATATGGGGAATCATGTTGGTTGTCATTCCGATTGAACGGCAGACTCAATGGTGGCGAGCCAATAGCAGGATGGTGTGGCTACTGGGGAACTAAAATTGTAGCCTACGGTGCGCTATCATTAGGTATCTCAACTGCTGCTTCTCTTGCTACAAGTAGCGCAGGAACAGCTCTAGGTATAAAGGGTGCGGCTGCTGGCGCAAAAGGAACCGTTGCAGGGACCAAAACGGTTGTTACAGCACTGAAAGGCTTATTTGGTGCAAAAGGTGTCGCAGTTGCTGCTGCCGAAGAGGGCATTAAACAGACCGTTGTTTTAGCCGTTGGGGAGGCGGCAGCTGAAAAAGCTATAGAAGAAACAACAAAAGCAGTAGCGTTTTCATTTGGCGGATTTCTTGCTTACATCCCTGCTGTAATTGAAACAAGTGCAACCGCAGTGGGAGCTTTTTTAGGCGCTTCTCCATTGCCATAGTATTTATAAAAAATAAGTTATGATTATTGGTCTGAATCCTAGGATTCAGACCTTATTTCCAGTTAACATGAGTTGATCTTCATCGCTATTTTTTGGTTATTATGATTATAAATAAAAATAAGATTATTGATAAATTCATTGGCATTATTGGAACGTTTTTTTTTGTTTTTTATGGTGAGCGATTATATAGAAATGCATCCAAGAGCCTATATGGCTTTCTCACATGCACGATTGTGCTAAGCATTGTCTTGTTTTGTTCTTATTTTTTATCGGAACATACATCATTATTTAAGTTTCCCTCACAAAGTAACGCTGTAGTATTCCTATGGATATTTGTTATGGTGCAGTTCACTATTTTTTTAATCTTTCTTCGCTAAATGCAAATTTCCGGTGGTCTTTAAGATAAAACCTTACATACCATCGATGACTGGACCTGAAATAGTGATGCTTAATGTTGTAGCGGTAATTATTATTGCTTTTACAACATTAAGCATTTTACACGCTTCTGGGATAAAGGCGAAGATGGGTTATGAAACTGCTATTAAATCAATTGCTTGAGTTATGTTTTTGGTCGGCCATTTTCTATATACCTTCCTTTGCATTCTATAAGTACTATTACAACGTTGGATGTAGGCCTGAAGAGATATGGGGGATCATGGCAGTTGTCATTCCGATTATTATGGCCCGAGAATGGTACCGATTAAAATATAGACAATGCATTCTATCTACCCCCAAAGGGCTGTTTATAATAGCGGGAATATCTGCTCTTGCTACTATAGCTCGAGTATGGCTTCAATTAAAACTCATCCCATAATTATTCTCTATCTATATGATATGTACTCCGGGCCCACACCGGGCCCGGCTTTATTTGTTCTATGTTTCAATACGAACATGGGATGAGTCAAGAGACTAAAGGTAGTCTATGCGGTGTCCGATAACGCAAAAAATTTTTACCCTTTTCGTCCTTTCCCCTACAGCATTCATTCACCATCTTGTCAGATCACAACCCAACTAAATTACATCGGAAAAACCAACTAATGAGTGATTGAAGCACTCGGAAGCTTAAAGCAAATATCTCCTTGCTCATCAAGCCACATCATGGGCAAGCGATCATCACGATCAGAAATTTGCCCACCAAAATAAAGGGTATTCTGTACTAAAAGTGGAGAAAAGAAAAACTGGCCATGATGAGCGTGAGATAATTTATTTTTTGTACCAAGCTCCATGTCATATACATAAATATCAAGGTTGGCAGCCCTGCGACGAACCATACTCACGTCGCTTATATCACAAAAGAAGACTAGACCATCATGATACATTGGCACAAGTCGTAAAAGTGTTTCATGTAATACTGTGTCCTGATGATGTGGAAATAATAATGTTGTTGGTAAGGTGAAATCAAACAGTTTCTCTACTTCCCATACACCACGATGATACCAAAAATGGTAATAACTGCATGGTAACAACGAGTGATGTTCGTAAATCAAGGCAGGATGTTCAACAAAGAAGCCTTCATGCTCAGAAATCATGTCCAAGAATACTATGGGATTGTTGCCATGCTCATACAAAACAGTTGGGTACGCATTGGATGCTGAAAGGTCATAACCAACTTTTACCACACTATAATGCGGTATTCCATCTTTGTTGATAGTCCTGCGAATAGCATACAACATACGCTGAATTTTTTGTGGGTAGAGATAATCAGCATCCGCATGCATACATAACGGTGACACGTGACCATCTGTATCACAATAAAAAAGAGCAAAGCGTTCTGCGCGTTGTGCGCTACAATAAAACGAACGATCATCAATCCAATTAATAAGTGAGAGATTATAGATTGGTTCATCGAGCGCTATGGTTTGAAGAGCTTGCTGCGCAAAGCGCTTTACGCGAATTCTTCCGTTGTCTATAAAGCTCAAGCCACTACCACCAGGCAAAATACGTAACCCCGCCGGTACATACGTTGACAATAATAATCTGGTCCCCTTGGTAGTAACTGGGTCCCAAAGCCACAATTCAAGATATTCAGGTGTTCGCTGATAGATAAGATAAAGCTTAAGGACATCTGGTTGTTGGTGCATGGCAACTGGATAAACATATTCAGTAGGAAAGATTTGTCCCGAGACCCCGCACAGCGCCACGTATACGAAAAGAATAGACCATTTTCTCATTATTCCGCCCTTTTTTTATGGAATATCTGTGCCGATGGTGTGCATCACGCAGTCTAACGTAATCGGGCAATACATGAAAGCGAACAAAAAAAATGAGGGAAAAATAAACCACCGCATTGACCGAAGTCAATACGGTGGAAAAAAGGAGAGTAGTAATGAAGCCTAAATGAAAATAGTTATCATTTTCAAATGATGACTATTATTAGTTATCGATTATATAGCTGATTGCGGAAATGTCAATCGACTTTTTTTAAAGATATGTTTATCTGGCGATCAATTTTTTCTTATATTATCAATCAGAATAATATATTTTTGTAACCTGTCAACCGCCCCACCCTTTCTTCAGGTTTGGTTTCTATCTGGAATTAACCTTATAGAGTCTGAAGATCGGCGCCAGATCCCTTCAAGACCCTTTCCAGGATTTCATGGTATATCGGGGAAGTGAAGATCAACTGGGTATCAAGCCCAGCAAGAAGGTTTACTAAAGTCTCAACGCGCTGTTCATCAAAATCGGTCATAAAATCATCTAAAATAAAAAGAGTTTTTCCACGCTTTTGAGTTAACTGTTCTAATAAAGCAAGCTTTAATACCATAACCACGAGCTTTTGCTGCCCTCGAGAAACAAATGTTCGAGTATTTTTATTGGTAAAGGTGATCATAATATCATCTAAATGAGCTCCAAACATAGATCGTCCAAAACGTAGCTCTGTGGCCAACAAAGCATCCATGCGCCGCTCAAAGAGCGTGAAATCCTCTTTGTCCAATTCATATTTAGCAGAATAAGTAAGTTCAATGGTTAACTCTTGTGCAAAATGGCTCAAAAGCTCATTTACCTTGCGTTCAAAAATCGCGAGAAGCTCCTTACGTGCTTGAATCATTTCTAATGATCTGTTCCAGAGTTGCAAGGTCCATACGCGATATGAAGTCATATCAGAAAGAGAACGCCCCTGATATTTTTTAAGTAACGCATTACGATTATCCAGAATATGTCTAAATTCACGAAAAAGAGCCAATGTATCGGGATCAAGGAGCAATAATGCCTGGTCGACAAAAATCCGTCGTACTTCTGGTCCATCTTTCACCAGTGCAAGATCATCCTCAAACAAGGCTACCACCCGGTAATGATCCATAAGTTTTTTGAACGAAGTGATAGTTTGTCCATCAAATTTGACTAATTTTTTATCACCTGCATTCCCTATGCGTAAATCATGCTCTTGTGGTGTTAGTGCATTTGCTCCTATGCGAGCTCGAATAAAAAATTCCTGAGAACCCAATGCGATTATATCACGTGCATTGTGTGTTCTAAACGAACGCAAATAACATGCATAATACAATGCTTCTAAAATAGATGTTTTTCCGCTCCCATTCTTCCCCTTGATAAGGGTAATAGGAGCAGAAAAATCTAATGTTTTTTGTTCAAAACAGCGAAAATTTTTGACCTGTAGTTGCGTTATAATCACGAGGTTATGCAGACAATGCTGTTGGAGAAACCGGCATTACCAAATAGGTAAAGTTACTTTCTTCAGTTTCTGATTCAAAGATAATAGGACGAGCAGCACTTTTAAGATAAAAAGTAATTTTTTCTTCAGGTAAAACCTGCAGGCCACTTAAAAGGTACGGCGAGTAAAAACGAATATCGAGCGTCGCGCCAGTATAATTTCCTAGTGGCACTTCTTCACGCAAGGTACCAACTTCTTTGTTTTGCATGGACATATTAATGCGTTCAGGAGCGAAATCGAACTTGGTTGCAATAAATTGTCCCGTCAGTAAGCATGCTGAACGACGTAACGCTTTCACCAAATGGCTACGATCTACCGTTGCAGCAACAAATCCATCCTTATTAAGGATCGCGCTATAGTGTGGAAATTGATCAACCAATAATTTGGTGAAAAAATTAAATGAATCACCGGAAAACACTAATTGATTACCACAAGTACCAAGGAAAATCGTTTGCTCCTGGCATCCTTCCAGAATCTTTTTCACTTCAAACACTGCGCGCCTTGGTAATAACCACTTACGTGATTCCTCGAGCAAATACTTGGAAGAACTTATCTGCGCAAGACAATGACCATCGGTTGCCGTCATAGTCATTTGTGAAGAAGATAATTCCAACAATAATCCATTTAACGCGGGATTCGTATTGTTCTGAGGAATAACGAACGCAACTTTATTAAGCATCGCAATCAGGAATGAAGCATCCAGATGCATTAAGTTTTCGATGCGTTCTGGGAATGGTGGAAATTCTTCTGCATTTTTAATATTCAAGGCCAAATTTACGGTACCGGAGCGAACTACAAGCTGATTATCCTCTAAAGAAAAATTAATATCTCCCTCTAGTTCTTTTACTAAATCAAAAATACGTTTACCTGAAACCAAGAAGGTATGCACTGTTTCAAGATTACTTTCTTTAAGTAGGTAACTTGCTTGGAGGCTAACTTCAAGATCAGTGCTTTTGAGTACGAGCTCTCTATGGCCAACTTGAAACATAATAGAAGACGTTGCATCAAGAGTAGTACGTTTGGTGCATATTGGCTGCATTGATGACAAAATAGCCATCAATGGTTTTTGTTCTACAATAAAAGTGTTCTGCATAATCAGTTCCACAATAAATTCAGGATATTAAAGGATATAGTTAGTATAAATTCTTCATGAAAAATGGGAAGTTACTCCTGAGGACTCTGACGCTCTAGATTTGGTACACCAATATGCTGCTCTTTTAACTTATCGCTCATATAGCAACGTAGATTTTCACTTGTTCCTTGTTGAAGATCAATACACAATGCATCAAGATAGGGATCTATTAATTCCTCATCGCGGAAACACATGTTGTCATTATAACATAGTGCTCCCATATGGTGTCTCATGAGATAGAGATTACTTACTATGCGTGCAGTGCGCTTGTTGCCGTGCTCAAAAGGATGAATACTGATAATACCGGTATGCAAGGTAGCGGCAGAAGTAAGAGGATCATGTTGCTGTTGTTCTGATTTTTTTAAATGAGCAAACAAGGTACTCATACGCTGTTCAATGCTATCTGCTGGGGGGAAAAAATGCATTTTGCTCTGTAGCGAATTCACTATTCGTTGAATCCATGGCTCATGAGAACATCGGTTGAAATCACGTTCTGATAATTTAAAGACACTTTCTTCACCTTCGGTAATCGGTTGCACAAACCAAAAAATATCATCACTTCGTCTACGTACAGAGCTCGTTGTCGGACGAACAAAGTAATTAATCTGTGCATTTACCCCATCTAAATCAGAAAGACTCCACTCTTGTATCGGCTTGCTCCCTAGATCTCGGCGAGCATGAACAAGTGCACGTATCCAACCAAGTAATTCTTTTTCTTCGACACGAGCAGCTTCTTGCAGACTGTTTCCTAAAGCTATCTGTCTTTTGTTTTCCAGTTCTGATTGATCGTGTATAACACATGCCCCCTGATACACATTACCATAGATGGCCAAAGGGAAATCGGGAACATCCATCGCAAGCAAACGGTAAGTTCTCCATAGCAGTACTAGCACACCGAATTGAGAATAATGTCGAAATACCATACCTATCTCCCTTATGCTCTTGGATGTTTTTTGTTATACACCTTTTGCAAATAACTAATTTCAACATGTGTGTAAATCTGAGTAGTAGCCAAATTTTCATGACCGAGAATAAGTTGTAATGATCTTAAGTCCGCGCCGTTCTTTAAAAGATGCGTTGCCAAAGAGTGGCGTAATTTGTGAGGAGAAATCACCTTGGGTATTCCTGTTTCCTTCCAAAGTGCTTTCAAAATACCCCAGAACGCTTGGCGTGTAATAGGACGTACGATGCCACCATAATATACGGGGAATAAATAGATCTTGTGTTGCTTCTTTTTGCTGTTTTTGTCTAATAGCGTGCGTAATGTAGTATCAACATATTCCTTTAACCAATCTGAAATTTGTGCGGGAATAGGAATAACTCGACTTTTACCCCCCTTGCCATGCACTACGATACGGTGGGTATCAAAGTGAATTTGTGATAAAGTTAACACGGTAATTTCAGAAACACGCATACCCGTAGCATAAAGCAGATACAACATCACTTTGTTTCTAATACCTAGTAAACTGGTATCACGCGCTGCAACAGAAAACAAACTTTGCAATTCTTGTTCAGTTAAATAAATAGGTAAGCACTTGTTCAGCTTTGGAAACCCTATTTCGTAGGTAAGATTGGGCCAATTCTGGTATTGATGAGCGTAATCAAAAAATGACTTTAACGCTGATATTTTTCGCGACATACTGCGCGCACCAAGACCACGATCTTTAAGAACCCCCAAATAATCTTTAAGATCCTGAACATCAACGCGATCAAGCTGCTTACCATGTCCTGTCAAATACACGACAAATTGATGGATATCGTTTTTGTAAGCTGAGAAGGTATTATGAGAAACCCGTTTTTCAGTAAGTAAGTATGCCTCAAAGCGGACAAGAATTGCTTCCACACTCATCACGTTCCTTTTTTCTCCTTCTCTCCACTCATAGTTGCCCAGTTATACTATACCAGGCATTTGTACCATACTAAAAAACCACGATGTCCGGAAGCCTATCATTGTGCAGCCCAACCTCATTCAAGTACACTACTCATCAATTACAAAGCGCATCATTAAAAGGAGATCTAAGCATGCATAAACACCTCAAGAAAGCACTCGTGATTATCATCGTCATCGCTATCATCGGGATTTCTCTTCTGCTTATTCCATTCGAATGAGAGACAGGATCATATCCACTTACATTAGAATTAGTATGCTTTGGCAACAAGGATATCACCTTCGCTTGCTGCGCCACACTTAAAGCATTGTGACGCACCTCGTGATTCAAGTAAACAGCGAATGCCTGCACCAAATTCTTTGAGGCTATCTTCACATTCTTTTGACCGGCACCAGCCCACTTGATAAAGCCCGCCTTGATTTTTAAGACGGTCAGAAAACTCAGACAATGAAGTTTTATGGTACCAAAGAGTTTTTTGCTTCTCTTGGGCACGAATAAATAGTTGTTGCTGCAAAGCATCAAGCATAATAGTGAGTGCTGATTTAATGTTTTCAAATGGTACAACTTGCTTAGTGCCATGTAAGCGTTCGACAAGGACAGCCGATTGCTTTTCAAGGTCGCGTGGCCCAATTTCAATACGTACAGGGACGCCCTTCAGCTCCCACGCATAAAATTTTGCACCAGGAGTTTCATAATCACGATCATCAACCTCTACTCTATAAAGACTACGCAATGATGCCGCAAGAGTGTGGACTGCATCTAAAAGCAGGCTATTTTCTGTACCTTTTTTAAATATTGGTATGATAACAACCTGGATTGGTGCAATGCGCGGTGGAAGAACCAAGCCCTTCTGGTCGCCATGGACCATAACCAATGCTCCGACGAGGCGTGTAGTAACGCCCCAGCTTGTTAAATATGGGTATGATCTTCCACCTTCTCTATTCTGGTAATGCATATCGAATGCTTTTGCAAAATTCTGAGAAATAAGGTGTGAAGTTCCCATTTGTAGTGCTTTGCCGTCGGGCATTAATCCTTCAAATGTATGAGTCTTGTCTGCTCCTGGGAATTTCTCTTGTTCTGATTTAACTCCCGGAATGACGGGGATAGCGAGGTAATTTTCGGCAAGATCCACGTACTCAGCCAACATCATACGCGCTTCGGCCTCAGCTTCCTCTTGCGTTTCATGCGCTGTATGTCCTTCTTGCCAATAAAATTCACTGGTACGCAAAAATGGTCGCGTACGCATTTCCCAACGCATCACGTTTGCCCACTGGTTAATCTTCATAGGCAAATCACGCCATGATCTAATCCATTGAGCAAACATAAAATGGATCATGGTTTCAGAGGTAGGACGTACCACGAGTGGTTCTTCAAGCTCTTTGCCCCCGGCATGTGTTACCACAGCCAATTCTGGCGAGAATCCCTCAACATGTTCGGCTTCCTTGGTCAAGAAGGATTGTGGAATAAGTAACGGGAATAACGCATTATGATGCCCGGTTGCCTTAATGCGTTCATCAAGACGCGCTTTTATCATCTCCCAGATAGCAGTGCCGTACGGACGGATCACAATGCAGCCACGCACCGGCGAGTGGTCGGCCAACTCAGCCTTATAGACAACTTCTTGGTACCATGCAGCAAAATCTTGATTAATATCCGGCAAATTGCTCATTGTTAAGAACTTTCATGAAACGATCGGTCTTACAGAATTTATGCACAAAGTATAGAAAATAATCGCATCATTGTCATGATATGCATGCCAATTTTTGGTATGACACGCCATAAAACTACGATCAAAATTTCGATTCCCACGCTATTGTACAAAAACCGCTAATAGTTCGATCTGAAAGTCACTTTCAACAATATAAAAAAACAAAAACACCGAGTTTTTTGGTCACAGCAACACGAAAAAATTGAATTTCTACGTTTCACTTTATTGCTTTTCGAATATCAAATTGAGTAATATGTTAATGTGAAGTTTGACAAATATAACAACAGAAAAAAGAATGTGTGGTCATATCATTAATTAACCATTTATACAAAGGAGTATGTAATGGTAGCACGTAGAAAAAGCGGGAAAGTAGCCAAAAAAACCGCTAAAAGAACAACGAGGGTAGCAAAAAAAGCAGCGCCAAAAAGAAAAACGGCGGCTAAAAAAGTTACTGCTAGAAGAGTAACTCGGGCCAAAAAAGCTGCTCCTGCAAGAAAAACAGTAGCACGAAAAGCTGCTGCTAAGAAAACGGTAGCAAAAAGAGCTTCTGCTCGTAAAAGCACCGTCAAAAGAGCTGCTCCACGTAGAAAAGCCGCAAAAAAAATGGCTAAATAAGAAATCAAACGCTCATCCAATAAAAACGAGCTCTTGATAAATCATCAAGAGCTCGTTTTTATTCTTATTGTGTAATATAACCCTGCCGCAATTCTTCACGGTAAAACAGGTATAATCCCCAGAAAACGATAATCATCGAGACAAAATATGCCCAACCAATATGCTCATGCAGAAACAACCACCCATACAGGGCCGCAAAGAGCGGCGCTATAAAGCCTACAAATGCCAGCCACGTTGCCGAGTAAAAATGTAACAGATAACCATACAGATTATAAAAAAGCATGTTAGCGATAATAATCATCAAACCTGTGTAGGTTAAACCAGTCAAAAGCTCTACCTTGTTCGTAGCAAGTATAGGGTTTGCTTCAAAAATATAAGAAGTAACAAAGGACAGAATTCCACCACCTAACATGGCTACTCCGTTCACCATAAAAGGTGAATATCCGCGAATTTTCACCATCTCACGCATTAATATCCATCCGTATACTGACGTCACTACCGAAAGTAAAAGAACTATTTCCGCGGTCGACAGGAAACTCACTTCTGGTAGCGAAGCCTCCTGAGGCCCTTCTGTGAGCATAATTGGTAGAAATCCTAGGAAACCTACTAAAAGCCCAACAAATTTTTTACGAGTCAGCACTTCTTTAAAGAAAAAATATGAGAAAATGGCTGCAAAAAATGGCGATGTATTATAAAGCAAGCATGCCTTTGACGAGGTTAGGTATTGTAATGCCCAAAATTCGAGTAGAAACGTTGCATAGATGTGAAAAAGAATGACCTGTAAAAAAAACCATACATCTTTACGGTGAAATACGAAACGTTCTCTACGGAAAAAATATAAATAGCCCAATAGAATGAGACCCGCAGGGACCATTCTTAATCCAATGAAAAAGAATGGTTTGAAGTAAAATAATGCTGCCTTGCCTAAGGTAAAAGTACTAGCAAGAAGTGCATACAACACGATAACAAGCGTCATAATTTGTTTTCCCTACTAAGCAGAAATCCCCATTAGGGGATTCCATTAATCTTCTTCTATTGAACTAACCGATAACGCTTCGTCGATGATGCGAATGCGTTCAATGGCAACTGCCTTTCCAGTCCCCATATCTATATCTATATAGGCACCACTCATGACAAGAGGACCAGCAGTTTCTACTACAAACTTGGTAGGCATCTGGGTAATCATGCTTTGAATGATTACGTCTTTTTTCATGCCCAACGATGAATGCAATGCACCGGCCATACCCAGATCCGATATGAAAGCAGTACCCTGTGGCAAGAGCTGCTCATCAGCTGTTTGTATGTGGGTATGAGTACCCACCACCGCGGACACTCGACCGTCAAGATAATGTCCTAACGCAGCCTTTTCGGAAGTAGTTTCAGCATGAACATCGACAATGATAATGTGCGTTTTGGTTCTTAGGTACGTGAGCAATGAATCCATTGTTTTAAATGGACAATCGACATGCTCTCGCATGAAAACTCTTCCTTGGATATTCACAACACCAATCACATACCCTTTTCGTTCCAAAAGAGTGAAGCCGCTTCCAGGGCATGCGCTGGGAAAATTTGCAGGGCGCAACAGATCATCGTGTTGTTCCAAATAATGATAAATTTCTCGCGCAGCCCAGATATGATTGCCAGATGTTACAACATCTGCACCATTGTGCTTGAAAAAATTCATAATACGAGAGGTGATGCCCCTGCCATTACTACCACTATTTTCCCCATTAACCACAACGACATCTATCGACAGTTCATGGCGTAGCCGATCAACATGCTTCTGGAACATTGCACGTCCGGTCTGACCCACAACGTCACCCAAGCATAAAACTCTTATGGTGTTGCTCATAACTACTACCTTGCATATTCAATGGCGCGCGACTCGCGAATAACGTTAACTTTTATTTGCCCTGGGAAGCTCATTTCCTCTTCTATCTTCTTGGCAACATCCCGAGCAAGCGCTCTTGACTGCTCATCGGTTAGTCGATCCTCTTCAACAATAATGCGAACTTCTCGGCCAGCCTGCAAAGCATATGCCTTTTTAATGCCTTCAAACGATTGTGCAATTTCTTCAAGTCGAGCCAACCGCTTAATGTATGCAGTAAGCGTTTCACGCCGCGCTCCGGGACGTGAAGCTGAAATAGTGTCGGCGATTACCACGAGTGGATCATAGATAGACATAAATGGTACTTCCTCATGATGCGCTGCAATAGCATTAACTATCAGTTGATCCTCTCCACAACGCTTAGCAATTTCCGCACCAAGTTGAGCATGAGGTCCTTCAACTTCTGCCGTTATTGCTTTTCCAAGATCGTGAAACAATCCTGCACGAAGAGCCATAGCACCATCAAGACCAAGTTCTTCTGCAATCATCCTGGCAAACACACCAACTTCTTTGCAATGTAGCAGTACGTTTTGCGAAAAACTGGTTCTAAAGTGTAATTTACCTAATAACGTGGTAATTTCTGCTTTAACACCTTGCAAATTGTATTCAAGTACCGCCTGATGACCATATTCTTCTATGATTTCATCAATTTCTTTTTCGCATTGTAATACTGTCTCTTCAATACGAGTTGGATTAATACGACCATCGGCAATCAATTTTTCGAGTGCCCGACGTGCTACTTCGCGACGTATTGGATTAAAGCCAGATATAGTAATAACCTCTGGTGTATCGCCTATCACGAATTCCATGCCAGTTGCCATTTCCAAGGCCTTGATGTTTCTCCCCTCTTTACCAATGATACGCCCCTTCATATCATCATTAGGAAGATGTACTACACCAGAAGAATGTGGACTCACCTGCTCAGCGGTATAGCGTTGCATGGCAGTAACCAAAATATTCACGGAACGATCTTTAGCTACGCGCTTTGTTTCTTCTTCGACTTTCTGTACCCACTTTTGACTCGTAAGCTTTACTTCATTTTCTAAGGTATCAAAAAGAACTTGTCGCGCTTCATCTTTAGTCATTGAACTTACACGTTCGAGTTTAACAATGAGCTCATTATACAAATGCTTAATGCGGTCTTGCTCGGCACGAATTTCATCTTCTGAGCGTAAAATAGCACGTTCTTTTTGCTGCAATTCTTTACGCAATTCATCAAAGTGTTGTTCCCGTTTTTCCAGCGCCTCAAATTTAGCAGTAAGTTTTGCTTGTAAGCGATCAACCTCCAAACGCTCTTGCTTCATTTCAACTTCGAATTCACTGCGCTTTTTATAAATCTCATCTTTTATTTTTAATTGTGCCTCACGTCGCTCATTTTCTATTTCACGCTTTATCGATTTCAATTGATCTTGTGCGGTACTGAGCATGCGTTTAACCGCATTTTTTTCCTGTTTCGCTTTAAGAAGAATAATGATGCCTGCGAGGATACCACCACCCCCGAGTAAATAACTGATTTCTATCATGGCGATTTCCCATCTATTTTAAAATTTTCTTACTTTACCTGTGCTACTGCTACTCACAAACATAACACGGTCAAAGTATCCTTGAGCAAGAAACCCAGATAAGGGATCAAAGAGCTGCGGGTGCCCCATGGCATTTCCAGTTTAACTGGAATCAGACTAGAAATTATGAAAGTATATAAATAGACAACCAATAACCCAGTATAGAAGATATGCAAAACTAATGCCTGAATCTAGCTTTAAATAACCTTAACAGGGGCCTATTTTAAAGTACCTCGCTACCACCACGTATTGCTTCAACAGCCTGTGCAAGTGCCTGAACCCTGCGAGAGTCCACATCTTTCTGGTTCTCTTTTTCTAATAATTCACTTGCAAGCTGCAACGCAACGAGTACAGTCGCTCGTTTAAGATCTTTAGATGGTATAGCAGGCAAAACGCGCGCAACTCGCTCATCTACTAAGCGAGCTGCGCGCGTTACAGATTCTTCCGTTTCATCACTTACCAAAGAATAAACTTCTCCGGCAATGATTACTTTGTATGGTTTTCTATTTTCACTCATATTATTGTTCTTGTTCAACAAGTGAATCAATACTGCTAATCAAATCATCAACAAGCATTTTGGTTAACGCTTTCTCCTGATGAAAATCTTCAAGATCTGTTTTGGCTTCCATCACTGACGATTCGAACATTTCAATATTCTTTTTGAGCGCAATAATTTCATCTTGCTGCTTGGCACATTCCTCACGCAACCTAGTATGATCCAGCTTCAATGATGCCAGTTCGCTTTGAGCCGATTGTGCTACGGCCTGTAGCTCTGCACATTCCATGTTTTTTTGCTCTATATTCTTGGAAAGGAGCTCATTTTCTGATTTCAAACGAGCAACATATTCCAACAAATTGGCAAGCTTCTTCTCAAGGACACCTAAAACATCCATACAACTCCCCCTTTTTGAGTCACTGATTCAATACGTTTTGCAGTCTAATATTCTGCAAACTTTTTTGTCAAGCAACTCATTACCCTTGAGCTATATGCGCAATTTGTGCAAAAATGGCTGGTTCGTAAATAGCTAACTGACTCAACATCTTTCTGTTAAGCATTACTTGTTCACGTTTTAAACCCGCCATAAGCTGGCTATATGATAACCCGGATTGCTCTGCTCCAGCTTTAATACGAGAAATAAACAAGGCTCGCATGTCACGCTTTTTGAGCTTGCGTCCTTTGTACGCGAATGCCATCGCACGAATTAAAGTTTCACTCGCACGTTTAAAAACATTTTTACGTTGTCCCCAATAACCTTTGGTTTCTTTTAACAAACGCTTATGTCTTTTTTTGGTAACAATACCACGTTTAACTCTACTCATTATTTGACCTCAATCAATTAAATGCACACGGTTTTAATAAGGAAGTAATGGAGCAATATGCCTATAATCAACACTGCTTACATAAGCCATTTTGCCAAGATTACGCTTGGTTTTTCTACTTTTCCCTGTAAGCAAATGGCGCTTAAAAGCTTTTCTCCGCTTTATTTTGCCACTTCCACATTTTTTAAAACGTTTTTTTGCAGCGGAATTTGTTTTAACTTTTGGCATATCTATAACCTTTTACGAACAAACTATTTTGTTTTTAAGTAGTAAATACGAGACCACACTTTGCCCATAGCAGCCTCTTGCTCTTGTACGAGTTGATCAAGTAAGCCTTTTTCGGCAAGTGTGGTATTAATTTTTTCAAAAAACTCACTGCCGCGCTCTTCACGCGTTGCAAGCTCACGCCCTCTGAATTCTAAGGTGATTTTTACCCGTTTGCCATCATGCAGAAAATCAATTGCTTGATTCATCTTAGTTTGATAATCATGCTCAGCAATCTTGGGCTTCATCTTAACTTCTTTAACAAGAACAACCTTTTGACGCTTTTTAGCTTCAGCTTGTTTCTTTTTCTTTGCGTACTGCGCCTTGCCATAATCCATGATTTTGACAACAGGCACACCTTCGGATCCTTGTTCAGCAATAACTACCGCATCAAGCCCAGCACGGCTCGCAGCGAATAACATTTCTTCACGAGAAACTATGCCGATATTTTCACCTTCATTGGTGATAAGCTGAACACGAGGGAATCTAATTTTTTCATTAATAAGCACTGCTGGCGCAGACTTTTTAGTATTAACGTCTTTCAATGTTAAAAACATCCTTATTTAAAAGACACATAAATAACCGATTTTACCGACATTATTCTTCTGTTTCAACGGCTGTAGAGGTCATTTTGCCCATGCGAATGCTTTCATGCACTTGCTCGGCAATCACTCGTTGTGCTTCTTTGTTATTTTTGAGATAAACTAGCGCCTGTTCTCTACCCTGGGCAATTTTTTCACTATTATGAGAAAACCAAGAACCAGACTGAACGATAACACCATAATGCAGTGATGCATCTAACAAATCAAGCTCTTTGCTAATCCCTTCATTAAATAAAAGATCAAGCTCAACTTTTTTAAATGGTGGCGCCATTTTATTTTTAACTACTTTGACACAAATTCTATTACCAATTTGCGCATCATTTTTCTTAAGACTTGCTATCTTGCGCACATCAAGACGCATAGATGCATAGAATTTTAAGGCCTTACCACCCGTTGTTGTTTCATTGCTTGCAAAGGCCATACCGCCAATAGTGTTACGTATCTGATTAATAAAGATAAGAACTGTTTTAGATTTATGGACTACGGGCGTCAGCTTACGCAACGCTTGAGACATCAAACGAGCCTGCAATCCCACATGGGCATCACCCATGTCGCCCTCTAATTCAGCCTTTGGAACAAGCGCTGCAACTGAGTCGACTACGATAACGTCTACGGCCCCTGATCTGACCAACATGTCCACAATATCAAGTGCCTGTTCACCGTAATCTGGTTGAGAAATAATAAGATCATCAACATTTACACCCAAGCGAGCGGCATGAGCCGAGTCAAGCGCGTGTTCGGCATCAATAAATGCACAAATTCCACCATTCTTTTGTGCCTGGGCTATAACATGCAATGCCAATGTAGTTTTTCCTGAAGATTCTGGCCCGTAGATTTCTACGACACGACCAACTGGCAACCCACCTATGCCAACCGCCTGATCAATGAGAATCGAACCGGTCGAAACAGCCTCGACCTTAGTTGAGACAGCTTGGCCAAGTAGCATAACTGCCCCATTGCCATAATGTTTGTCAATTTGTGCAAACGTAACTTCGAGTGCCTTCTTTTTTAAATCAATATCTCTTACTTGATTTTGCATAGGTTGTTTTGGTGATGCCATGACCCTACCTAATTTTCTTATTGAAATTATCTTGTTGCCGTCAATAACGATTCATTGACCTTAATTGTAGCATTTCTACTTAAAGAAGCAACAAACCCTGCACCGAGCAATCGCTTATATTCAGATTGCAGTTGTTTTTTCAACTTGTCTTTCTCTTGCGCAAACTCATCGTCATCGAATGGCGCTATTGTCTCTAGACGGACAATAAATCCGTCTAAATCAACCTTAGCCTCTCCTACACCACCCGGAACGGTAATTGAAAACATGGCATCAACAGGGAGGCCTTCTTTTTGCAAACGAGCAATCCCTTCGGCATCAGATTTCTTAAGAGCAGCTGGGGTCTTCAGGCTCGCACCAAACTGTTTTGCCAATTGGGCAAAATCACCTGTCTTCGCCAACTCCTTGGCTCGCGCCAAGTCCTGTTGAAGAGATTCCATTGCTTTTTCTTGGTAATAATCCTGGGAAACAGTATCTTTAAGCGATTCAAAACTTGGTAAATATGGTTTGTTTAACGTAACGAGCTGAACGAGATACCCCTTATCACCATCCACATAAAATCCATAATCGCCCTGTTGTTTAATCCTGAAAAGCGTCTTATTCTGCGCTGATGCATCATCGCGAGATACAAGTGCGATATTACGAACAGATCCAATTGCTTTTTTAGCCAACTGATCAACCGATAATTCACCAGAAACAGCTTTTTGTGCTTCTTGAGCAAATTGTTCTTTGAATTTTTTCAATTTCAATGTCTTTTCAATATCTTTATAAACACTTTTGAGCGACTTATAGGTAGCTGCTTTTTTACTTACGCGCTGAATAATTTCTGCACCAGCGTCGGTAACAATGACCTCAGAAATATCGCCATCGTTCTGTAGAAGAAATGCCGCGCGGTCAAAAGCTTTGTGGTGAGTTCCACGGCTAAAGAGCGGCATTAATCCACCTTGTTGTGCAGTAGCCTCATCTTGAGAAAATTCACGTGCTTTTTCTGCAAATGCGGCCGGTGAATTAATGAGTTCTGCACGCAGTTTCTGTGCTTGTTCATATACCGCTTGCATCGATGTGTCATGATCGGCTTTTAGCAAAATACGGCGAACTTGTACCTGTGGCCCCTCTTCTAGAAATTCGTTCTTCTTATGCTCATGATAATAGGAGGTTATTATATCGTCATCTACGGCAACCCCATGAGAATCCATGCCGAATTCCCATACCTTTCCAGCACGTTGCTCAGGCATCCAGTATTGTTTGGATACGTTATTTCTTTGCTCGAAAAATTCTTTCAGCTGTTCATCGATGACAGGCGATTGTTGAGCTTTAGTGCGATAATTTCCAAAATTAAAATGCAGCAACGAATAGTTTTTTGCTAAATATTCTTCTTGATATCGTTCTTTCACTACAAACTCTGGCACATATAAGGCGCCATCCAATATATCAAGAAGCGTGCGTCTTTCGAGAACTTGGTCAACCTTTTGCTCAAAGTCACTCATCGAAATACGCATACGCTGCAGATAAGCGCGCAATGCCTGCGCATTGATGCCATGATACGGATCTAGAACAAACATGGGAACTAAATCAGATAATTCTTGTTGGATAAAGAGAGGAGATGCAAGTTTCTCGGTGACAAACGCAAGGCTTACACGTAATTTCATAGACTGGGCAACTTGGATCAACAGTTCATCGCGAACCAATGATTCAAGCGCAAAAACTCTTGGATCAGCACTAGCTCCCAATGATTGCAATAACATATCTGCAAGTTGTCCATATTGTTGCCGCAACATCTGTATCCTTGCTTCCTGGCTCCGAGCCCTAAAAATAAATTCTGCATAAGAAACCTTAGAGCCATTTATTTGAGCAATCCAATCCGAGGTGCGCATATCACGGATAAGTTGTGGAATACTAAAAACACCTGCTAGAGCTAAAATTACAAGCCATAAGAATATTTTATAGGTGTTTGATTTGAAGCTTTTACGTATCGCAATAATCATGAAATATCCTTCATCTTCCCAAATTTATCCACGACAATGTACTATGCGAACATCGCTAAGTCGCTCTTGCTGCTTAACAACATTTACCAACGCCACCAATTCTTGTTCTTCAGCATATGAACCGGTTACTACCTGGTACCAAGTTACCGTACGCCCCTTCGCCGTTTTGCTTGTCCGCTTCTTTACCGACACGGGTATGTGATTTTTTGTACGTACACGCTCTGCAAAACGTTCGGCTCCCGATAATGAGCCAAAACCTATAAGTTCTGCGTAGCACGGAGTCTTGTTTTCAGAGGAAGAAGGATCAGGTTGTTCAGAGGCTTCTTCAGGAGTTATTGTTGACGCATCTGAAGAAATATTACTGGATTGAGCCGTTGCTGCACTATCTCCGGCCACAAGTACGGTTGTTTCCTGTTCTTCTACTACCTCGTCAAGTTCATCAGTGTTAGTCGACTGGTGAGCGTCTTTAGAATCGGCCGCTCCACAAAGCGCAACGAAAATTTGGTCAGCAAGAGAATCACGTTCCGTACTTCTGCAGAAGGTCTCTTCTAGAGCGTGTTTTTTACCCAAAAAATATCCACTCATAAATACGCTCACCAAAATTACCACCACGCTTGCTACCAAAAGCCCTGTATAGCGAGCTGGAATCATAATTCCCTCTTGTGTGCTTTGATCAGCGGATGAATAATTATCTTTTTCGTATTTGCTCATAGAAACACCACATCTAACCATTGTTTGCGGAATAAGCCTGTACGTGCTCTGACAGTTCCTTTATATATAAATCAACACTCGATAAAGTCAAGTTAATGCTCCTTATAGATGCTGTATATGAACACTGGGCACGCGATTCACGTTCAACGGCATGAGCCAAATTTCCCCAAAATGTTTCCTGACGCTTGGCATAATTTCTCGTTTTTTGGGCGATCGCTGCACTCAGTTCATCAAGATTCTTGTAGCGGCATCCTCTTAGAAAATCGATAATGTCATCGTAGCCGATAAGCTTTTTTTTATAGAGAAACTGCTCCCACGGCGTTCCCATAAGCGCCTTTACCTCATCGATCCAGCCACTCTTAATCATATCCGCAGTTCGCTGATTAATACGCATATACAAATCATCGCGCGAACGTGTTAGCCTGATCATTAAAAATGATGCTGGGGGATCATACCGCGGCACAAACTCAGACGGCTTTTTTCCTGTAGTATGCCAAATGTCAAGCGCACAACAGATGCGATATTTATCTTGAGGGTAGATACGTGCCGCGCGATCGGGATCAATTGCATGTAACCGTTGCCACAGTTCTTCAGAGGAATCATCTCGGTAGCGCTCATCACGAAAATGAGCAGTTCTCGGTTGATCATCAAATCCACAAAGCGGAAATAAGAGCGATTTTATATAAAAACCAGATCCACCTACAAGCAGAGGAGTAATGCTTTTTTTCCAAAGCGCATCAAAAATCGCCAATGTCTCTCGCCTGTATTCTTGCACACTAAAATTGACCGGTTCAGCAATACTATCAAAAAGATAATGCTCAACTGGGGCTGATTGCCAGTCAGGCTTTGCGGTGCCTATGGTTAACGGGGTATAAAATTGGCCAAGATCGGCGTTCACAACATGTGCTTGATCAAGAGCACGTGCAAGCTCCAAAGAAAAATCGGTTTTACCAACTCCTGTTGGCCCATAAATAATAATAAAATAAGGTTTTTTGGTTTTCATGAGGTGAAGTATATCACAAAGATAAAAAAATGATTCCCAATCTGTTATACATAAGACAAACAGATTGGGAATAGTCTGTAATTATACCAAAAATCTAGAGCACCTTTGCCGCACCAAACATAGTTTTCTTGGAAAACGAAGCCCGTAATTCTTGCATTGCCTCATCAAGCGCTAAGCTTTTAACCTCAGAAATTTCTTCAGCCAGAAGAAATTCAGTTTGATGTAATAGATTTTTTTCGCCAAACGAAAGCTCTTTTTGCGTTGCAATCCAATGAAGATTGCGGTAAATTACACCGATTTCTCCTAGATCGCCGCTTCTTAATCTGCGCTGATAATCTTTGCTGCGTTTATTCCAATTAGTTAACGATGCATCAGTGTATACGCGTGTCGGTTCTGCTAATAACGCAAAAATACCATCGATGTTTTGACGAGAACACAGCTTCCTGATACCTGCCGCGGCAAGATTACTCACCGGAACCAAAACCGTCATATCTTTATTGATGAATTTGAGCTCAAAGAATTTTTCAATATGATCGCCAAGTTTTTTTTCTACGATTTTGCTTATTCTTGCGACTCCATGACCCGGATATACAATTTTTTCATCCAGAGAAAACATATGCTCCCTTTCTTACAAAGGAATCATGTGACTGGAACAAGCCTTACTCGCGTACACGAGTATAGCACAAAATACCTGTTTACGCTATGAAGTCGCCTCCCTCAAGACGACTGCGCTGGTGGCATTGGGACCGATTGTGCAAAATTTTTAATAATACTGAAAAACATACTTGAAACTACTACAGGGGGTACCCACCAGTATTTTTTTAGCCAAGCAATCCATGTTTTATTTTCATCAATACCGTAATCTTTCATGATAACGGTAAACTGAACAAGGCAATCATCAAGTATTTCTAGAATTTCCTTAATAGGCAGTACGCTAACTCGCTGGTATAATGCGATGGCGCTTTGTAAAAATGCAGCATCAATAGCTGGTGTAGCAACAGATCTATTCTGCAAGTAAGCAGTAAAGATATTTTTGTAAATAGAAAATAATAAAATAGACATTTCACGCAAGAATATCTCACTTTCTACGTCCTGATATTCAGTAATAAATAGACGCCACATGACAAAGAGAGGGTCCAAACTCTCTTCATTGAGCATTTTCTTGACGCAAATTCGTAAAAGTCCGTGGGTAAAATCGGCAATATCATCAATAAAAATAAATCTATTGGGTGCTTTATAGGGGAGGAGTTTTAAGAGCTTATTTTTTGTATTAAACTGTTCTAGTATTTCAATGTGAGGCTTTAATCTTTTGATAGTCACATTGACATCGAGAGAATCGGCCCGAGCGAAGCCGCAAAGGCTCACTACAAAAACCACCAAAAGGCAATATCTGGCACCAAATTGTTTCATAAGAAACTCCTTTTACTCTATAACCAACCTCAATTACTAAAGTTGCCACAGCCTACTAAGGGTATTAAATAAAAGTAAAGACTTAGGTTCAATGCCATGGGATTATAGTGAATATAGAGAAAAAAATCAGAACGAGTATCACTTGGAACGCGATTGAATCGATCATTTACCAAGTTATCCTGGGTGTTCACCAATCATTTTTATATATATGGGGCGGTCAGCATCATTATGGACTTATAAGCACGCTCTTCGCCTTCATCTACCTCACCTCCACGTTGGTTGTTGGGGGATTTGAGCTGGCAATCACGCCGATTTTTAATGAAGTCAGTGTTAACCGGTTATTATTCAAACGGATTATTCTGGTTAACTTCTTCAAGCAACTCGTTTGGGCTATGATCATCGGCAGTATACTGGTGCTAACATTTCCAGCCATCAAATTTCCGATACTATCACCGACCATCATAACATTAGCAGTAGGTACGGCATTATGTGAAGGGATTCGCAAGGTTTTCAGGGCATTATTACATTTACTGTTTAAATCTTATGTCGTCGCGTGGATTGAAGTCACCCTTTTAATTGGCTACTGCGTATCTGTCTGGTCTGGATATTACCGCTTGCGCAGTCTCCCCTTGGCACTGGTTATCACACCACTTTTTGGTACATCGCTTATCTCCATACTCATATATAGCCTCATGGTCTACAAAGAATACCTGTTGATGCCACCGGGCACTACAAATTCACTCCGTACTATTCAAGCCAAACTAACGCGTAATCGTTTTATTCACACAATTAACACGATGGGTCATGTATTATGCTCTGGGAATTTTTTGATTCCTTTTTTCTCGGCTCTACAGGGACTCGAAGTCGCCGGGCTTTTTAAATTAGTGAATTATTGGTGTCAAACAACAGCGCCCATCATTCAAAAGATATTCGGTATAAGTGCGCAAGCATCATTTGCCAAAATAAAAGGAATGCCGGCATCAGAAAAAAATGCTCTTTTTTTCTGGTTCAACACCCACCTCTTGCGAGTACTGGCAGTATTATTGGGGAGTATAAGCTTCACGGCTTTTGTGGTATATACTCTAAACACATCGGGAACTCAATCAGTACCATGGGCACTCATAGTTCTTTCTGTATTATTATTGCTTTCTGAAAACATCATGATTATTTACGAAAAATTTTGCGTAGCCGAAGAAAAAAGCTCTTACCTTTTATTATGTCAATCTATTCTAATCACTGGCTGGCTCATTGGTTGGCACTCATCTTTAGTTACCACGCCGGTACACGTGCTTACTTGGCTCATTGCTATACGCTTTTTATCATGTGGGATTCTTGTCGCGTTAGTAAGAAGATTGTTACATTTCCCCACCAGCCAACAACAATATTTTTCGGCAAAAGTTACAGAAGTTTATGAAAATACTGATTTAATCGCCACATCAAAAAACAATACTCTGCTCGCTCAAGAACAAACGTTTGGAGAGCCGACAAGGCAATTTGTCACGGAAACACAAAAAAGCACTATCGAGTAAATAACTCCGCCGTAATGGCATCGCCATCGCATTAAATTTCATTATGCAAATAAACTGCGCAGCAAAAACACCAAACAATTCTATATTATAATAACGCAGCAATATCACTATAGCCACGCTGAATAGCTATATCACGTGGCGTCTGTCCAGCATTATTTTTTAGCGTAAGATCAAGCTCTTTTCCGAATTCGTTCAAAAAGATTTTGATCCAAGCCATATCACCGTGCATGACAGACAGGTGTAATACGGTATTACCATCATTATCACGGGCGTTCAATAAGGCTCCCAGGCGCACAACATCTTTAAACATTGACATTCGATCTGACAGATTTCTAACCCCGAGCAATGCCATGGGGATGGTTCTTCCAAGGCGGTTGATCGCTGTTGCGGCAGCTGAGCCATGTTCTTGACGTAATTCATGCTCTAAAATAACCCGAATAACGCTCACAAATCCAAATGTGGCTGCCAAATAGAGCGGCGTATCACCATGTTTGGGATCCAGGAACATCAGATCGGCACCACGATCAATTAATTTTTTCATATAATCAGGATTTCCTTGAATGGCGGCCAAATGCACTCCCGCATATCCCTGCTTAGTACGGATGTTAACATCCTGATCTTGGATAAGTCCCAGAGTAGTATTATTGGTATGCTCAAAAAATGGGATAAGTACCTCTTTACCCAATGATTGCGCATGCTCTGCCAATGTTTCACCGGTATTACTGGTCAATGTATAATTAATAAAATCACCAAATACTGTTGTTGCTTCCCTGATAATGTCATCATTATTTTGCTCAATAAGCCAGTAGAGCGGAACAATACCCTCGTCATTCTGAATATTAAGATTAGCTCCTGCCGCCATGAGCGTACTAAAAATATTTTTTTGAAGATCAGGGCTTCCCACAAAACTCAAATAATGTAATGGGGTATTCCCTTCATTGTTGACATAAAACAGATCTGCCCCATGTTCAAGCAGCAGTTTTGCCATATTGGTATTACCATTAAGAACAGCAAAATGGAGCGCAGTACTACCTTGAACGTTTGGCAGCAAATTATCTTTCAGGGCCCTCACGTTGACATCTGCGCCGTGCTCCAATAGCAATCGCGCTAGAGCTTCATTGCCCTCATTTGCAGCAATCATCAGTGCTGTAAGCCCACCATCATTTAACCCGTTAATCTTACTTGCATCTTCAGTGAGCTGCTGCTGTACGGCTTCAAGCGGAGCCATGGAATCATACCAAAATGATTTAATAAATTGGCCTATGCAAATCGTGACGCAGCAAACTGCAATGAAGGTTGTTTTGATAAAAATATAGCGAAGGATGCTGCTTGGATGATCTTTGTTTTTTTTCATATGATTCTCACTTGTCCCTTACTCAGCCTTCTTCTCTTTACTCACCCCAAAGAGTAACATAATTAGCTTATATGAAGCAATAATCCAAATAGAAAGCCACTTAGACGATTGACGCCTTAGTTTCGCACAAATTTTGCCAGACTATTGCCTGCGAACACCCCGATCAATTATTCTATTTGTAAACGCACCATGTGCGTCCAATAAATTATTAAGGAGCAAAAGCGTGAAGAGAAGTTTCAAAATCGCACTACTAAGTGGAGTCTGGCTGGCACACGCATTAATCGCCATGCAGCCCACACCCGAAAAAACTGTTTCTGCCATTTCAATAGAATCTACGCAGAATCAGCCTGCTCCACGAGAATCAGAAAGTTCTTCCGAAATGGTAACGTTTTATTGGGAGAATGAACAGGGAGAACGAGAGCAAATAGGGCAAGTACCTACAGACATCGCTGAAAAAATATCTCCCGTTTATAAAAAGCAACTCGAGGACCCATTTGCCCGAGATCGATATTCTGTTGTTCTTAGCGCGGAACAAGTAAGCAAGGAATCAGCGCTTCTGTTCGTTGAGTTGTTATCCCAATCACAATTATTAAAGTCCATCTGGGGTCCATACGTCGCACAATACCAGCCTCAGGTGCCTCGTTTGGTCCAATCAAGATTATCTTTGTGGCTGGAAGCAAAATTGCGATTAATCTCCCAAAGGTCTCCATTGATACTCGAGCTTATTATGCTGTGTGATCAATTCCAAATAACCAAATTTAACCCCGAGTTAAGTACAGTACTTGCACAAATTATTCGAGATCCTGCTTGGTATAATGCGCAAGAGTTTCCATTACCAGAGATAAGCGGTATTGTTAAAGAAATAACGCATATGATCGTATCGCATTATCCCTACAATGTGACCATGGTACACGACCCCATCATTATACAGCATGGTAATACAGTCACTCCAGTGCAATTTAGCCCTGATGGCAAATATATCGTTACTGCTTCTTATGACAACACAGCGAAGATCTATGA
>JAHDWT010000006.1:53699-67337 GCA_023382795.1 Candidatus Babelota bacterium
CCAACATGATGGTCCGGTCAGATCAGCACAATTTAGCCCTGATGGCAGATATATAGTTACTGCATCTGATGACAACACAGCACGGATTATTTCTCTTGGCCTTGCCACAGCCGATATGCCCGCTGATCAAATTTTAGCGCTAGCCACATTAGTACGTCTGGCACTTGATAAGCGACATGATCCGTCACAACAAATAACGTTGCATCAAGATGGGTGGGTATATAAGATTTTTGAGCAACTACCAGATGCACTAAAAAATAGATTGCAAAAACAGTACCCAGAAATAAGGGTTTTAGCTAAACGGCCATGGGGTGGGATATTCAGAGGGGTACTATATCGCTTATTAAGAAGGTAGTCGATTTTCCAAAAATCCCTATACTACTAACATCCAAGGAACAACAAGCAAAGCGAAGCAATATATGCGAGAAACTCCCTTTAAGCAACTACAGGGCAAATTTTTTCATGGCTTAGGCTGGAATGGTTTTTTTTACTTTTTTTATAAAATCCTTTCCACAAGCCTTTCTTTTGTCCTCTACACGCTACTTACTACACAGAATTTTTCTTTTTGGGCGTCTATCAATGCCCTCACCTTCCTTGTGCTCCTCTGGCTTGATTTTGGTTTCCGCAAATCACTCCCCCGCTACTGCCCAGAGTTCGCCCACTCACCGCAAGCGCTACACCGCTTTATAAAAACCATCATTATATTTCAGGGATGTGTATTATTAGCTGCTATACCATTCTTTATGATTATCCAACATAACCTGTACCCCTCATTGAGTAGCTTTCTGTATTACAGCGGAACAGCTCTACTGATAACCGAAGGTATTATTGCATTATTGCGACTTATATTTCATTCACATTTTTTCATCAAACAATTCACGCTCATAACCAGTGCGGTCCTTTTGGTAGAAATGGCAACTCATTTTATTATGATCATCTTATTGGGCGTGAGAGGAACGCACCTCGTAGAGATAATCTTTGCTACAAAGATTATCATGGGCTGTATCACTATTTTGGTTGGGCTAGCCATGCTTGGATATTTGTATCGACGCCATTCACATCCAAACGTCAAACTCCAAGAGATTCACTACTACCCATTGATGCGTGATTTTATACAGCATTCCGCCATGATGTGGGCGACTAATATTCTTAAGAGCCTTACTGAGCGCAATTTTATGGTACTTATCCTTACCATCATATTTGGACCTAGCGCAGCAAATATGTTTAAGGTAGCAAATGATGGAGCACTTTTGTTTCATCGCATGGTGGTAAAAACAATTGGTATAACAGATACCACATTATTGGCGCATGTCGGACAGTTATCTGAAGCTAAAAAGCTGATGCCTATTGCTTTTACAAAAATTATGACAAGCATAGTCGCCCTCTGCCTTCCCCTTTTTGGGATTGTTTCGTTGATAGCTGTTTTTTGTTATAGAGCTACATTAGACAGTTTTGTTTTTCAACTCTTCTTTATACTCGTATTAAGCTATTTGATCGAGTCGATATTATCACCATACGAGCGAATACTTGAGGTTAAAAGACGTTACTCAAAGCTACTTTTCGCGTACTCGCCTTATCTCATCATGCTTGTATTCGCCTTCTATTTAAACTTATTGACGTTGATTGGTTTATTAAAGTCTGTGCTATTAATTCAAGGCGTTCGATTGGTAAGTTCTTTTTTTATGATCCCGTTTGCTCGTAGAGAAGATTCGTTATCGTTCCCGTTACGATTTACTGTTAAGGTTTTTATTATATGCCTTCCCATATGGGTGACATTGTTCATGATATATCCCTATATACCTGGTTCTTGGTATACGTGTCTGTTCCGCATGATAAAGTGATAACGTATAATCTACATGTAGTTAGTTTCCATGAGCTTTAGCCTTTTTATCTTGAGTTAATACATCTCCCCTTTTTTCTTTTTCTTTTATTTCTGAGTGTTAGGAGAAGCGGTAGTGTTTGATTCTATATGGCATATGACTCCCCTCTACCTCCTCATCCTAGTCGCTTTCCTATCTGTTCTATTTTATCTCTCCTTTGCTTTGTTAAGTGAAAGAGCAAAATAATCGGGATAACAACATTAGTCTTTAGTTATCAAGGTCAATTCCTTTCCTTTATCTTCTCCTTTATCTTCTCTTATCAATGATAAGTAAGCGGATAAGTAAGCGTGCAGCTACAACAGGATTTTTCACGTAGTCAAGCACACCAGCCCCCATTCAAAACTCCGATAGGAAAAGGCTGGGGGGCGAAGACGGAGTGTCTGGTCGCCAGAGCGTAAGAGTGCGAATGGGGGTACTCGACCGAGAGAGGTGATAGGGCTACCTTGAGCATTATGCGACTCAAAAGTGTTGGGGCCGCTTTAAAGAAGGGCTTTCGAGTTTTTACCTAAAAATATGGCTTTAATTAGAATCCAGGAACTCGGGGCGACCAGGCAACATGAGATTAAATTAGATATACATAAAAGTTGAGCGTATAAGACTAATATTTTTTTATCGAATATTGACACGATTTTTGGTTGGAGATACCATGTAATTGACATTGTTAGGTAAAAAAAGCAATCGCTAAAAACAAAAAACAAAAGAGGATTTTCCCATGAAAAAAATTATAGGAATAGACCTTGGTACCACAAATTCCGTTGTCGCCTTTATGGAAGGTGGCGCTCCAAAGGTAATACCAAATAAAGAAGGCGCCAATACTACCCCATCTATCGTTGCATTCACCAAAGATGGGAATCGTCTTGTAGGTGTTCTGGCAAAGCGACAAGCCGTCACCAATCCAGAAAATACCATTTCCTCGGCAAAGCGTTTCATCGGGCAAGAATACAAAAACATCACCAATGAAATCAAAAACGTACCGTATAAACTGGTCAGCCGCGAAAATGGTGCCGTAGGAATAGAAGTACAAGGTAAAGCATATGCACCTGAAGAGATATCAGCTGCTGTGCTCAGCTATCTAAAACAAGTTGCAGAAGATTACCTTGGGGAAAAGGTAACCGAAGCGGTTATCACCGTACCAGCATATTTCAATGATGCTGAACGCCAAGCAACTAAAAATGCCGGCAAAATCGCAGGCCTAGAAGTAAAGCGTATCATCAACGAACCTACCGCTGCAGCTCTTGCCTATGGCTTTGACAAGAAAAAGAGTGGCATGATTGCGGTATTCGACTTTGGTGGTGGAACGTTTGATATATCAGTCCTAGAAATAAATGATGGCGTGATTGAAGTAAAATCTACCAACGGTGATACCCATCTGGGTGGTGATGATATCGATTCAGTCATCATGAATTACCTAATCGAAGAATTCAAAAAAGAACAAGGCATTGATCTACGACAAGACAAAATGGCGCTACAACGCCTACGTGAAGCAGCTGAGAAGGCCAAAATAGAACTGTCATCATTGCATGAAACCGACATCAATTTGCCTTATATTACTGCCGATGCAACCGGCCCTAAGCACTTAACCATCAAACTATCACGCGCCAAACTAGAAGCACTATGCTCAGATATCTTCAGACGCTTGTTAGAACCATGCAAAAAAGCAATAGCTGATGCAAAAATCGGCAAAGATCAAATTGATGATGTCATTTTGGTTGGCGGATCAACCCGTATCCCAAAGGTACAAGAACTCGTCAAAGAATTTTTTGGCAAAATTCCAAACAAATCTGTCAATCCTGATGAAGTGGTTGCGGTTGGTGCAGCAATTCAAGGGGGGGTACTTGCAGGCGACGTGACCGACGTACTTCTTCTTGATGTCACCCCACTCTCTCTGGGTATTGAAACCTTGGGCGGCGTCATGACACGACTCATTGAACGCAACACTACCATCCCAACCAAGAAATCACAGGTGTTTTCAACCGCTGAAGACAATCAAACCGCAGTTGACATTCGTGTCTTCCAAGGGGAACGAGAAATTGCTCAGCACAACAAATTGCTGGGACAATTTAAATTAGACGGAATCCCAGCGGCGCCACGAGGTGTTCCTCAAGTTGAAGTGACTTTTGACATCGATGCTAATGGCATCGTGAATGTTTCTGCAAAAGATAAAGCAACTAATAAAGAACAGCGCATCACCATCACAAACAGCACCGGACTTTCAGAAGAAGAAATTAATAAGATGGTTAACGATGCAAAAGCACACGAAGCAGAAGACCGCAAGCTCAAAGAAACGGTAGAAGCGCGTAATAAGTTAGACAGCATGATTCTGCAAGTCGAAAAAACAGTTACCGAAAGCAAAGAAAAATTACCTGCAGAAGAAGTCTCAAAGGTTGAAGCTGCGCTAGAAAAAGCAAAACAGTCGCTTAAGGAACATGCGGACAATAGCGATGAACTCAAAAAAGCAACCGATGAACTTATGCAGGCGTCTTACAAAATAGCTGAAATACTATATAAAGAGCAAGGCAATAAACCTGACAGCAATGAGTCTCAAGAAAAGTCAGACGACAATGGTCCAATTGATGCCGATATTTCATAATAGATAGCCAAAAATAAGAATACGACCCAGGAAATCTCTAGCACCCCTGGGTCGTATTCTTTTATATCAATTAACTGCTTTTTTTGGTATTCATAAATCTGAATACGTTACCACGAGGATCGGCGACTGATACTGATAATGCATCTATCCTTACTTCAAATTTTCCATTCAGCTTCATAAAGCCGCGCTGGACATCACTCGACTCATCCAACTCGACAATCCTTTGCTGAATAGTTTCATGATCTAGAAGTTCACGATCATCTCCCAACTGCCTCTTATATGATTTGTTGGGGCGAGTATAAAGTTTTTGGTCTGACCAATTTTCATCAGGCTTAAATTCTTTCTTGGTGAATGAGCGATGCCAACAAACATTTTTATTATCAGTAGTATCAACAAGTAACGTATAATAGCCCGGCAATTCGCTTCCTTCGCGCGTTCGTAACGAGCCAGGTATTATATACAAAAGCTCATCAGGTTTATCAACTGCATCAAATTTATATGCTAATTGCTCCAAAAGCCCATCTAGTTCCAATGGAAAGGTATGAGCAACAATATTATTATTTTTTTGCTCTTCGGTCTGATTAGATTGCGGATAAACAAGAACTTCTCGCTCAAGAGCACCACCTGGGTCCTGAAACCACCTCATGATCGTATGGTATGCATAAGACTTAATGGACGATGGCTGGCGCAACTGCTGTCGTACTGCATCAATGCGTCGCTGAACCAAGGTTTTTCGACCATCGTCCGCTTCAATATTTGTTCTAGAACCACAACTAAGCACTCGCTGGCATAGAGAGGCAATGTTTTGCACCGGATCATTTGCACCAAATCTACCCTGGTAAATAGTAAATGGCGTCTCTTCTTCTACTCGATCACCACCGTCTTGACAGCGTAGGCTACGGCTCTGCTCAGCATTTTTACCAATCAAAGGAAACTGACTTTTTTTCTTTTTGTGACCAGATTGCTTTTTAGTCTTGCCTCGATTATTGTCCGATTTCTTCGCAACCACTGTCTCTGTCAGGATCTTCGAGATTTCACCAGAAACTTTAGCATGATCCATCCCCTGAAATCTCATCCGCTCATCTTCCAATTGTCGTAGCTGTTCTTCATATTTTTTAAGCATACTCGCAACCCATGCACCAATCGTATTAATCGGCCGCTTTCCTGTAGCAACAAGATCGGCGTAATCATTTTTAATCTGATGGTAAAGTGAAGATTTTTCTCCAGTACGACCTTTCGACTGCTGTATTAAAAAATTGATATAATCCTTAATGGCGGCATCAAATGCAGGACGTAATTCTTCCTTGAAAATCTTATGTTTCTGCTTATAGGTATGGCGAGAAATGTATAACTCAACACCTCCAAGGAGAAATTGTGCAAACTCACGAGCTTTTGCTGAATATTGATCACCATCATTCACAATTCCCTTAAGAAACTCTCTATCATCACTCGGATCATAGACCGCAAGATGTAAATCAATCTCTTGTCCGTCGGTGAGAGCACTCTGTAGGTAATTCAGATAAAAATTTGCCATGCGATTATGCAAAGCTAAAAATTCAACATTATCCGATATCCACTCGTTCTTTCTTTCTTGTGCCGTCAGACGGAATAGCAATGATTGTCTTCTGATGTGTTCAAGAGCCTCAACCACATCATGAAAAGCACAAAATAAGTCCTTAAAGCTTCTCAACGCCGAACACGATATCTCCAAAGCCCTGCGATATCGCGAGCAGATTTCCTGCGGGTCGTGTATCTCTGGGCCTAATGGTGGAATAATCTGATCGATAAGTGGACATGCCTCATGTAAAATAATCTTTAAGCGGTCCTGACGATTTTTTTCTTTCTCGCATGTGCGCTGTGCATCCGCAAGAATCTGCCAGTCATCATCACCAGTACTCGTGCAATTGCCTTTTTTTGGCATCGACCATGAAGCAAGAGGAGCAAAAAAACATACACATACCAAAAAACGAACAATATGTTTTATATACATGCTCATATCACACCCCTTTGGCAATAATTAATTTGTAACTACTTCCAGACGGTATATGATCAACAGTCACCGTCAGTCCATTCGTTTTCACTTCGACCGCGCCATCACAACGCGCAGTAACATTGCCTCTATCAACCACCCCGTCTCGTTCTTGCGCCAGAACATCCCGAATGTTTTCTTTGGAGCACAGAGCTCGCTGTATCAGGTTGTCGCGATGCATCCAATCTTTGCGAGAAGTCAAAGGAGAAATGGTAAACGAACGATGTATACAACAACCATCCTGCGATACAATCCACGTAAAATAGCCAATCCACTCGACGTTTGGCGTTCTTGGATACACTGCACCAGGAATTACATAACGCATCGATCCATCATCACCGCGTGACTTAATCGCCAATTTTTCTATGAAAGCATCAATCTGAAAAGGAAACGTATGAGCTATAATATTTTGCTGTCTCTGCTCATCCGTCGCATTGGCATGCATGTACTCAGGAATAGCCATCTCTCGTTGCAATGCTTTTTTAGGATTTTCAAACCAATCCATAACGGTACTGCGCGCATAGTTCGTAATTGGAGGTTGCACACGTAAGATGCTTAAAAGTGTTGGAATAGAGGATTCATTGGCGGCTTGCTTTTCTTTATGTTTACCCATGGACAAAATCTGTTCACCCAAAATAAAAAGCCGCTGTGCCGTATCACACGAAAATCCAATACAGCCTTCCCGCACCACAAGCGGCTCTTCTCCTGAACAACTTGCCCGCTCAGAATTACTCGGAGCACCATGAGATTGCTGCACAATCACATTGTCGGCAACAGATACATCGCGTGTTTTATCCTTTTTATTTCTCTTCTTTTTATTCTGCATAGTGGCCAGCTTCGTAGTCGCGGCCTGCTCTTTTTTATGTTTTCGCTCAGCATCTTGTCGCTGGAATTCCTCTATCGCCAAATTTACCTGGATTAAGTGTTCAGCAAATGATCGCTCGAGCTTTTCTATGCATTCTTTATCACTAGACGAAAGAGAATCTCGCATCAGACAGTCAAAATATTGACTTACCATATACGTCAATAAACCCTGACATTTACTGATGGAAACGGTTGCGCAATACTGTTGGGTTGAAACGACAAGCGTGTTAACAAAATCATTCATCAACTTTTTTTTGCGATATACTTCGCCTTCGGATTCGTAAATATCGACCATGGCAAGAAGAGCTACTGCAAGATTATATGCCTGCTGAGAATAACTATCTTTATTCGTGATTATTTCCTGCAAAATTTTTTTATCATCATCAGTATTATACGTAAATTGGTAATCACGATTGTTTTCAAAATCAAGCACTCCTCTGCGATAATGATCTACAAACTCAAATGTCCGCCTACTCAGAGCCTGCGAATCCATATCGTCTGTTTTAAGAAGTTGGTCAGCCAAATCATTACTAGCAACGCGGAAGAAAGCTGTTGCACAATCTCTTGCTCGTATCTCAGCACGCGCAACATCAGCGTGAACTTCACGCGAATACGTCAAGCATTTAAGAATACTTTGTGAAGCCTCAAGAATAGCTCGCAACATCTTACTATTATTTTTTTCATATTCTTCCCACAAGGCGAGCTTGTTCGCATTGGTGCATTCTCTATGCCTTATAGGCAACATTAGTTCTGCTAAATCTATTTTTAATTGTTGCATGGCTCTATCTTTTTGAGCCTGCTCCAACACAATGGTATCATTTGATAGTGCCTTTTTATGCCTTGGCATTGTCATAATCATCGATCCAGAGACGACAATCTTAAGAAATACTAACCCGTAAATCATCCATTTATTTTTGTACAACATCGCATACAACCTCTTATTCAGGAATAATCAATTTAAAGATATTACCGCTCCCGCGATCGGTTACCGCAACGGTAAGACCATTGGTTGTCATTTCAAGCGAGTCGCGTATGGTAGGCATAATTTCTCCAGATGATAATGTCCCTTGCGCATCACCATCACTAAGCACACGCTCAATCTCAGATAGATTATAAAGCGTCTCTCCACCTAAACAATCTGTTGGCAAGAACTTTCGTAGAGTAAAACTACGATGAAAACACTGACCGTTCCGAGCAACTCCCCACGTATAATAGCCAGTTTGCTCTTCTCTCAGGCTATGCATATACAAGGAGCCTGGAATAACATAAAACGTGGTACCATCAACTGATTCAAACTTATGGGCTAATTTAGCTATAAACTTATCCACTGCCATAGGAAATGTATGCGCTGCAACATTACGAGCTATCTGCAATGGGGTTCTATTTGCTGACGGATATCGTTCGATCTCACGAGTTATGGCTTTGTTCCTCGTAGAGTCAGAAAACCAATTTAATATGGTACTGAAAAAATAATTTTTAATAGGAGCTACCTCTTCAAGTTCTGCAACCGTTGGAATCGCACATCTCATAATGCGAGCTTCATCATCTGGTATGGTAACATTATCAGATATAACGGTATCAATTTCTGGCAACGAATCCTCCGCACAATCTACGTCGGAAACATCCACTTCTTGTTCACCAACAAGTTGTTCTGAATCAATCAACATGGATGTAGGCTTATTATTTTTTTGCTTTTTCTTGTTGTTGTGTCTCTTCTTATCGCTCTTGTTTGCCCTCTGATTGTTCTTCGATTTTTGAACCGCTTCTTGCTTGCCTACCTGTGATGACGTGGACGCTATTTTTTCTGTAGAAAGCTTTTCAATCGCACCTTTAATCGATTTCAACAGCGATGTATATTTTTGCAAGAAACTATCGATTTGTTCGCCATCTGATTTACTAAAATCACTATTCTTCGATTGACATACGCGAGTCACAATTTTTTCAAGACTATTTCTGTCACGTACAATATCCACAAAAAGAGGATTAGATGATTTCTTAAGCATTTCCGCGATTGCCATTTCCGAACGATGATATTCATGCGTACGCTCCATAGAATTTTTCTGCAATAGGTATAATTTACCTTGAGCAAGGAAACGTTGAGCTGCCTGGCGCGCTTCTTCAGATACCGCATTATTGGTAATAATACTCTTAAGAAATGATTCATCTTGTTTGGGATCATAAGAAAAGACATAATGTGGATGACGATCAGGATTTAATAGTGCAGCATCAAGATGCTTGATAAAATGAGCCATGCGATAATTGACTGCCACAAGGTCTGCATCATTAGTATCTATTTTTAAAAACCCTGCAACACCATCCATATCAGGTGAAAGTATACCACCATGCAACGAAACAAAAGCATACTGTGAATCTGATTTAAAAGTAGACTGGGCAATTAAATCATCGTAAAGCCGAGCATATTGATATGAATATGCCAAGAACTCAAGCGATTTACAGCAGGCATCAACTACCGTTTGTGCCGACATAAGAGCGGCTTTATATTTGGTTCTATAATGATTTGGATTCTTAAGCGCGTTTTGCAAATCTTCAGGAGAAAATATCCGATCAATCTGTGGAAATTTCTTCTTAAATTCCTCAACTCGAGATGCCTCTTCGTTATTCTTTTCTTGGAATTGCTTACAAACTTGATCGAAATCTTCCTTATCATTCAAAGACTTCCTATAACCAGCAACAAGCACTGGTGAATAAGATAATCCAATCAAAGTAGATGAGAAAACAACTAGTAAAAATCTAAATATAGCCATATTAATAGCCCCCACTTTCAATACAAACAGAGATAACCAAAGCAAGTCGCAAACACAATAATTATATAATAGCAATAAAACAGGGTGGTCGCAACCACCCTGTTTTTCTATTTTTTGCTACTTGTCACGAGATCTAGCGATCTATTCTTCTGAGGTAGAGCCTCCACCACGCACAACAAATCGAACAGGTACCCCTCGCAAATCATAATGTTGTCGTAAAACGTTTTCTAAAAACGTTCTCTGGCTCTCTCCAAACCATTGAGCTTCATTAACCATAAGCAATATGGTCATAGGTGCAGTGCTTAACTGTCTTGCCCAGTGCACTTCAAGCCGTTGAGTCTTATGGAAAAGTGGCTTGACGCGCAATGCCTCCTTAAAAATACGCACTAGATCATGTTTTGGAATAGTTACGGTATAGCGCTGCCAAAGCTCTTTGACGAGAGGAAGAATGCGTCCGACATTTTTTCCTGTTTTACACGATATGTTCAATGAAATAATTTTTTTCAGAAAATACTCGTAGCGCTGCATATCAGAAGAGAGCTGCTCCTGAACCTGATTGGTCACTAAATCGCTCTTATTATAGAGTATGATAACAGCCTTGTATTGCTCATGAAACGCATAGAAAGCAAGCTTTAATTCCTGATCCGCCAAGGTACCTTGTGCCGCATCAACCAATAACAGAATGATATCTGCATCCTTTACCGAGTGCAGCGTACTTTTTACCATAAGTGACTCAAGGGGCTCATCCACCGCTCTTTTACGGCGCACACCTGGAGTATCTGTGAGCAAGATATCCTCTTTATAGAATGTTACCCGCTCGGTAATTGCTTCACGTGTTGTACCAGGCATGTCAGCTACAATAGACCGTTCTTGCTTAAGCAACAGGTTCATCAGAGATGATTTGCCTACATTTGGTTTTCCCAATAATACCACACGACATGTCGGCTCCAATTGCTCATTAATGGCCGTTTTTTCTGGTAGCAAAGCCACAACCTTATCTAGTACGTCACTAACTCCTAAACCATGCTGCGCCGACACTAAAAAAAGATCCTGATGGCCAAGCTTTTCAAACTCGAATTGATACTCTTGGCCCTTTTTTCCTTCTGCCTTATTCGCCACCACTAACACGGGCTTGCCAAGCTTATGAAGCATCTTGGAAATCTCCTGGTCCTCAGGCAATACTCCCGTCGTAGCATCGCATACAAAAATGATCACTACGGCTTGCTCAATAAGATCAAAGGCTTTTTGCCGTACTTTCTCAAGAATTTCATCAGTTGTCTTACGTAATGAAATCCCCCCAGTATCAATGAGTTCAAAAGTTTTTCCTCTCCAAGAAACTTCATCAGAGATAAAATCACGCGTTACTCCGGCATGATCAAATGCAATGCTTTTTATATTAACTGAGAATCTATTAAATAAGGTAGATTTACCAACATTTACTCTACCTACAATAACAACCTTAGAAATCAATGCCATAATAATTAACTTTCATGTATTTCGCGGACTATTCCAGGAAAATGGCGTAATAATAGATGTGTTTTTTCCCATTTTTGTGCATCACCAATATCTAATGACTGGTTCTGCTTCGTAGCAACAGAATCAACTATCGTTTTTTTTTTCTCTTCACGTATCTCGGCACCAAGCTGCCCCGCACCAACAAAGCGATACGACAACGTTGCCAAGGAATCAAAGTGTGTCCTAAGTGGCAAAAGCCATAATGACATTGTCTGCTCCACATGCTCCTTAAAAAAAATCAGTTTTTCGGGAAACTCAACAGTAACTACATGCTTCTCTGTTTCATATCCAATATATGAAGCCTGCATAAATACTGAATGCAGTAATGGATCCCCTAGTTGATCAACATCACAGAGAAAACGCTGCCATTGATCGGTTACCTGATTGAATACAACGTCTTTCTTATGAGCAATAACATCTTTTTGTATCGCATTGGACTGTAGCTCTTTATTGCCTGGAACAATAACATCACGATCATCATTCTTTTGGGCACTATATTCGGTATCTTGCCGCTTACTGATGCTCGGAGACGCTACATTGGGCTGTTCATTATGCATGTCATGACATGCAAGACGCATAAAAAGAGTTTCAATGAAAATATGCGGCGTTGCAGTTTTAAGAAAAATAGGCTCTTGTTCAAAAACCAATGAGCTCATTGTACACAGTTTTTGCCACGACTGCGTATGGGCAAGTGATTTTAAATCCTGTTCATAGTTAGTAAATTGTTCAGGCCGCTGCCCCGCTTTTACCCAGAGTACTGCATGCATGAGTGCAATCAAACGACGCCAAATATAATCGGCAGAAAAACGCTCCAACTCAAGTTCTTGTAAAAAAGCGATTAGCTGAGTTAATTCACCATGAACTGCTAATGTGTAGAGCTTCATTAATTGTGCATCTTCCAAATACCCTAAAACATCTCTCACAGCTTGTTCATCTACACAAGAATGTGAAAATCTGACCTGTTCAAGCAAATTAAGAGCATCTCTGACACATCCGCCCGTTTCTTGGACAATACGAACCAATCCTTGCTCTTCAAAAGGAATATTTTCCGTAACACATATACTACGAAGATGATGACTCAGCGGACCAAGCTCAACCGGCTTAAAAGAAAGCTGGAAACAACGCGAACGCACGGTTTCTATAATCTTATGCACATCGGTAGTTGCTAACATAAAAGTAACGGTAGCTGGTGGTTCTTCAAGAAGCTTTAAAAAGGCATTAAATGCCGCTTTGCTCAGCATGTGAGCTTCATCAATAAGATAGATCCTTTTTTTTCCGATCAACGGCAAAAGCGCAGCAGCGTCAATGATATTACGTACATTATCTACGCCAGTATTTGACGCTGCGTCAATTTCAATAAAATCTGGGTGTTTTCCTTGGAGCATCGCTTTACAGGAAACGCATAGTGAACAAGGGATAGCACTCTGACGAGGATGTTCCTGAAAAGACGACAATTTTTCACAATTAATCGCCATAGCAAAAACACGAGCGGTACTTGTTTTACCACATCCTTTTTGACCTGCAAATAAGTACACCGGAAAGTAATGACCAAGAAACAAACTGTTTTTAAGCATTTTGACAGCTAAGTCTTGACCAATAATTTCATCAAATGTCTTGGCTCGCCATTTACGTGCAAGATTTAATGACGAGATATCCATGCTTCCCCCAGAGATCCGAATACATAAAAAGATGAGTCAATAATAAGTTTATACACGTGTAACTCATATGGCAATGCGACTGCGCCCAAAAATAAAAGGGAAGCAGATACAAGAGAACAATTACTCCGGCTGCTTCCTTTCGGACCTGACCACGTTAAGCAATCACTCCTTATCTACTTCCCCAATTTTTATGACGAAGCCGATAATACTTTATCTAAAAATCATTTCAAAACCATCGCCACTTCGATCACCTTATTACGAAACTGGCGGAGAGAGAGGGATTCGAACCCTCGATGCCCCTTTCAGGACATACACGATTTCCAATCGTGCTCTTTCG
>JAHDWT010000007.1 GCA_023382795.1 Candidatus Babelota bacterium
AATCGAAGCCCCGGTAAACGGCGGCCGTAACTATAACGGTCCTAAGGTAGCGAAGTACCTTGTCGGGTAAATTCCGACGCGCATGAATGGCGTAACGAGTTGGGCGCTGTCTCAATGATAGACTCAGTGAATTTGTAGTAGGGGTGAAAATGCCCCTTACCCGCAACTGGACGGAAAGACCCCGTGCACCTTTACTATAGCTTGACGTTGGTTTTTGGATTGGTTTGTGTAGGATAGGCGGGAGACTTTGAAGTTGAGGCGCTAGCTTCGATGGAGTCGACGTTGAAATACCGCCCTTATTAATTCGAAAGTCTAACCTTATCCCGTGATCCGGGTGGGGGACAGTGTCTGGTGGGTAGTTTGACTGGGGTGGTCGCCTCCCAAAATGTAACGGAGGCGTTCAAAGGTCTTCTCATGACGAATAGAAATCGTCGGTAGAGCGTAAAGGCAGAAGAAGGCTTGACTGCGAGACATACAGGTCGAGCAGGTGCGAAAGCAGGACTTAGTGATCCAGTGGTTCCGAATGGAAGGGCCATTGCTAAACGGATAAAAGGTACGCCGGGGATAACAGGCTGATCTTCTCTGAGAGTCCATATCGACGAGAAGGTTTGGCACCTCGATGTCGGATCATCGCATCCTGGGGCTGAAGAAGGTCCCAAGGGTTTGGCTGTTCGCCAATTAAAGCGGTACGTGATCTGGGTTCAGACCGTCGTAAGACAGGTCGGTCCTTATCCGTTGTGGGCGCAGGATATTTGAGGAGGGCTGTCCCTAGTACGAGAGGACCGGGATGGGTTAGCCTCTGGTGTTCCAGTTGTTTACCAAAAGCAA
Source organism: Candidatus Babelota bacterium (assembly GCA_023382795.1). GTDB lineage: Bacteria > Babelota > Babeliae > Babelales > Vermiphilaceae > UBA6230. The sequence continues at coordinate 829 of JAHDWT010000007.1, forward strand.
CGCTGGGTAGCTAAGCTAATTAGAGATAACCGCTGAAAGCATCTAAGTGGGAAACTCGCTCCAAGATTAGATATCCCCGTGTCAGAAATGACACATAAGATTCCTCGAAGACTACGAGGTTGATAGGCTGGATGTGTAAGTACAGTAATGTATTGAGCTAACCAGTACTAATAGATCGAACGTTTTTATCACATGTATATTTTCTTTACCGAAATTAAGTGACGACCTACAAATATTTTACCACAAGAGAAAAATTGACAATGAAATTTTAAAAATTACGATTTAAGTGTGCTACGGATTGTAGCTAACATGAAAATCAAAAATTTCTGGTGCGCATAGCTGTGGGGAAACACCCGTTCCCATCTCGAATACGGCAGTAAAGTCCACAGCGCCGATGATACTTGGCTGGCGACGGCCCGGGAAAGTAGGTAGTGCCAGGTTAAATAAAAAGCCTCAACTTTAAAAAGTTGAGGCTTTTTTATTATCTTGATTAATCTAGGGCAACATCCAAAAACTTCTCAATGCCATTTTACCCATGCCTAACATAAAGGGGCACGTTACCAACCCCAAGGTAAAAAGAAGCAGCAAAACAAACGATGCTAAATATAAATTTACGTTCTTTTTAATCGCATACAATGAAGCAAAAATCACAAAATACCAGATGACAGCGTTGATGAACAACATCAACAAGATCCATGGACCCATGAAGTACATAACTTCTCCTCATTTAGAAATTTAAACAGTTAAGAATATTGCTTCAATTTTATAATCTCTTGCTCGGTTAATTTTCTCCATCCACCGCGTGGCAAATTTCGAATAGTTAATCCAGCATACTTTATCCGGTCAAGAGCGATAACCTGATATCCTAAATGTTCAAAAATACGTCGTACAATGCGATTTTTTCCGCTATGTAACGTAACTCGTATGTGTGTATGAGGTTTTTTTGGAATATAGACTATATGATCAACGGTAATTTTTCCATCTTCGAGCTTTAATCCAGCGCTAATTTTTTGCATGTCTTCATTACGTAATGCTTGGTCAAGCATTACCTGATAAACTTTTTGTACATTATAGCGTGGGTGAGCGAGTTGCTGCGCGAGATCGCCATCATTAGTAAGAATAAGAAGACCAGTTGTATCGCGATCGAGCCTCCCGATGGGATATAATCGATGCCCCCTTTGAGCTTTTTCTATGAGTTCAAATACGGTGTTTCTGTCATGTTCATCTGATACTGTGGAGATATAGCCCGTAGGCTTATTAAGAAGAATATAAATTTTCTCTTCTGGTTTGACTACTCGTTTGTTGTAACGAACGACATCTGTTTCCCGTACCATATAGCCTGGCTCTAGAATAGGAAAATGATTTACGGTGACTTTACCACTTTTGATAAGTTCGACTGCTTTGCGACGAGAGCAGATGCCGGCTTGAGCTAAAAATTTATTAAGAATCATGCGTATCTTGGGTTAGGTAGTTTTGAAAGCTATAGTACTAGTATTAGTGTATCGTAAGAGGTCAATCAATACAAAGATGATGCAATACTGAAGTAAAGAAGTGATATACATTGCGAATGAATAATTTCTACTTTTGCAAGAGTGAAAAATCATTTATCATAACAAAGTCATTAAACAGTATGTATGGACAGGAGTGCTTATGTCATCAAAGAAAAAGGGTTCATTGGAAGTTATTTGCGGACCAATGTTTTCAGGTAAATCCGAAGAATTAATTCGGCGTTTACGCCGTGCAACTATTGCGCAACAGGGCGTTGTTGTGTTCAAGCCGAGTATTGATAACCGTCATTCAACCGAGCACATAGTTTCACACAACGGCTCACGTATATCTGCCTTCGCCATACATGATACGAGCGAAATCATCGAATATGGCATGCGTGATGATGTGCATGTTATTGGTTTTGATGAAACACAGTTTTTCGATAATAGTATTGTGCCGGTGATTTGTACCCTTGTCGAAGCGGGAAAGCGAGTTATCGTTGGTGGTTTGGATTTAGATTTTCGAGGAGCGCCATTTGGTAGCATGCCATTATTGATGGCTATAGCGAATCAAGTCACTAAATTACAAGCGATCTGTACCATCTGTGGAAATGATGCAAATTTTACCCAGCGACTTGTTGATGGACAAGCTGCGCGTCATGATGACCCTATCATCTTGGTTGGTGCTCAAGAGGCGTATCAGGCTCGCTGTCGACAGTGCTATGTAATTGATAAATATCCCTCATTTCATCAGGCAACCATTCTTTAATATGTCAAAGAAAAAAACAAGTTATACCTGTTCTGCATGTAATTATCAAACGCTGCGCTGGATGGGATGCTGCCCCGAGTGCAACGAATGGAACACATTGGCCGAGGTTGTTTCAGTGGCAACAATCGGTGGGGCCAAAAAAAATGCCTCGCAATGTGTGACCATGATGCCTCTTGATGCGATTGATACGAAGATGCGTTCGCGTATGCTCTCGGGCATTAAAGAGTGGGATCGCGTGGTTGGTAATGGGATTATGCCAAGTTCGCTCATTGTACTTACGGGCGATCCGGGCATTGGTAAATCAACCCTCTTATTGCAGATCTCAAATCAGCTTGCCAACAGTTATCGTGTGTTTTATTTTTCTTCGGAAGAATCCTTACAACAGGTTAAGGGGCGTGCCGAGCGTCTTGGATGTCATAATAAAACACTTCTTTTTTCTGATCAGGCTGATTTAGAGGCCATCATTATGACAGCACAAAAGGAAAAGCCGGATTTGCTGATTATCGATTCTATTCAAAATTGCCAACTTTCAACAACGCAAACAATTCCTGGAAGCATAGGGCAGTTGCGCGAATCTACCTTTCAGCTCATGCGCTTGGCCAAGGAGCATGATATAGCTATCATTGCAACTGGACATATAACCAAAGAGGGTACTATTGCTGGGCCAAAAACCCTGGAACACATGGTTGATGCAGTATTCTATCTTCAGGGCGAAGACCGTTGGCAAACTCGTGTCTTGCGCTCAGTCAAAAATCGTTTTGGAACGATTAATGAGCTAGGCTTTTTTGAAATGCATGAAGAAGGGATGATAGAAGTTCCTAATATTAATCAACATCTTATAAGTGAAATTTCTCATTCGCCAGGTTCTGTTTTGGTAAGTTTTATTGAGGGGTCTCGACCACTTCTGCTTGAATTGCAGGCGCTGACGATTAGTTTAAAACTCGGGCTGCCACAGCGCGTTGTTTCAGGAGTTGATCATAAACAAGTAGTGCTTATTGCTGCAATTTTAGAAAAATATTTAAAAGTGAAACTCAGCACACATGACATCTTCTTTAAAGTAAGTGGTGGTTTTAAGACACGAGGAAGTTCTCCAGATTTAGGCGTCGCTCTCGCATTACTTTCAAGCTACTTTCAACAGCCATTGCCAGAAAAATCAATTGCTTTGGGCGAAATTAGTTTGACCGGTCATATTAAGCCTATCAATCAGATTGGTATGTATATTCGTGAAGCAGAAAAATTTGGGATCACGCAACTATTGGTTGCTCATAATCAGAAAATAGAATCGACGCACTGTACAGTGCGTCGATTTAAAAATGTCTACGATCTTCTCAGTTTATTTACCGAGCCTTGATTGGTTTTGACCGGTATAACGTATAAGTTTTTCCCTGCAGCGGTAACTACATACTCACCCGTAGGAGAAAAAATCGCCAAATATGCTTCCTCCGGACAATGCGCAGTGACCGCCTCTTGTCTGGTTTTGATATCGATGATATGAACGTTTTTGTCCTTTCTAATTGCCATGAGTTCTCCCCTGGGACAAATACGAGCTTTGTGAATAAAATCTTCCGGCAAGGTTGGAATGGTCATCATTATTGCTTGTTCGCCATTTTCCGTGAAAACTTCTCTGTGCATCGCTCCATTGAAGATTGTGAGTTTCTCGATATTAGCGTTTGTAAAATCTTTCTGACTAATTTGAAAGGTTGGTTTATTTGCTTGAGTATCAAAAATGATAACAGCGTTACTGTATGTTTTTGCGGCAATGTATTGGTTATTCAAACTAAATGTTGCATCTATCAAGGGTATTGAGTGCTGAAAAATTTCTTGTGATTGCAGATCGACAATCTCTTTGTATATGTGACCAGATTTTCCGATACAAGTGATAATTGCATGGTTATTATTTGGTCCGCCAAATACAGCGGATACCATGCGTCCATCAACGTCAATTTTCATCGGAGAGGTCGAATTGGCGTATCTTGGATACGATGCCAGTGAGATTATCCTTGGTAAAGTTGACTCTTGCGTTATGACAGTATGTGCAAAAATGTTGACGTTATATTGATTTGTCGTTGGCTGTTGGTACACAGGCACCATGCACGATACCGAGCACAAAGATGTTAATGTGACCATAGCAATAAATGATTTTATGAAATGTTTCACGAATGTGTCCCCGATAATTTTTTAAATATTAAACTAAGTATTTAGGATTTATTAAAAAGCATAACTAGTCAAGCAAGCGAAGCTTTTTTAGTATTTTATTTATTATTATTACGAGAGCGCCGTCTCCCATAACATTAGCGGCGGTACCAAAACAATCCATCAACAAATAGAGAGTCATGACTACGCTGATCATTTCTGGAGTAAATCCGAGTAGTGATTTCAAGATAGGAATCATGACAATAATTCCCCCACCCGGAATTCCTGATGCGGCAAACATCGCAATACAAAAGTAAAACACAAATACCACGTATTCAGAGAAATATGGGGTATGGTGCAAAAAGACAGACATACTTACGAGTGTAAGTATTGGAGTTCCGATTGCATCACCGAGCAGATGAATGTTTGCCATAATTGGCATAGCGATATGGGCAAGAGCCGTATTGCCAGTATTTTTTTCAGCTGCGGGAATAGATACCGGTAACGTTGCGGTACTCGACATGGTACTAAATGCGGTTACATAACTTGGCAGCGCGGTATTGAGCGCTTTTTTGGCGCGAGCTAAAGAAAAGCTTTCTGCAAGCCAATAGAACCAAGCAAGATAAGCAATTTGCAATGAAACGATCAGGAAAAATGCCATGCTGTAGTGCTGGAAAAGTTTAATGAAAATGCCGTCATACTGAATTTTAAGCAAGAAACCTAAAATGTAGCATGGGAGCAATGGGATGAAAAATTTTGAGAAAAATAGTTCTATGCCCTTTTTCAGGATCGATAGACCATGTTCCATTCGTTGTGATCGGATAAAAGAAAAAAAAAGACCAACGAGGATGGCAAGTAAAAGAACTTTTTCAGCTCCCAAGAGACTCGGTATTTTCAATTCGAAGAGCGGAGTGAGTGGTGAAGACGTAGGTAGTTGACTTGGACATAGGGTGGTGTTGAGATTCGGTAATACGAGTGATAGCACCCCATAGACGAATAGCGCAACAAACCCATTAGAGAGAGAGACAAGACTCAGCAGTAAGGCAAGGATAATGGGTGCTTTTTTCTTAAACGAGAGAATTCCCGTGGTTACGAACGCAAAGATAATGAATGGTAATAGAAAAGATAATATTTCCTTAAAACACAAACTAAAGGTATAAATTCCTCGAGTCAGTACGAGTGGTAGGTAGTGGCCAAACATGAGGACCGCTGCAATTATTTCTATGAGTTGTAGTGGTAAAGAACGTGGCAGGATGAGTCGTTTTATTTTTTTTATCATAAAATGCTTCGATGATAGTTTTTTGGTTATATTTAGGCATAATTATAGTCGAAATATATGCGATAGGAAATCTAAAGTTGAGGGGGAAATATGTCATTTGCTGTTCGTCATGCAAGCTATACCATATGGTTTTGGATCATTTTTAGTATGGCATCACTATGTGGTGTAGTTTTTAGTATGCGTTATTTCTCTCGGGCATTTCCGCTGGTTACGGTTGATTTAACCATGGACCGAGCACAGGCACTAAAAACAGCATCTCTGAGTGCTCATGAATTGCAGATTGGTCCTGAATCATTTCAACAAGCCGCGATATTTTACACTGATGAACTTGCTAAATTGTATATCGAGTTTGAGGCGGGAGACGCCAACACATTTAAAGATATAGTGTCGCGACACATCTATGAGCCCTATGTATGGCAAGTACGGCACTTTGAACAAGGCTCAAAGCATGAAGCGACATTTATCTTTACTCCGAGTGGCCAAAAATATGGTTTTTTAGAAGTTATACCTGAAACTGCGAGCGGCGCAGCCCTTACATCACAGGAAGCGCAAAATATTGCACAAACCGAGGCTTCAGAGCAATGGAGAATCAATTTCAATGACTACAAATTAGTAGATGCATCCCAAGAAGTTATGTTGAGCAAACGTGTTGATCATGCCTTTACGTATGAAAAAATTAATGAACACATAGGAAAAGCTACGTATAGATTGCGTGTCATGGTGCGTGGCGACAAACTGTCCGGAGTCTTGCCTTTTGTTAAAGTCCCCGAAGAATTTATTGCCCGCTATACTGAGCTGCGCTCAGCAAATCAAGGAATAGCTATGATTGCTGGGGGCATCTTTTTATTGGTATATCTTTTGGGGGGATGTGGTTTTGGCCTTGCGTTTTTAGTACGCAATCGAAGCGCATTATGGAAGCCTGCAGTGGTGGCAGCACTTGTGGTAAGTGCGCTTAATTTTTTGGCGAACTTGAATCAAATACCACTGCTGTGGATGCATTACCCTACCGCGTTAGGCATGAACCAGTTCCTCATAAAAAATCTTATTGCGTATATTTTTGGCTTGTTGATTTCAGTGGTGATGTTATCGGTGATATTTGTCACGAGTGAAGGGCTGACCAGAAAAGCATTTAAAGCGCATCCGCAATTCTGGAGAGTGTGGGAATCGTGCGCAGCATCTTCATATGGAATTGTGGGGAGAACTGCCGGAGGATATTTGTTAGTTGGTTTCATGCTCGCATTTATTGTTGCGTTATACTCATTTTCTATCCGTTATCTAGGTTGGTGGATTCCATCTGACCATCTTACGAACCCAAATATCCTTGCTACGTATTTCCCTTGGTTGAATGCAGTTGCAAGTTCTTTACATGCTGGTTTTATGGAAGAATGTGGATTTCGTGCATTACCTATTGCGGCAGCTGCAATTCTCGGAAATCGCTTCGGTAAGCGATCGTGGTGGATTGCTGGCGCGGTAATATTACAGGCGCTTGTATTTGGTGCCATGCACGCCACTTATCCCGCATTACCAGCATATGCTCGATTGATCGAATTAATTATTCCATCGTTTATGTTTGCAGCGGTCTATTTAAGGTATGGTCTTCTGCCGGTAATCATTACGCATGCGATTTTTGATTTAGTATTATTCTCAATACCACTCTTTGTTACAGAGGCCGCCGGTGCTTGGATTAATCAGATTCTTGTAATTATGATTGGACTTGTGCCTGCGATTGTAGTTCTTATGGCAATAATCCGCAAAGGTGGTATGTGCAGGTTAGCTGAAGATTATAATAATGCTGCATGGCAACCTGTTGTGCCTGCTGTTGTATATGATTCATCAATAACTGAACCGGTGTTGTCAACTACTGTTTCGCATAAGGCGCGTCGTATACTATTTATAATTGCCGTTATAATTGGCTTGATTGGCTTTGCTCTTATTAAAATGCGCACCGAAGACTCGGTAGGAATTACGGTGTCACGTGATCAAGCAATAGAATTAGCAAAACATGCTTGGATAGAGAGGGGGGTAATTTTTGATGGCGAGTGGCGTGCATTGGGAGCTGCATATACTGGTTTGGAGACTGCTAATACGTTACAACACAAATTTGTTTGGCAACATGGTGGTAAACCGGTGTATCAAAATCTAAGTCATTCCTATTTGCTTCAGCCACGCTTTGTTGTGCGTTTTGTGAGGTTTGAGCGACCCGTCGCAGAACGTGTAGAAGAATACCAAGCAGTGATCTCGGGAGATGGCAAGATTCGCAGAATGGTGCACATTTTACCAGAGGATGCCGCTGGAAAGTATCTTAGTGAACAGGAGGCGCGTGACAAGGCTGTGCGATCACTGCAAATAACCTATCAGCTCGATCCGACGCAGCTTGAGGAAATATCTGTAATTGGTCAACAACGTCCACATCGCCAAGACTGGGTTTTTGTATTTGCCGACAAGCAAGCATACGATCAGAGTGGCGGCCAGGCAAGAATTTCAGTTACGGTTCAGGGTGATGAAATCGCTGATAGTGAACGATTTATGTATCTTCCTGATGAGTGGGTGCGAGAGCAAAGCAACATACAAGAAACTCGCAATAGCTTGCGCATGGTGTCATTGTTAGCGGTGATGCTCGTGTTTTTCATACTGCTTTTTATGATGAGAGGGTCGGCGGTTTCATATAAGACAAAGATACTGGTATTTGGCGGTGTGTTTGGTGTTTTTGCGCTTGACTTGGCGAATAAATTTGCACAAACCGAAGCGTTATTCGGTACCAAGCAAACTTATATGTTTCAATTATTTTCGAATATCGGTGTTGGGCTATTCAGTAGCATTATTCTTGCGTTACTGGGGACATTTTTCGTGTTACATAGTATAGCAGGCAGCAAACGCAATTCTTTCGCGTTGCCAGTAAGTCAGGCTATTCTGATTGGTGGAGCGCTGGCGATGAGCATGACGGGATTGATTGTCATCGGCTACAAATTATTTCCTCTTCCATTGCCAACATGGGGTAATTACCAACATGTTATTTTCTCTGTGCAGAGCTTAGGAGTGATTATAAATTCTAGTATCGTATATCTACTACTCACAAGTATAATGCTCTTTATTGTGCGAGGATTGGGCGTTTTTCAGCAAAAAATCTCCCATAAAACCGGTTCATTATTTGGGATTTGCATGCTTATGGGCGCTATAGGTGTTGGTGCGATATCCCCCTATGAGTCGCTGTACATGTTATTGATGCAAGGTATAGTTGCGGGCCTGGTGTTGTATATGGTGTATAAGTTCTTTGTACGATATGATGCTCGAATAGTCATTGTCATGACGTGGTTTGGTGTTGTACTTGGGGCTGTTATCAATGAAATGTTAAACATTGGACCAACACCGGGATTATTTGTAGCTATCCTAGTCAGCGGATTCCTTTGTTATCTTCTAGTTAGAGCTTTGCATGCAAAACAAAGCAACGTATCAGTGATCTGAGATGGTTGAATTGATAAAGTAATGATGCAATGATGGATGAAGTGCGTGAAAATCAAAGTTATGAGTAAGGTGGTCAAAATTTGTCCCATCATATGTGTGCCAGAATAACGCAGTGCTTCCGTGCAGAAATCCACATGCAGCATCTTTAAGAAGTGCATCAAGTGCCTTGGCGGTGTATGTTGGATCAAGATTTATCTGTTCCCATAAGCTAGCCTGTTGTAATGCATGGAGTGCATCAGGAGTGATGAGGCCATAATCATAGCCGGCACTTTCCGTGCGTACAATAAGTTCTTGCGAAGTAAGGGTAAACAGTGGGAATGCTGGGGTATAATGGTGCAATAATCGATTGGTCTCCATAAATAATGATTTAATTGCTTGCCTGCATGCGTGCTGATCTGATGGTTCTATCATAACAGCAACAATCTTGGATGCCAGTTTTGCGGCTTTACAGCCAAGCAAAAGTCCCGTTACGGTCCCCAATGACCCTGTGGCCACGTAAATGTACTGAGGCTCAGGTAATTCGCCGCGCATAATCTGTTCTTTTAGTTCAAATGCTGCATTTACAAATCCAAGTACCCCCAGAGGCTGAGATCCTCCTGTAGTAATGAGATAGGGCGTTTTTTTGAATATACGCTTATGCATAGAAAAGAGTTCAGATGTCCCCAGAGCCCGTAAGCCAGAGGATGGGTAATAATATAACTTGGCATTATAGTGGCTCATAAGCGCAAGGTTTCTACGCACGAAGATGGAGTTTGCTTGAGGTTTTAGCATACCGATACAGGTGATACCAAGGTGTTGGGCATAAGCAGCCGTGGCAACGACATGATTTGATCCAGCGCAGCCAAACGTAACAACAGTAGTTTTATCATGTGCCTGGGCATGTGCGAGGAGAAATTCCAATTTCCTTACTTTGTTTCCACCAAATAAAACATTTCCATACTCATTCCTTCTTCCGCAGAGGCCATCATGTTTGTAGTACAACGTAACGTTGGTGTAGCGCGAAGATAGAAGGGGCATAGAAATAACCGGTGTTGGAAAGCTGCCAAGAGGAATATGCGCAAAGTGATGGGCAAGTGACGGATATGCGTAAAGCAGTAAAGGTGTGTATTTATGGTGTTTCATGCCTGCCAATGCTGAATGCCTAGTAGCTGCTGCTTAATTCGGTGAGTTCTTTGGTGATCGTTGCTTGACGTAGTTTGTTATACTGAAGTCGCGCGATATCAAGCAATTCCTTAGCATTGCGTGTCGAAGAATCCATAGAAATGAAGCGTGAAGCCTGTTCTGCAATTAAAGATTGAAAAAGAGCATTATATACTTCTGATGCAATATATTGATGCAGGAGAATTGGCAGGAGGTCTTCTTGTTTTTGTTCCCATAGGTAATCGTATAGAGTGTCATCATTCTTCGAGAAAGCTTCTTGCTCAGCGAGTGGGAATAGGGTGAATAAGCGAGGTTGCTGTACAAAAAATGTTTTCGGCATGTTACTTGCTAGTATGATATGGGTATATTGTTCGCGTTGTTGAAGAACAAGATTGGTTATTTCTTGTGAAATGGTAAGCAACGTGCGCATAGAAAGGGTGGTATAGACTTGCATGATAGCATGGTCTGATTGTTGTTCGGCATATTCCAATACTTTTTTTCCAACAACTACTAAATCAGCCTTTTTGTCTAACAAGTATTCAAATAAACATCGGGCAAGTTGCGTGTTAAACGTCCCACAGAGTCCTTTTTGTGATCCCATGAAAACAACGAGATAACGTTCAGAAACAGTGGTTATAGTCTCTTTCTTCGACGTACTGGACTGTGTATAGAGTGTTGCAAACAGGGATTGTATAGCAGATGCATAGAATTGTACAAATGGTGAACGATGTTTGAGCTGTGCGTGCGTTGACATGGATATAAGGCGCATTGCATGAGTTATTTTTTTAATTGTTTCAATGGCCTTTATGCGTTGGCGTAGATGAATCAGTTGTGACATACTGGTAAACCATGATTCAAAAGTAGGATAATTTAATTAGTATTATTGTCATCAATGTAGCTGCTTTGTGGACTATTTGCAATTGTCAAAAGTAAAATGTGTGGTTTTTGGATTATAGGAGTTGAATTGGGTGGGAAAGCGATAAGGGATTTTGGGTGATTATTATTATTGATGGCTATAATCTTTTAAAGCAAGTGATGCCTGGTGAAGTTATCGGAGATCACGAGCGCGAGCGTTTTATTCAACAGCTTTGTGAATATGCCCGCAAAAAGAAGCATAGCGTAGTACTTGTTTTTGATGGTGGTTCATACGTTAGGCCAACCAAAGAAATCAAAGGTAATGTACAAATTGTTTATTCGGGGCATCATGAATCTGCAGATGACTACATACATCGTTATGTTGAAAAGCATAAGTCCTATGATATGCTGTTAATATCTTCCGATCGTGAATTGCGCAGAAAAGTTGCTGCATGCGCTGCAGTAGAAGCGATACACCCAGAGGAATTTTATCGATTGTTTTTGCAGGAATTGCGCCGTACGCCTGAACAAGCTCGAGAGAGCCGGAAATCAAAATTACTTAAAACGAGTCAGGAAGAGAATACGGAGGTCGATGCTCTTATGGCCGAATTCTCTGCACTTAAACCGATGCAAAAGGGAGAAGATGGTATACACGATCTTCGAGAGAAGAAATTACATCAGAAATCAAAAAAAGAGCGAAAATTGCTGACGAAAATAAAAAAACTATAAAGAGATCCATGAAGATTCAGTACTCGTTGCAAGAAGTTTCTCGCGTTGCCGAACGGCTTAAAGTACTTTTGGCTCACCATAATGTTATCACGTTCACCGGTACTCTTGGTGCGGGAAAAACGACGTTGATTCGAGAATTACTTGGACAGCTCGGTGTGGAGGGGCCAGTTACAAGTCCTACATTTAATTATGTAAATGGTTATGGTCTACCTGATGGTAGAATGGTATATCATTTTGATTTGTACCGCATTAATTCGCTTTCAGATTTCTTGTCAGCTGGTTTCGGAGAATATATATATGCTCCCAATAGCGTATGTCTGATTGAGTGGCCTCAGATTATTATGCCGCTTCTTGATCATGCAGTTTGTCATATAACCTTAGATTACGATTCGCCGCAGTCAAGAATTATCTCCTATTCATGTTTAACGTGATTCGTCATCGAAACTATTTGTAGAAGCTATTCGCATAGATGTCAGAAATGGATGGTGTCGAGCTGTACCTGGCTATGTACAGAAGAAATTTTGGTCAAAAAGGCGAAATCTGGTAAAAATTAAGTTGAAATTCCAACAGAAAAGCACTATTATATTCAGCACAGCGACGTCATAGTGGGAAATTTTATATGGTGAGATTCCCGAGTGGCCAAAGGGGACGGTCTGTAAAACCGTTGGTTATACCTTCGTAGGTTCGAATCCTACTCTCACCACCAGATAAAATAATCCACTTGGGCCTTGAGTAAAGCAGAAATAATGCGGGAATAGCTCAACTGGTAGAGCGACAGCCTTCCAAGCTGTAGGTTGCGGGTTCGAGCCCCGTTTCCCGCTCCAGATTTAACTATTTTGCTGGCGTAGCTCAGTTGGTAGAGCAGCTGATTTGTAATCAGCAGGTCGCTGGTTCAAGTCCAGTCGCCAGCTCCAAAACATGATGAGGTTTTATCAATAAACTTCTGATTGTTTTTTTCTTTTTTTAAATTACCCTAATAGGTAATGTGAAAATAGGTGTGCCCACGTAGCTCAGTTGGTAGAGCACTTCCTTGGTAAGGGAGAGGTCGCTGGTTCGAATCCAGTCGCGGGCTCCAGTGGGTTGGGCGTAAATACAATCGTTAATTTAAACATGTTGAGTTTTTATGGCAAAGAATACGGTAACAACACGCTTGGCGTGTGAAGCGTGCAGAGAGCGCAATTACACCCAAGTGGTGACCAAGAAGAGAACGGTGGGCTCGCTAAAACTTAAAAAGTTCTGTTCTCGTTGTCGCAAGCATGAGCCGCATAAAGAAACAAAGTAAAAATGTGTTTAGGCCAGTAGCTCGAATTGGTAGAGCGGCAGACTCCAAATCTGCGGGTTGGGGGTTCGAATCCCTCCTGGCCTGCCACAATTTTTAATTTAGTGTGGATATGACAACAACAATATTTGGTACGGGTGTATAATGAAAGATGTCGCACGGTTTTTTCGTGAAGTTAGAATTGAACTCGGTAAGGTGATCTGGCCTAAATATGATGAATGGTTCGGTTCAACAATCGTGGTGTTATTCTTGGTTTTTGTACTCTCGATATATTTAGGTTTTGTCGATTTTTGTTTCTCTAGCCTTGCCAGATTTTTACTCAAAACTTATGGCGGATAAAATAGACTTGCTTTGGGGCTGTAATACATGAAACGTTGGTATGTTGTCCAGGTATATGCTGGTTACGAAGAGTTAGTTAAGGCAGATATAAGTAAACGTGTGCAAGAAACTGGGCTTCAGGATTATTTTGGTCAAATTTTAGTTCCTTCTGCGAAGATGAAAAGATTCTTTGCGATCGATGAGGCTGAAGATCAGCAGTTGTTTCCTGGATACGTTTTGGTAGAGGTCGAGCTGGTGCCGGAGTCGTTTAGACTGGTGGCTTCAACGCCGCGTGTTTTACGCTTTTTAGGTGGTAGCGACCCTGTTCCACTGACACAAAAAGAAATTGATCGCATTATATCTCAGATAACGGGAGAAGTGATAGTTGGTCCTGAAAAAGGCGAGTTTGTGGTAGGCAAAGAGGTAGAGATCAAAGAAGGGCCATTTGCAGGTTTTGTTGGCGTGATTGATCGTATTGATGATAATAATGAACGTCTAACTGTGATGGTAAGTATTTTTGGTAGAATGACTCCGGTAGAATTAGGTTTTGATCAAGTCCAACGATAACGTTTAGTGAGTTTATTATGGCAAAAGAGATTAGAGCAAGGATAAAATTACAAATTCCTGGCGGTGCGGCAACTCCAGCTCCACCGGTTGGGTCTTGTTTAGGTCAACAGCAGGTTAATATCATGGAATTCTGCAAGCAGTTTAACGCAAAGACTGCAAGCAGAAAAGGTGAAACCGTGCCTGTTGACATTATTGTTTATAAAGACAAAACATTTGTCTTTACTGTGAAAACTGCACCAGCTACGGAACTTATTAAAAAAAGAGCAGGTATTGCCAAGGGCTCCTCTAAGCCAAATACTGATAAGGTCGGCAAAATCAGCTGGAAAGATGTCGAAGAAATCGCAAAAATTAAACTTCCAGACCTTAATGCAGCTGATCTTGAGCAAGCCAAGAAGATTATCGCTGGTAGTGCAAGAAGCATGGGCATAGAAGTTATTTGATCTTATAGGGGCTTGTTATGGCTAAGCATGGTAAAAAATATTTAAAGGCTGTTGAGCAGGTTCAGAAAAGCACTATACTTGCAGCACGCGATGCAATCAATAAAGTAAAAGAGTTGAGATATGTATCGTTTGATGAATCAGTCGATGTACACGTTAATTTAGGCATTGATGCGTCTAAGGGCGATCAGGTTGTCCGTGGTTCGGTTGTTCTTCCTCATGGTAAAGGTAAAAAGGCGCGTGTGCTCGTGTTTGCAAAAGGCGATCATGCTGATGAAGCAAAGAAAGCCGGCGCAGATTATGTGGGCGCTGACGATTTGGTAGAAAAAATCAGCGCGGGTTGGATGGATTTTGAATACGCTGTGGCAACTCCAGATTTGATGGGGATTGTTGGTAAAGTAGCTAAAATTCTCGGACCTCGTGGACTGTTGCCCAATAAAAAGGTTGGGACTGTTACCTTTGAAGTAGGGGCAACGGTAGAAGAATTGAAAAAAGGAAAAGTGTTCTTTAAGAATGATAAGCAAGGGCTTGTGCATTTTTCTTTTGGTAAAGTTTCTTTTGATGCACAGAAACTCCAAGATAATCTTGCCACCTTTGTGAAAGCCTTGATGGCTGCTAAGCCTGCAACTTCTAAGGGGAAATTTATCAAGAAATTGACGCTTTCTTCGACGATGGGTGTGGGTATCCAAGTTAATCCAGATGAATTTTTGCGAGCTTGATTGTTAAAAGGTGTTCATAATGAATCGTGAGCAAAAAGCTGAAGTCATTGGATCTTTGAAGAAAGATTTCGTTGAAAATCGAGCGGCGTTTCTTGTTGGTGTGCAGAGCCTTACCGTGGCACAAATGCAAACACTACGCAAAGAATTGCGTACTAAGGGAAGCTTTTTGCGTATCGCTAAAGCGCGTCTTATGAAGATTGCGGTAAGCGAGATCCCTGGTGCCCAAGAGCTAAACCCCTACTTTAAAGAGCAGGTTGGTTTGGTTTTTGCCTCTGATCATTTTACAGAGGTGGCAAAAGTTTTAACGAATTTTTCTAAAGAGCATCAAGCATTGCGCTTAGTTGTTGGATATGTAGAGACAGCTGTAATTCCGCAGGAGAAAATTAAGGTAATTGCGCAACTTCCTTCTCGTGAGGTATTGCTTGCACAAGTGTGTGGTACCTTAAAAGCTCCTATTTCGAATTTGGTTGGAGTGCTTAATATGCAAATGACGCGCGTTGTAATGGCGTTGAAGCAGATTGGTGAGAAAAAGCAGTAATAAGCTTATATAGTCTAGTTGTTTATTGAGTGATGTTTATTTGTGCGTGGAGAATGTCATGGCATCAAAATTTGAAAAAATGATCGAAGAAATTGGCAATATGTCAGTTTTGGATTTGGCTGATTTTGTAAAAGCATTGGAAACCAAATTTGGTGTATCTGCAGCTATGCCAATGATGGCGGCAGCAGCAGCTCCAGCTGCAGAAGCTGCTCCTAAAGCTGAAGAAAAAACAGAGTACAAGGTAACTCTTTCAGCAGCAGGTGACAAAAAGATTGATGTGATTAAAGCACTTCGCAAAGTCACAACATTGGGCCTAGCCGAAGCTAAGGCTGCTGTTGAAAACGCTCCAACAGTAATAGGTGAAGCTGTTGCAAAGGCTGATGCTCAAAATATGAAGAAAGAGCTTGAGGCTGCTGGTGCCAAAGTTGAGTTGGCCTAAGTCTACTACAGGTAGATAGTTTTTTCGAAAATGCCGCTGATAAAATAAACTTAGCATGTAAGGAGCTGCTTAATGTCTAACTTGCGCATGGGCAAGAGTGTTGTTCGTAAATCCTTTGGCAAAGCCAAAGGTATTGTTGCTGTTCCTAACTTAATTGAGATTCAATCCTCGTCATTCAATGATTTTGTACAGTTGGATTATCTTCCATCAGAACGTCTGCCAATAGGGCTTGAAAAGGTGCTGAAGGATATTTTTCCGATAGAGTACAATGATCGTATGGCCCTTGAATATGTTAGTTATGAACTGGGACAGTGGTCTTGTACGTGTGGTAAGCTCGTTGGCATTGCTAATCGCTATCAGTGGTCATGTGCATCGTGTAAAAAGTCTGATTGTTCTCGATTGAGTGGCGATCTTTCTTGTGCATTTTGTAAGAAAAAAACAGCTCGTTATAAAACGTGTTCAAACTGCTTATCTAGAGTATCGGTACAACTACCGATGACTCTAGATGAGTGCCGTTCTAGTGGCCAAACATTTTCTATGCCACTAAAAATAAAAATTCAATTATTGTCATGGGATGTTGACGAATCTGGAAATAGAATGATTCGTGACATAAAAGAGCAGGACATTTTCTTTGCAGATGTGCCTGTAATGGCCGATCTTTATGAGGAAGATGGTCGTTATAAACTTGGCAACTTGGGGACGTTTCTTATCAATGGGGTTGATCGCGTTATTGTTTCTCAGCTACATCGATCCCCTGGCGTGGTTTTTTCGCAAAGTAAAAAAGTTAAAGATTTCAGAGGTAGACCGTATTATTTGGCGCGCGTTATTCCTATGCGAGGCTCATGGCTTGATTTCGAATTTGATAGCAATGATTACCTTTATGTGCGCATAGATAAAAAGAAAAAATTACTAGTTACTACCTTCTTGCAAGCTCTTGGTATTGCTCGAGAAGAGATCATCGCGCTATTTTATAGCTTTGATATCATCCATGTTGGTAATGGAGAATTCTTCCGCCCTATCGATGAATCATTAATAGGACAACGCGTTGAAAAAGGGATGTTGCCAGAAAAAGATGAAAAGGCATTTCTCGGAAAGCGTGTTACTAAAGAGCTATTAGCGCAAATAAGAAAACTTGGTATTGAAAAATTATTATTGCGCAAAACAACGTTGCTCAGCAGAGTTTTTGGGCATGATGTGATTGACCCAGAAACTGGGGAAATTCTTGTTGAGCAAGGGCAGGTTTTTGGTGAAGAACATGGTGAGCTTTTTGGTAAATATAGAAATTTATCATTTAATCTTATTTCCTCATCAGGTTATGTATTTCAGCCAACCATCGCTATGACCTTAACGCAGGATAGATGTTTCTCGGAAGAAGATGCTCTGCGCGAATTACATGCGAAAGTATGGCCTGGAGATAGCGCTTCACTTAAAGAAATAAAAGAACGGTTTGAAAACCTGTTATTTAATGCTCGTTTTTACGATCTTACCAAGGTTGGAAGAATACGTATCAATCGTAAACTAGGTTTAAAAACCGATGATTCTATCACTGTTTTAACCAAAGAAGATTTGGTTGCGACACTACGTTATCTCGTTAATCTGCGTGAACGTGGCGAAGGTGAATTGGATGATATTGATCATCTTGGAAATCGTCGTGTGCGTTTGGTTGGCGAATTACTAAGCAACCAGATTTATCTTGGATTTTTACGTATAGATCGCATTGTGCGTGAGCGTTTTAGAATGCAAGAAGCGCATGGCGCGTTAATGCCACAAGATTTTCTTAATGTGAAGCCATTAGGTGCTGTGTTAAGAGAATTTTTTGGGTTGGGGCAGTTGTCTCAATTTATGGATCAGACAAATCCTCTCTCCGAAATAGCTCATAAACGTCGCCTATCTGCTCTCGGGCCTGGTGGTGTTATGAAAGATCGTGCGACCTACGAAGTTCGTGATGTGCATCCTTCGCACTATGGAAGAATTTGTCCAATTGAGACTCCGGAAGGTCAAACTATCGGATTGATTTCTTCTCTGGCAACATACGCAACAGTAAATGAGCTTGGCTTTATAGAAACTCCATACCGCTCAGTGGTAAATAGCTCGATTCAAGATGATGTGGTATTTTTTGATGCGTTTCAGGAAACGGATAAATTTATTGCTCAAGCAGATGCTGCAACTACAGATGGCGCTCAATTGAAAGATGAAAGAGTTTTTGCTCGTCATGAAGATGATTTTATGTCGGTTGATGCCGACAGGGTTAACTTTATTGATATGTCTCCTAAACAATTAGTCTCAGTGTCTTCGGCGTTGATTCCGTTTTTGGAGCATGACGATGCGAGTCGTGCGTTGATGGGTTCCAACATGCAACGACAAGCAGTGCCCTTAGTGCGTACACAAGCACCTATTGTTGCAACAGGAATGGAAGGTGAAATTGTAAAGGCTTCTGGAAGCGTGGTCACTGCGAAAAAATCTGGCGTGGTAGAATATGTGTCTTCAGAGAAAATAGTGATTCGTTATTTCGAGACTGAATTTGCAAATCAAGAAGATTGGATTAATAAGGGCGTTGAAACCTACTATTTAAGAAAATTCGAACGATCAAGTTATAGTACTTGGATTCATCATACACCAGTTGTTCAGTGCGGTGATGTAGTACGTACAGGTGATATTTTAACCAACGGTGCCGCCATCAATAATGGTGAATTATCGCTAGGTGCAAATCTATGTGTGGCATTTATGCCATGGAATGGATATAACTTTGAAGACGCAATTGTATTGAGTAAGCGAGTAGTCGCGGAAGATGTGCTTACTTCTGTGCACATTGATGAGTATGTTGTCGATGCTCGTGATACCAAGCTTGGACCTGAAGAAATTACTCGCGATATTCCTAATGTGAGTGAATCTACGCTTGCAGGTCTTGATGAAGACGGCATAGTACGGATTGGTACGCGGGTAAGACCTGGGGACATCTTGGTTGGTAAGGTGACCTTGAAGGGTGATATTCAGTATTCGCCAGAAGAGAAGTTGCTCAGGGCAATTTTTGGTGAAAAATCACGTGAAGTACGCGACACATCGTTGCGCGTTCCACCAGGAATCGAAGGTACGGTTGTTGACGTCAAGATATTCTCCCGTAGCGGGATTCGTAAGGATAAGCGGTATAAAGAAGACGTTGCTGCACATGTGGCAAAAATCGATCGTGATTTTACACATCATGCAGTTTTTCTTGAAAAAATGTTGATCGAAAAAATTGTTACGTTATTAGCCGGCCAGGAGCCTCAAGCTAAGAAGGCGATCGCTGCAGCAGTGAGTGGTGGTGTATTCGATGCACAAAAACTGCAATTATTATCACTAAAAGATTTGATTTTACTTAAGACAAAGTCTGCCGAGATAAATGAGCAAATCACGCAATTATTTGCTACATTTGAAAATCAGTTAAGAATTTTGGCAGGTCTTAAGGAAGAACGTATCAATAAGTTGAAGAAGGGAGATCCGTTACCTTCAGGTGTGATCAAAGTAGTCAAAGTATACATTGCCATGAAGCGTGCAATCTCGGTTGGCGATAAAATTGCTGGGCGTCACGGTAATAAAGGTGTTGTATCTACTATTGTTCCTCGTGAAGATATGCCGTATCTGGATGATGGTACTCCAGTTGATATAGTGCTGAATCCGCTTGGTGTGCCTTCTCGTATGAACGTTGGCCAAATATTAGAAACAGTTCTTGGTTTAGTGGGCAGAGAATTGGGTAACCGCTTGGCTCACATGGTGGAGCATGAGGGGTATCAAAGCGTAAAAAATGCATTAGAAAGTTATTTCGATAAGCAATTTGTGCAAGAATACGAAAAAACTTCTGGTAAGCAGGGAATCATGGATCTTGCTAAGAAAGTTTCTCAGCAGGGTGTGTGTTTTACGACACCAGTTTTTGAAGGCGCTGATTATGAGCAAAACATTAAACCAATGCTCAAAGATTTGCGACTACCTGACGCTGGAGCTTTTAGAGTTCGTGATGGTAGAACTGGTGAATATTTTGATCAGCCGGTTACTGTTGGCGTCATGTACACCATGAAACTTAATCATATGGTTGATGATAAATTGCATGCCCGTTCTGTTGGGCCATATTCGCTGGTTACTCAGCAGCCGCTTGGTGGTAAGGCGCAAATGGGCGGCCAACGACTTGGTGAAATGGAAGTATGGGCTCTTGAAGCCTATGGCGCTGCTTACACGTTGCAAGAAATGTTGACGTACAAGTCAGATGATGTGAATGGTCGCCATAAGGTATATGAAGCGATTGTTCGGGGTGAGGATGTTCCAGAACCAGGTGTTCCTGAATCGTTTAATGTGTTGATTAAAGAACTACAAAGCTTGGGTCTACAGGTTGACTTGTTCAAGAGCGGCAAGGAGAAAATCAGTGAATAAAATGCTAGAAAGATTTAGAGAATATGTAAGCGTTACGCAATTTAATGCATTACGCTTAAGCATTGCTTCTCCTGAAAAGATTCGATCGCTTTCTTATGGTGAAGTAAAAAAGATAGAGACAATAAACTATAGAACACTAAAACCTGAGCGTGATGGCCTATTCTGTGCTCGTATCTTCGGTCCCGTCAAAGACTGGGAATGTAATTGTGGTAAATATAAACGTATGAAGCATCGTGGGGTGACCTGCGAAAAATGTGGTGTTGAGGTTATTCAGGCACGTGTCCGACGTGAACGTATGGGGCATATAGAGCTTGTGGCACCAGTTTGTCATATCTGGTATCTCAAGGGAATTCCAAGTTATCTAAGCTTGATTTTTGATATGCCAGTGAAAGACATTGAGCGTGTCGTTTATTTCGACGCTCATATGGTTATTCATCAGGGAAAGTCTCCTTATCCACGCAAAACGTTGTTGAGCAACTCTGAATATGAGCAGTATCTTGATAATCATCCAGACGATAGTGATTTTGTTGCCGAAAGTGGTGCGCAAGCCATTAAATCTGTATTGGGCTTGCTTGATCTTGGGCTCGAAATTATGCGTATGGAAGAAGACTATCGCAAAACGACATCTGTTGCGATTCGTCATAAAATCATGCGTCGAATCAAAGTGCTTTCTGGGCTGCAGCATTCCGGTATCCGTCCTGATTGGATGGTGTTGACTGTTTTACCAGTGCTTCCTCCAGATTTAAGACCGTTGGTTCCTTTGGAAGGTGGACGTTTTGCAAGTTCCGATCTCAATGAATTGTACCGTAGAGTTCTTAACAGAAATATTCGTTTACAACGTCTTATTGAAATCGAAGCGCCATCAGTCATTATCAAAAACGAACAACGCATGCTGCAAGAAGCGGTTGATGCGCTTATCGATAACGGTAGACGTGGTCAGCCAGTTCGCGGATCTAATAAGCGCCCATTGAAATCGCTGAGCGAAATGCTCCGAGGTAAACAGGGACGTTTCCGTCAGAACTTACTTGGTCGACGAGTAGATTACTCTGGTCGTTCGGTCATTGTGGTCGATCCAACATTGCGGCTTGATCGCTGTGGTCTGCCAAAAATTATGGCTCTAGAGTTATTTAAATCTCACGTGCTTGCTGGATTGCTAGAACGTGAAGATGCGCCAAACTTACGCGTTGCAAAGCGCATGGTTGAAGATTTAGAACCAGTGGTATGGGACGTACTTGAAGAAGTTGTAAAGGACCGCGTTGTATTGCTCAATCGTGCACCAACATTGCACCGCTTAGGTATTCAGGCGTTCTATCCTATTTTAGTTGATGGTAAAGCTATCAAGATTCACCCGCTTGTTTGTGGGGCGTTTAATGCTGACTTTGATGGTGACCAAATGGCAGTACATTTGCCATTAAGTAAGAAGGCGCAATTAGAGTCAAAACGTTTGATTCTCTCTACACGTAATATTTTATCAACCGCCAATGGTAAGCCGGTGACCGTGCCAAGTCAGGATATGGTTCTCGGTTTACACTACATGACCAAAGTGCGCTCTTTTGCAAAGGGTGAAGGCACTATTTTTGCAAGCATTGCAGAGGTTATTGCTGCATATCAGCATGAGCAACTTTCTCTTCATGCCCCTGTCAAATTGCGTTTAGAGAAAAATCTTATTGATACAACTGCGGGGCGAGTCCTTCTTTATGAAGCATTGCCACAAGGCTCTGATTTCAACTGGGTCAATAAGATTATGAAGCGAATCGATATGACTAGATTGGTAGAACGTGTGTATTATCGCTTCGGACAAGAAGCAACCGTTGCCTTCCTTGATAAGATAAAAAAATTAGGTTTCTCTCATGCAACATTGGGCGGTATTTCATTCTCCATCGACAATCTTGTTGAACCGGCAGAAAAAGATCTTATTATCAGAAATGCTGAAAAAGAGGTTGCCAAAATAGAAAAACTTTACATGGACGGGGTCATCACTAATGGTGAGCGTTACAATAAAGTAGTTAGTATTTGGGCTCATGCAACATCAAGTGTTGCTGCTTCCATGTCTAAGAATTTGGAAAATCAAGACAAGGATGCATACCTCAACGCTGATAAGGTGTTTAAGCCATTTAATCCGATTTTCATGATGCTTGACTCTGGAGCTCGTGGTTCGCGTGATCAGATAAAGCAGCTTGTTGGTATGCGTGGTATGATGGCTAAGCCATCTGGCGAAATTATGGAAACGCCAGTTAAATCAAACTTTAGAAATGGATTGAGCGTCTTTGAATACTTCATTTCTACGCACGGTGCCCGTAAAGGTCAAGCCGATACTGCATTGAAAACCGCTAACTCTGGTTATCTTACCCGTCGCCTTGTAGACGTTGCACAGGATGTTGTTATTACGCTTGAAGATTGCAATTCCATGGGATATATAGAGCTTCAAGATTTGAAAGAATCTGGTGACATTCTTTATCCATTGGCTCGCAGAGCATTCGGTCGTGTTGTAGCAACTGATGTGAAAGATCCGATTACAGGAACACTACTTGTTAAGCAAGGTGAAGTGATCAATCGTGAAAATATCGATAGGCTGAGCAATTCTGCAGTTTCTAAAATGTATGTTCGCTCAGTGTTGACCTGCCAAGCTAAGCGCGGTGTATGCGCTAAGTGTTATGGCTCCGATTTGTCGCATGATACCTTGGTGGATACCGGAGCAACGGTAGGGACTATTGCAGCACAGTCGATTGGTGAACCTGGTACGCAGCTTACCATGAGAACTTTCCATATTGGGGGTACTGCAAGTGGTGTTTCAGATCAATCATCATTGTTTGCTAAACATGATGGTATCGTTGAATTTCGCGGTGTAAGAACCGTGAAAAATCGTCATGGCCAAGATGTGGTCATGGGTAGAAAATCGAAAATAGCGCTTGTTTCTCGTGATGGTCGAGAATTGCAACTACATGATTTGGAACACGGATATGTTGTTCTTGTTCAGGATAAACAAGAGGTACCTAGCGGCACTAAACTTGTTGAATGGGATCCAACAAATAAAGTTATTCTGACCGAACAAGCAGGTATGATAAAATTTGTTGATCTCATCGAAAATGTTACGGTGCAAGAGCGTTTTGACGAAGCAACAAATGTTGCAGCTCACATTGTACTTGAGCATAAAGGTGAAAAATATCAGCCGGCGCTTGCTATTATTGGAGAGGATGGCGAAGAAGTCGCTCAATATTATCTGCCAGCTGGGTCCTATTTAGCAGTAACCAAGGATCAACTAGTTCAAGTTGCTGATGTATTGGCGAAAATGCCACGTGAAGCCACAAAGACTAAGGATATTACCGGTGGTCTTCCTCGTATTGCAGAACTCTTTGAGGCTCGAATGCCAAAAGATCCTGCTATTATTGCTGATATTGACGGTGAAGTGGTAATCGGAGGGCTTCACAGGGGTATGCGTAAGGTTAGCGTGGTTTCTGGCGATGCTTCGTTTGATTATTTTGTACCGCGAGGTAAGCAATTGAACGTGGTTCATGGAGAGCGTGTTAATGCTGGTGATAGATTGACTTCTGGCGCTCCAGTTCTTCACGATATTTTACGTATTTTAGGACCAGAAGTAGTACAACAATACTTAGTGGATCATATTCAGGAAATTTACAGACTACAAGGTGTTGATATTAATGATCGTCACATCGAGCTTATTGTTCGTCAGATGATGCGCAAAGTTAGAATCGTTGAGGCAGGAGATACCAATTTTCTTGTTGGTGATCGTGTTGATCGTATCCATTTCAAGATGGTAAATTCTCTCTTACAAGCAGAGGGCAAGAGACCAGCAGTTGCAAAGCCTGTGTTAATGGGTATCACTACAGCATCATTGGATACTGAAAGCTTTATATCGGCGGCATCATTCCAGGAAACAACGCGAATTCTCGCTGAAGCGGCAGTTTCTGGTCAAGTAGATCACTTATATGGATTGAAAGAAAACGTGATTGTTGGTAAGCTAATTCCAGCAGGTACAGGCATCAAGAGTTTTAGGAAAAAATACCTGGGCGAAGATGTTTCTGATTTGGAAAAACAGGCACAACAAGAAGAGACGTTAGAGCAAGAAGCAGCAGGATAATGTATCGTAGGCGCGTAGCTCAGTGGTAGAGCATTGCTTTGACGTAGCAAGGGTCAGCGGTTCAATCCCGCTCGCGCCTACCAATAATCAAAAGTGAATTTCTTAACCAAGAGAACAATACGTAAAAATAGGTCAGGTTTATATGTCATTAAATATGCAAAGTAAAGAACAAGTTGTTAAAGACTTTCAACTAGGTGGTCAAGATACCGGTTCAGTAGAAGTGCAAGCGGCGCTTCTTACCCGCAAAATCCAACAATTGACCGACCACTTACAAAAAAATCCTAAAGATTTTTCTTCCAAGCGCGGACTCGTGAACAGCGTCTCTCTCCGTAAAAAATTATTAAAATACTTGAAAAATAAGAACCAAGAACGTTATCACATTCTTATAGATCGTCTTGGTTTAAAGAAATAGGTTGTGGTAATGACAAGAACATTTCATTCTGCAGAGTTTGGTTACGAAGTTGAAATAGGTGGAGTCGCTCGTCAGGCAGATTCCGCTGTTTGGTTGAAACATGGCGGTACCGTAATTTTAGCAACCGTGGTTTCCGCACCAACCAAAGAATTTCCTGGGTTTTTACCGCTTACTATCGACTATCGTGAGCAGTTTTCTGCTGCGGGTAAGATTCCTGGTGGATATTACAAGCGTGAAGGTAAGTTTACTGATAAAGAAGTATTGACAGCACGCTTGATTGATCGTCCAGTAAGGCCGTTGTTCCCATCTGATTATTTTGATCAAGTGCAGATTTTAGCAACGGTATATTCTGTAGATAAAGAACATACTCCAGCACATTTAGCTCTCCTTGCTACTTCTCTGGCCCTAACTATTTCAAAGATTCCATTTTTGGGTCCGGTTGGTGTTGTTGAGCTTGCTCGTATTGATGGTGAATGGAAAGTTAATCCATCATATGATCTTGCAGTTGCTTCTCCTATTCGCCTGGTGATTGCGGGAACCGATGAAGGAATTTGCATGGTTGAAGGTTCGGCCGATTCTCTTTCTGAGAAAGAATTCCTTGATGCGTTATTTTTTGCTCACGGCATTATCAAAAAACAAGTTGCTTGGCAGCTTGAGATCCAGAAAGAAGTTGGGGCTGCGAAAGAATCTATCAAAGATCTGTATAATTGGGAATTGTGGAAAGAACGAGTAACGAATTTCCTTACGAATGAGTATGTTCGTAATACCTATATCGCAGATAAGGTACAACGTAATGAATATTTAAATTCCTTACGTGAAATGTTCGTTGCACAATATCAAACCGAACTTGAAGCTACAGGCGTTGAAACTCCTGTTAAAGTCATAGAATACATTTTTGACGATGTACTTAAATCCAAAGTAACTGAATTGATTTTCAGTCTTGGAAAACGTATTGATGGTCGTGATTTTGATACGGTTCGTACCATCTCTGGCAAAGTTGGCCTGTTACCATCCACGCACGGTTCTGCACTCTTTACTCGTGGCAGAACACAAGCCTTGGTTATGGTTACGCTTGGTAGCGGAGAAGATGAACAAAAATTTGAAGGCATTATGGACGGAGCTGAGCGAGGCGAAGGTTCATTTATGCTTCACTATAACTTCCCTCCGTTTTCAGTTGGCGAAGTACGTCAGCAGCGTGGTCCAGGCAGACGAGAAGTTGGGCATGGTTATCTGGCCCATTCGGCACTGCTGAGTGTTTTACCAGATAAGGAGAGTTTTCCTTATACCATTCGTATTGTTGCGGACATGTTAGAGTCTGATGGCTCCACGTCCATGGCGACGGTGTGTGGTTCAACGTTAGCTCTTATGAACACTGGTGTTCCTATAAAGCAGATGATTAGCGGCGTTGCCATGGGATTGCTCAAGAGTACCTCTGGTGAATTTTGTGTACTTACCGACATTAATGGTTTTGAAGATGCTTATGGCCTCATGGATTTCAAAGTTGCTGGTGGTGAACACGGTATAACCGCCATCCAGATGGATATTAAATACAAGGGTGGTTTCTCGCGAGAAGTGTTTGAAAAGGCACTTGAGAAAGCGCGTAAGGGACGCTTGCATATTCTTGGTGAAATGAAAAAAGTGATGAGCGAGCCAAACAAAACCCTTTCACCACTCGTTCCTAAGGTCGTTTCTTTTAAAGTTAATACTGAAAAAATTGGCGCTATAATCGGGCCCGGTGGTAAAATTATTCGTGAAATTATCGAAAAAACTGGTGTCGCAAGTATCGATATTGCCGATGATGGCATGGTGAAAATTTTTGGTGTATCACCAGAAAAAATTGCACTTGCTGAGCGTTGGGTAAAGACTATTGCAGGTCAAATTGAACGCAATGCGCGCTACAAGGGAATTGTGCGTCGTCAGGCAGAATTTGGATTATTTGTCGAATTGGTTCCTGGTCAAGACGGACTCGTCCATGTGTCCAATATTCCAAAAGCCAAACAAAGAAGCTTTATTCACGATTATCCTGTTGGGCAACTTGTTGAAGTCGAAGTGGTCGAATATGATCCAGAAACGGGAAGAATTCGCCTGCGACTTATTGAAGAAGCATCAGGGCATGAACAAAGCCATGCTACGAAGTAGAATGGTGTGACAACAATGACGCTACGTAGACAGGGACGTTCTTGTGATCAGATGCGCGATGTTCGTATTACCTATGATATTTTTGGATATGCGGCAGGATCGGTGTTGCTTGAGCTTGGTAACACCAAAGTGCTGTGCTCAGTTTCACTTCAGCCCGGAGTTCCCCCTTTTCTTAAGGGGAAACGAACAGGTTGGTTGACTGCTGAGTATGCTATGTTGCCAACAGCAACCACCGTACGTACGACTCGCGAATCGGAACAAGGTCGCAAGAATGGAAGAAACGTTGAAATATCTCGTTTTATCGGTCGCTCATTACGAGCCGTTGTTGATCTTGAGAAAATAGGTGAGCGTACCATAATTATTGATTGTGATGTTCTTCAGGCTGACGGTAGTACACGCACTGCGTGTATTATTGCAGCCAATTTTGCTTTAGAGCGCGCTCAACATACCTGGCTTGCTTCACGTATTATTGATGCGCCTATTATGCATGATGGAATTGCTGCGGTTTCAGTCGGTCTGTATAATGGTCAAATCTTGGTCGATCTTGATTTTAGCGAAGACAGCAATATAGATGCAGATTTTAATATTGTAATGACGCGTTCAGGGCAGTTTGTTGAGGTGCAAGGAACCGCAGAGCGACGTCCTTATACATTACAGCAATGCATACTTGTGCAGGAAGCTGCGATGCGAGCTGCACAGACATTGTTTTGTGTGGGGCAGGAGAACGCACGACATACTAAAGAGCGTGTTGATTTGAAGGAGGCTCCAGTCAAGAGCTCATCTGAACGCTCTATATCAGAAGGCAAAGCTCCTCTTTTTAGTTTAAAAAATCGTCTCGTTTCAGGGATGTAATCATATGCAGGTTATAGATGTATTAGAACAATCACACTTGAGTGATTTTTTGTCGCAACATCGGGTGATGGTTTATGTAGGAGAGGGTGAATATCCGCTCCTTTTTTTTATGGCATTTCTGAAGAAGTTGCGCAGTTGTGAAAATGCAGTCATCGAATCTATTGATGTGCAAGAGTGTGGGCTGGATGCTGCGCAGTTGCGCCTTGAAACATCATTTTTAGGCAATTCGACCATATATTGGCTTAAATCATTTGATATGCTCGATGAAAAAAAGAGAAAGTTGTGGTTTAAGTATATGAGCTCATATATTGGCCCTAATAGCATTATGCTTTTCGTGGATAGCGAACATAAATTGTTGATGGATAACCATAAAGAATATCTGCGTATTGATGTGCCTCATGTGATCGATGATGCGTATGCACTGCGACTTATGCGAGCTCTTCAAGTAAAATCATCTCAGGCAGGTGCGGCCCTACTTGCTCGTATGTTTAAAATCTATAAAAAAATTACGCTTGATCAATGTGTCCATGTCATGCACTATGTTCCCCTTGTAAGCACGAGTAATCAAGTACAAGTAGATCAATTGATCCATGAAACAATAGGCATGGAACGATCACTTTTTGATCTTGCGTCTCTGTTTTTTGCGTGCCAACGAGAGCCTTTTTTCCAACGCTGGATAGAAGAACGGGACCGTTTTTCGCCGATCTTTTGGTGTTCTTTTTGGTCAGAACAACTTTTGCGTGCGGCTTCTTATGTGCATGTGGCTCGCAATTCTTCTATGATTGAAGCAAAAAAAATCTCCCAGCGATTACCGTTTTCTTTTATACAAAAAGATTGGAAGCGCTATCAAGCAAAAGAACTAGCACAGATGCATGAGTATCTTTATGGTATTGATTTTGCCATGAAAAATGGCAGCGAAGCGCCGATGCTCGATCTTTTTTATGCAAAATTTTTTACTAAAGACTTTTTCTCATCTAGATGATTAATGTGGTTTACGTTGACCCACAAATCGTTCTGGTTGAATAATTCCCCCTGAAATAATAAGTGCCATCGCTTCTTGTCGTGTTAGATCAATGGTTCGGATACTTTGTTCAGGCGCCATAATAAAGAATCCAGTAGTAGGATTTGGTGTTGTGGGAATAAATACATTGAACCATTTTTGATTTGTCTCGGGCGCAATGACATGAGATACCTCACTCGTCATGAAGCCAAGGCTATAGACTCCTGATCGTGGAAATTCAATTAATACAACGGTTTGAAAACTGACTTTGTCTTGCATGCTGAATGCATGTACGAGCTGCTTAATACCTGTGTAAATAGGCCTAATGAGCGGAAGTTTTCCTAAAAGATGTTCTAGGCCATGTATGATTGAACGTAGAATGAAGAATCGTAATATTACGCCTACAAGAAAAATGGCTCCAATGACAAGTGCCACTTCTGAGTAGGGGATTTTCTGAAGTGATACAGGCTCTAATTGATAAATTGGTTGAAGCCAACTCTTGAGCATACGGAGTGAAAATCCAAAAAGTGCGATAGTCAATGTGATTGGTAAAATAGCAAAGAGTCCATTGAGAAAAATTTCCCAAACATATTCTGTAAAGGTGATGAATTGTTTCTTAATATTTTTGACCATGACAAGTGTTCCTTAATTTGATGGTTTATGATTATTGATGAAGAAGCCGCTATTATAGTGATGCAAAAGTATTCTGAATATCGTGCGCAAGAGATTTCCCTATGTGATAGGCATTCTCATAATCTGTGTCTTCGACTAGAATACGCAGCAATGGTTCAGTACCAGAATAGCGAATAATAATCCTGCCTCGAAGAAGTTGGTCATGGGCTGTTTTGATGAAATTGGCAAAAGGCTCTTTGGTAAGATCTTCCTTATGTGGCACGGTAATGTTAATAAGTGCTTGAGGGAACGACTTAAAGGTTTCAAGTTCGTTATTCTTGGTATAGAGCATGGTTTCTAGTATACGTAATGCAGCAAATATTCCATCACTTGAAGGTACAAAATCCCGTAAAATAATGTGCCCTGATGGTTCCCCTCCCAGTAGTGATCCGTGCTGGAGCATAGCTTGAGTGACATGCTTATCACCTACAGGGGTTCGGATAAGTAATTTTTCACACTCTTGAACGAAAACTTCAAATCCTTGATTCGCCATAATAGTACTTACGACAACATTTTGCTGTTGGTATGCAGGATGATCAAGAAGCAATGCGAGAACCTCGTCTCCATTACGTAGTCCCCCTGATCGAGTGACTACGGTTACACGATCCCCATCGCCGTCAAATGCAAAACCAATATCAGCGCCGAACTCTTGAACTATTTTCTGTAGATGTTCTGGATGAAGTGCACCAGCACGCT
Organism: Candidatus Babelota bacterium; assembly: GCA_023382795.1. Taxonomy (GTDB): domain Bacteria; phylum Babelota; class Babeliae; order Babelales; family Vermiphilaceae; genus UBA6230. Next base: position 31,251 of record JAHDWT010000007.1, read on the forward strand.
CATTAATATTGTACCCGTTTGGTGTATCGTTAATGGTAATGGTATGCGCACCGAGTTGTTCAAAAATTTCTGAAGCGATGTGCGATGTTGCTCCATGACCACAATCAAGTACTACTGAGATGCCGGTTAAACAGCCCGGAGAAAATGCATTGAGCATGTATTGAATATATTTTTGTTGCGCTTTAGGGTAATGGATATCACTACCTAAATGATCGTAAGAAACTTCAATATCTTGATGAAGATAAAATTTGATAAGCTCTTCGTCTTGTGCTGAAATTTTGCCGGTAATGCGATCGATAATCTTAATACCATTGTCATGATATGCATTATGAGAAGCAGAGATAATCACCGCGCAATCAAATGCTTGTGTACTATGAATTATTTTGTGGGCAGCGGGGGTAGGTAATACACCTGCATCATACGTAGTGATGGGAAATCGCAACATGCCCGCTTTAAGCTGTGCTTTAATATAGGCGCATGACTGACGCGTATCATGTGCAATTAAAATTTTTGCGTCATTGCCATATTTTCTTAAAGCAAATTGGCCGATTGCACTTCCCAATAGGGGAAGTGTGTCATGCGTAAGGGGATAATTGCCCACTCGAGTTCTTATTCCGTCGGTACCAAAGAGCGGCGTTTCCATGTTATATCCTTACGTTAGAGCATGTTGCTTGGTGATGATAATATTGGATGGCTTCCAATCAACAACATGCAGGTGTGAGGGAAGCAATAATTCATAATTAGATAGTATAAGACGATTGTGGTCTGATGTCAGCGTACGCGTATCAATATGTATGGCCAGCGATGTGGTGTCAAGGTTGCACAGGGACGTGCGTTTTCCTGCTAGTTGAACCAAAATCGATTCAGGAGCTTCCCAGGTTGTTTCTGGCGTTGTGTGGTAAAAACATACAGGAACTTCGAGCCAGCGATAGGCGGGAACATGGGTGCTCACAATAATCCAAATATGATAACCGATGACCAGTGATAATAGTTTACGTGGTATGCTGTTGGTGAGATTTTTGTACCATGTATGGAGCATGAGGACCCTCAGATTTTTCAGGTGATATAACAGAAATCCATGATTGTTGTTTGAACCAATAAAGAACTTGTTCTAAGGACATATGTTCAAGAGCAACCCCCTGCGCAATGATGGTAAATGTATGTTGTACCGGCTCAAGAGAGATGAACAGGGCATCAGTTTTCTTAGAAATAAAAAGAGCATTTTGCTTCCATGTTTCTAAGCTGCGTAATTCTTGATCAAACCACATGTCATCAAGTTCGTAGGTCCATGTGGTGTTTATGCCCATGAGCGTGCCAGTTCTTGTAAGCCAAAGCATAGTATTTGATTGGTAACAATCGCTACGCAAAAGCATGGTAAGTAATTGGTGTGATACTGGAGCATTAATGGGGAACTTGCATGTTACAAAGGTGGCGAGGCTATCGGTGTTTTCTAGCAGCATAAAGATTGGTTTTCCGGTATTTACTGCCACTAGTATTGAGCGAAGTAGTTGATTGAGCCAATCTACTTGTGGTTGCGTTTCTGCAGAGGTTTTTTTGAATGCAACATAATTTTTTTGTAATGTTTTTTGATGAATCAACAAGAAACTTACAAGAAGTATCGGGGTTGCAATACAGAGCAGAAGCGTAACGGTTACGAGCGACGCATGATAGCATGCGATGGTGAGTAAGCAATAACCATAAAAGGTTGGCAGGAGGGTCGTCTTCTTATCCTGACCAAGCCATTGGCTAAGGCGATATACCACATACGAAATAATGGCGATTTCAACGGTATCCGCCCAATTGAGAATCATGAGGTTTGAAAAAAGATCACTCCATACCATAACGTTTCCTCTTTTTGAGTTACTGTAGGAAAAAACAAAAAACAAGTACAGAGTTTGAATATTTCAGTGCTGGGCAAAATAAATTACGCCGCAATTGACAGTATATGCTATCGATTGCGGCGTAATTTATTCCTGATTCAGTTATTGATTATGTTGTAGAGTATACAGGTAAGTACCTTCGGCATGAGCGGCTGCTCGTACCGTATGATAATGAGTGAGCATACCAGGATACTCAGCAGTAAGATCTGTGAGCGCAGTATAATGTGTTGCTATTAGACCTATTACTTGATCCATTTGACTTAAAGTACGGATAAATTGTGCGAGTTCTGCTTGTCCTTTGGCAGCATGAGCTCCCACAAACAATTCATCGACAACGACAAACACAAAGCCGTTTTGTTCTTGTTCGCATGCAGTCGTAATTTCTTCAGCGCTCATAAGCTCGGCTCCAAAGTGTGAAATTCTTTGGCGAATATTATCAGTGAGCACCGATGACGTTTTTATGCATTTGAATGGGGTTAATTGCGCTGCTTGTGCTGGTACAAATCCACAGGTTTGTGCAAACAAGACAGTTAAAGCGGTCATTTTGAGTGTAGTTGATTTTCCGGACATGTTATCACCGGTGATCAAGGCTAAATGTGGTACGCTTTGATTGCCAAGAATGATTGTTGGCGCAGAAATTGCTGTCTGATTAAGTAATGGGTGCCATGCGCGCACGATCTCTACTTGTGGTGTAGTTGTTTCAAGGTAGGTTGGGAAAGTATACCGATACTCTTGCTGTTGTGATGTGTGATAAGCACGTGCTAGGGAAATAAATGCATCAATAACGCCAACATGCTCAAGTACTTGGTTAAGTTCTTGTTGTGCCTGTTGTGCCAACTGATATCCAGCCAAAATTTTTCCTGGACGACTCCAGATTGATGCTGAACCACTAAAGGTGGACGTTGATAATAACACATGCAGTTTTTGGAGCGTAGAAGCAGCGGCAAAAGTTGTGCTTAGTGCTTTAAACTCATCGGTGGTGTTCAAAAATTCATCATGTGAAATTGATGTGATCATATGTTGTACGGCATCGAGTAGATGGCGTAGTCCAATGAGATCGCTTTGGATATTTTTTAGTAACGTAAGTTGTGCTTTAACATGCTTTGCTAAACCAATCAAGCCGCCGATATGAAAGCCGGCGTGAGCAATATTGTAGGAGGTATGAATTGCCTGTTTGAAACGATCGATTTTGGGACCATGATTATGGCCGCATTCCGGTTTTGGTGTATCAGCTTGGTTATCATGATGAGGATGACCATCATGATCATGACTATCATGATGTTTTTTTTCGCATGAACAGGATTCATGTTTGTGGGGTTTCTTACCATGGTGATGGTGCCCACACGTAATGCCTAGATAATCTTTAAGCTTCTGATTAACGAGGTAATGAACCGCGAGATGCTCCACCGTTGGTGCGGCAAGGATTGCCACATGTGCAAATTGCCATCCATCAAGTGCTAGTGGTGATGAGTTAGTGGTGAGCCAACGTGGTGGGAAAAAATCAGCAATAGCCTGATTTTTAAAAGAATCGCTCGTATTATATATGCTCAATAGAGCTTTTTCATGTGATCCAACCTGCGCAACGAGATCATGCATTTTTTGTAGGAGCTCAGGATTGTTATCAAAGTGGGCAATGATATCTTGTCGATGTTTGAGCGTAGGTATATCGGTGATGATGGTACTCATAAGCTCTTGTAGGTGATTTTTTCCACATGAGGTTTTGGTACTATCAATGTGCGATATGATACCGGGAGATTCGTCTTGAGATCGGAATAATTCTAGATCTTTTTTTTCCTGTTGGCCAAGCAGTATGCGCTCAAGATGTTGAACTGGTTCGTGAGTATGGCCAGAAGCTGTACCGCTTATGGTTAAACAGGCACAGACAACTAATGATAAAAGAGAACACATCATAATAAATTCCTTAAGAAAAATAAGGTAAAAATTGAAATTGAACCTATAAATACTGGAAGGCCGAAGAAGAATTGCATTAACCACGAAAAGCGCATCGAACTTATGCAGTCATAAGCAAAGACCTGTACTATACTTTTAGTGTAACAAGGGGAATTCAAATGGCAATGTCACTTGATTGGGTCATGAGTAACCTTGTGCTACAATCATCACGCAGTTGTTAGGTGTTATTTTTGCCATAGGGTAGATAGAGGAGATATATGCAGAACAGAAAAGTAGTACTTACCGGGGATCGCCCAACAGGGCCATTACATTTAGGGCACTATGTTGGATCACTCGCAAATCGCGTTCTTTTGCAAGATACGTATCTTCAGTACGTTATGCTTGCTGATGTGCAGGCTCTTACTGATAATTTTGATGATCCAGAAAAAGTTAGGCAGCAGGTGCTCGAGGTTGCTTTGGATTACCTGGCGGTTGGTATTGATCCACAAAAATCAATCATTTTTATTCAATCAATGATTCCTGAAATCGCGGAGCTAACCATTTTTTATTTAAATTTGGTGACGGTTAACCGTCTTAAACGTAATCCAACCGTAAAAACTGAAATTGCACAAAAGGGCTTCGGTGAAAGCTTGACAGCGGGTTTTTTAATGTATCCAGTAAGCCAAGCTGCAGACATCACCATTGTTAAGGCGCAACTTGTACCTGTTGGCGAAGACCAGTTGCCAATGATTGAGCAAACAAACGAAATAACACGTAAATTTAATACGCTCTATCAAGCAGACGTGTTTCCAGAGGTTAGTGCGTTGATCCCCAAGGTAGCACGCCTGGTGGGTACTGATGGAAAAGCTAAAATGAGTAAATCATTAGGAAATGCTATTTATCTTTCTGATGATGCCGACACCGTGGTCAAAAAAGTTATGGCCATGTATACCGATCCGAATCATATAAAGATTTCTGATCCGGGTAAGGTAGAGGGGAATCCGGTTTTTATGTTTCTAGATGCTTTTGACCCCGACATAGCCAAGGTCCAGGAGCTTAAAGATCATTATGCGCGTGGCGGTCTCGGTGATGTGGTGCTGAAAAAGTATCTGGCTCAAGTACTGAATACATTTTTGGAACCTATTAGAGTTCGTAGAAGAGACTTCGCTCGTGACAAGGGTGAGGTGATGCGTATAGTGCGCGCAGGAACCATGGCAACGCGTGAAATTGCGGGTAAAACTATGCAAGAAGTCAAAGAAGCTATGAAGATTGCGTATTGGTAGGATAAAGGCCGCATGGAGCGGCCTTTAAAATTTCTTATGTAACGAATATTTAATTATGGTTATGTTGTTCAGTCTTCATACTCGTCTTCGTCGTCCTCGTCTTCATCCCAATTCCAGTCGCCTTCATCGTCCTCGTCTTCGTCCTCATCATCGCATTCGTCACACTCATCGTCCTCATCATCTTCTTCGTCTTCATCTCCATTCCAGTCCCAGCCTTCTTCCTCTTCGGTCGCATATTCACCTTCTTCTGTATAGGTGCTGCGGCCAAAGGCATTCAGAGATGGCAGTGAATTTTCCAAAGAAAGCAATTGTTCTAATTGCAAACTATTCATCATAAAAATAACCCTTTAGTTTTTGTTATTCACTCTTTTATTAATCAATACAGGCTATTATAGCGAAACTTTTTTTCTAGACAATGCTTCATTTGTCAGGTCTAGCCTACGGGCTATTTGTGGCGATATGTTACCAAAATAAAGGTGGTACACTGGGCGCTGGAGATACAAATTCCTGATCTTTTGGCCATCTAACAAGTTCATGGTCTAATCCATGAATGGATTGTAGCAATCGCTGTGCATTGACCGACGTGTTATCCGATATGCTGGGTAAAGAATCAGGTAATGAATTAAGCGTTTGACAAGGAGTGTCTGGTGTCTGTTGCGTATTGCTTTCAAAGATACTTTGGTTTAGGAAAGCAGCCTGATGCTCTAGGGCTACTTGTGATTGCTGGTTATTTTGTTTGATGGGAAGAAGTGATTTATAGTGTTGTAAGGTATGGACATTACATGCAGGTTTGCGCATGCGCATGTTGGGATCACGAGTACCGCAGATTTTTTCTTTGAGGCATTGTAGACGTTCTTGATCGCACTTAATAGTGGCGTTAATATGAGGATGTTTATTTGCTAATTCAGTTATTGCAGCTTTGGTGACTGAGTATGATTGGCATTGCTTGCTTACCGCTACTATATTGTCGTTGGAATCAGTGCAAACCATAAAATGGAGATGATAGTGGTGCCTGTCACAGTGTTCAATGATACGTTCGAGTGAGTCGGAAGAGCGCTTGCAATTTTTGTAAGGGCATTGCCAGGAAGTCGTTATGGCAGTTGATGATAGTATCCTCCCTGGTCCAACCTTAGCGCCATGTGGTATTGATAAGGTATTATGTTTAACGGCGTGCAAGGTAGGTGCTATGGTGACAAGAGTGCAAAGCGATATGCTTACTTGTAAAAATAGAGAGTCTTTCATGATTGCCTTCCATGATAATTATTTTTGATAAATTGTTTATTTGAATAATCTAGCGTTTTTTGGGTAACGGTCAATCAAGATAACAATTGACGTGTCGAGAGTGCATGGTATAATTTCCTGAGTAATTCATTACATCTACCTGCCGGGATGGCGAAATTGGTAGACGCACGGGACTCAAAATCCCGCGGTGGTTGACACCATGTCGGTTCGAGTCCGACTCCCGGCACCAAGACAAATCAGTGGACCATCAGTGTCGATGAGTGTATGAACGAAAAAAATTGTATTTTTTGCAAAATAATCTCCCGGACAAGTCCTGCAACCATAGTCGCAGAAAATGAGCATGTTATAGCGATTAAAGATATTTCCCCTAAGGCGCCGGTTCATCTTCTTATTATTCCCAAGAAGCATATTGTTGATGTGCAGTCTCTTCTTCCAGAAGATAATGTTTATGCTGCCGCGATATTGCAAATGGCACGACAGTTAAGTGCTATGGAAACGGGGCGACGAGATTGTAAATTAATCATAAATAACGGCGTAGGTGCTGGTCAGCTGGTGTTTCATCTTCACTGTCATTTTTTGTCCGGCAAAAAGATAGTCGAAGTTTAACGTTGAAAAAATGTGCCGAGGTGGCGGAAATGGTAGACGCGCAGGGTTCAGGTCCTTGTGGTGGCTTCACTGTGCTGGTTCGAATCCAGTCCTCGGCACCATATCTTTTATGAAAATCAAATTTACGCCTTATCAGTTTGCTGTTATCTTCTAGCTACACGTAGTCCATGTTGGTTTTCATCGGGTTAGGAATTTCTATGGTTATTGCATTTTTGGCAAGCGTAATTCTTTCATTATTTGCAACTGCGGTGATGAGCTACATATCAATGGCTATTCCCATCGGCCCTTGGATTGCACCAACGGTAGTTTTACTTGCCCTTGGTATTTTTAGAATTTTTTCTTCGTATCGCCCTGCGGTAATCACTCGGTACAGTGTACTTGCGACATGTGCGGCATCTATAGGAGGTATCACCGCCACTGGTATCGGATTCTCCTATCCAGCAATTTATTTTTTATCACCGAATCTTTTTGAGCAATGGTTGCGACAGCCGTTGTTGTTTTCATCAATATTGACGGGGCTTGCCGCAACCGCTGGTGCACTGGGAATTTGGTTTGCACATGTTTTGGCAGACCAGTTGATCATACGGCAACAGCTTGCATTTCCGATCGGTGATTTGGTTTACAAAATGATCGCCGCGCATCAAAGTGCTCGTAAATCATTGGAGTTGATCGGCGGTTTTTTGGCAACAATGGTATTTTGTGTGTTACAGGATGGCATTGGCGCAATTAAATCGGTACTACCCAAGTCATTTACGCTTATTTTTGCAAAAAAACTAGGAGTTTTGGTTATCCCAGCATTACAGTTTCACTTTTGGCCCTTGTTGTGGGCCATTGGTTTTGTAACCGGACATGTCATTACACTTCCACTGGCTGTTGGTGCAGTTGCTAAAATTTTTGTGGTTGATGCGACTAATTATGTATTATTTCCGACTATTACCAATATGGATTTTGTGCTGGCTTTTTGTAGCGGGATGGTACTTGCGGGAACATTACAAGGCTTTGTTGGTTTGCCATCTGCACTAGTACAAACGGTGCGTAGCTTTTTTACTACTACGAAACAACGTGGTGTTATCACAACATCTTTTATGCGATGCAGAAGATTGGTACTTGAAGGGATAATAATTATTGGATTAGTTGCGACGTATTTGTGGTTTATGCGATTTTCTTTGATGGCGCAATCATATCTTGTGTTGTTTACGCTTATCGTTTCGTATCAGCTTGCAATTATTGCAGGAAAAATCGGCCTTGCGCCACTTGGTCGTTTTGCAACATTTGTCATGGTACCAGCAATGTTTTTATTCAATATTGATGTTGTTCAAATAATTATCGTTGCTACCTTTGTAGAAATTTGTGGGGGTGTTGTTGCTGATGCCTTGTTTGGTCTTAAAATGGCGCAGCTTGGCGATATTTCCCGTGATCGATTACGCCGTTATCAGTATCTAGGTTTAATAATCAGCGCATTAAGTGTAGGCATTATATTTTGGCAGCTCATTGTGCATTTTAATTTAGGCTCTGCCGAACTTTTTGCGCAAAAAGCTCAAACACGAGCATTGCTTATCAATGTACAGAGTTTTGATGTGTGGGTGCTTGCAATTGGAGTTATATTTGGATTACTGCTCAAATACATCAAATTAAATCCTGCTCTTGTGCTGAGTGGTATTTTAATGCCGCTGCACTTGTCTATCGGACTTATCACCGGAGGTCTGCTCACGCTGCTGGTAAATAAGAAAGAAGAGTGGTATCCACTGTGGTCCGGCATTTTTGCCGCAAATTCAATGTGGATGCTCTTGCGTACACTTTGGTAATTCTTTATCAAAAGCTCAACGTTTTTATTTCATATGTTAGAGCTGGTATGTGCGACCTTATTGTCATATTATTAACAAAATATTCTAAATGGATTTTTTTTAATTTAAAATAACAATTAGAATATTGTTTTTAGGGATGACAAGGGGGAGTTATGAAAAGGATACTGATTGCGCTGGCAGTCTTATTTGTTATGGTGCTCAATATACGCACGCTATTTGGCGAAAGTGTAAATGACATCAACACAGAAATCGATGTTTATGGTGCTTGGACAGTCATTAAAGATTATTTTTACACACCAAAAATAACTGGCACAGACACAAATCTTATCGCATCAGATACTAAACAACATCAGGAATTAGTTGTTCATGAGGATGTAGCAGTAACCACCACTCTGAGCAAAGAATTTCAAACGATAGCGATACGCAACGAAAAAGTAGATCCATGTGTTGGGGTGGGTAGTAGTACTGGGGACAATTGCAAATACGCGGTACGATATGGATCAAGTCGTTTTTATCAACAGCGATTTGATAGTGCGGTGGATGATTTTAGACAGAGCAATGCATGGTGTGAAATGGGCATTCAGCAAATTACCAATCTTCTTAAGTTAGAAATGGCAATCGTCAATTTTTTATCAGCAGAGTCTGGATATGAACTTGAAAAGGCGGTAGAAAAGCGCAACCAGCGCCTTGAAGAAAGTGCCCCGATTATTGTACACATGTATGATGTTGCTTTAGACCTTGCCACCTATCATCCAAAACTTGAACCTGAAAGTTATAAAAATAAGCATGGTGAAATTACGATGTTTTCCGGAAATTTAACGCGACGTGAAAAAAAATTATATCTACAGAATGTTCATAAAATATTACATGGTATCACTCACGATTTATCGTCAATGCAGCTAGGCTATGATGCTTAGTTAGTGCATAGCAAGATTGAAATTCATTCGTCGTGATAAGGTGTAATTTGCTCTAGACTTTCTTAAGTGCTCTCGTTAGGATGGAAATCCTGAGTGAGTAAGATGAAGTAAAAAAGAGAGTCTAAAGTATGAATCGATCATTGATGCTGAGTACTGGCATGCTGTGCATGCTCAGTACTTTTTTTATTATGCGAGCAGGTGTTGTGGGATCAAATACCACTCCTTCTCGTGAGTCTCTTACCATTTTTCCTTCGATTGACATTGATAATGAGATGCGTGGATTTGCTGCGTTTGAAGCAGGTTTTACGTTAGAAGATGCAACAACGAGTTGTCTTTTTAACGCCTTTTTCCCCGTAGGGGGTTCATTAACCTTTAATGGGGGTACGCTTAATCTTAATCTAGATCTTCATCTTACTGCGACTGCATTAGTAAGTGATGCGGGAATAATTAACGGAAATGATTTTGCCTTACATCTGCCGTACAAAAACGCTTCTTTCACCCTTCCAGGTATGACTTTTATAGACACAACGGTTGTATGTGCATCTGATATGGTGTTGAGTGGCACCGTGCTTTTTGGTGGAACCAGTATGTTGGATGGCGGTGGGAATACCATAGATTGCTCTACATATGGTATCTGGATACAAGCTGGAGGAAGTTTGCTGATTAAAGATGCAACACTTCGTGGCATTGATGCCGGTAAATTATTATGCATGGACTCTGCGGCAACACTTTCTTTAAGCAATGTGACCGTTATGCAGGATGCAACGTATAGTTTTACCCAAGGTGATTTGGAAATTTTCAACGAAGTTGTCATGTCAGGTGGGCAAAACTTTGTTTTTCAAAGTAGTGGTCAAGCCGCCATTACATCAGGAGCAACGTGGCATTTTGATAGCGGCATGACCTTTAGTTATGCCCCCGCAAATTCATCTCGTGATGCGATTGTTATGGAAGATCGCACGTCAACTATGTGGCTTAATGCTACCACGTTGGTTTCTACTACTACAGGATTACGCCTAACGAAAGGTACGCTGCGCATTGATGGCACGTGTACCATAATTAGTGACGCAATGGTAGAAGACGAGGCGATTTGTCTAGGCGATGGTATAAGTGCTGCAAACGATGTTTCGGTAGAGGTGCTTGCCGAATCGGGGCTGTATCTTACTTCAGGATTGCTTGCTTACAGTAATGTGGGATGAATAAAAGGATGAGTATGAAGCTTGGTATTTTTTTCGCGTGCTTAGTTTTAGTGTCGAGTGGGTTTATAGAATCTGCCGTATCGTTCAGAGGTAAATCATCATTTATTCATATTGCTGACGGGCAATTGATTCTCAATAATACCCTAACAGGAGTTAAAGGTAGTATTATACGGGATGCTGCGGGGACTATTTCAGGACAATCGATCGCCTTTGCAGGCGGTATGTTTCATGATGAAGGCAATGATCTTTTGGTGTCGGCTGTCTATAATCCCAACGGTTTTCTTACGCTCAATGGTAATTCTTCTTTAGAGGGCGATGGCGGCACGATTCAGCAAGATATACACGTAAGCGGTACAGGCAATACCATTGAGGGCTTTTTTATTTTGCAATCAGATATTACCTTGCAAGATTCCTCAACAACGCTAAGTGTAGCGGTTCAA
>JAHDWT010000008.1:0-12666 GCA_023382795.1 Candidatus Babelota bacterium
TTAGCCGATAAATAAAGAAGATGCGCTATCTATTTAATTTTCGGATAAGCTCTTAATAAGATTTTGGCTGATCGTGCATCTTCAGGCGAAACAAAGCCCTGCACATCTGCATTATACTCTTGCTCACGCAAATCCACACCATTAAGCATCATGCGACACCATGGAAACATTTTGTCCATTTTCTTTTGCCTAATAGCACAATCAACGATATTCGCAACGGCATGGTCACGTAAGTGCCCCACAATTTCATGACCAAGAAGTTGAAACACGGCTGGATGGAGGTCTGGATGTTCCTTTAAGTAGGAAGAAAGAGTGTTCACATGCACGCCAATGGCCACTTCCGGAAAAAACAAAGAGAATTTCACGAAAGCAACAGCATTCGGGGGATTAACAAAATCAAAAACTTTTACTAAAAACACTAACCCTGCGCTACCAATATGTTTTACAATAAGCCACCGAATGTATTTTTCACAATCACCTCTGCTAATGCGCTTGGTAGCAGATAGCTTTTTCATTAGCTCTGATTCGGCAAACATCGTTTTTTGCTTAGAATTATTTGCTCCACCACGATAACGATGGAACGAATGCTGCCAAAATGGCGATAAAAAAAGAATATCATTTAACTTTTCAGCAGCTTCTTCTGTAAGTGGCGAAAACTCAGCGACGCTGTCTAATTCACCATCTTCTAAGCTTACCGGGCGATAACTTCTTAAAAACTCCAAGCGTGGATCATTAATTTCAGTAATCACAGCATTTACATATCCCAAATACTCTTTCCAGGTGAGTATTTTTTCCCGTATCTTGCACCCGCGAATATAATTTCGTGTCCAAAATAATTCTTGAATCACTTCCAACTTGCTTTTATCTTTTACCCTGGAATCAGTAAAAAGATTACTACTCGCAGAAACATGATCCTTGAGACATTTAGTGGGAATTAGCTGATTAAGTGTTTGGTAATGCGCAAAACTTGGTGCCAATTTAGAAACTTTTTGCACCAACCCATTATTTTTACCCTGTTGAGAAATTGACTCAGGAGCTGGGAAAAGACGCGTCCAACCTAAAGGAATTCCTGATTTTGGCGCATCCAGACTCATAGTTTCAGGCTTAACAGCCTGGCTATACAAGCCAACAGATGATAGCGCTAAAAACACGATGATTTGAATTTGAGTCCAATAAGATTTGAACATATTTTTCGCCCCCATCACTTGTCAAAAAGCATCAAAAACAAATGCCTCTTATAGTCCCTATAATAATACAAAGAGAAATTTATACAATGGGTCGAGGCATAATAATATTGTCATTAAAAGGCTTTTTTGCCTAACACTGCAAATTTGCTATAGTTTAATTTGTACGAATTTATGTATTGTATAACCCTTAACCCTCATGAAACATGAGGCTTTTATAGGATGACTTAATGTCAAAAGAACTCATACGCTCGACGCAATATCGCCAACTTAATGCCATCATAAGTGAGGCAGAGCTCACCGAATCTCCAGAACTTCAACAAGAACTCGCGGCTCTTTATGGAGAGGCAACAACCAAATTTCAGCCGGGAAAACTCATTTCCGGAACCATCAAACGTATCGATCAAGATGGTATTTTGGTAGATATCAACTACAAATCTGATGGCCTTATCCCTAAATTTGAATTTGGTCCTCACGAATTAAAAAAATTCAAAGAAGGCGATCTCATAGAGGTTATCCTTGATGAATTAGAAAATGTTGATGGCAACGTCATTCTTTCTTATGAAAAAGCAAAAGCCCTCAAGGCTTGGGATGAAATTACCAAGCTTTATGAAGAGAATAAGCCTGTTGAAGGTTTGGTAACCCATAAAGTCAAGGGTGGCTTGAGCATCGACCTCGGTGTTCCAGCTTTCTTACCAGGATCACAAATAGACGTACAACGTGTTACCGATTTTGATCAATATGTTGGTCAAGTAATTCAAGCACTTATTATCAAAATTAATCGTAAACGTGGTAATGTCATCATTTCCCGTCGCAAACTCCTCACCGATCAACGCGCAGAAGCTCGTGGCAAGGTCTTGGACGTTCTTACTGAAGGTCAGGTAATTCGAGGAACCGTAAAAAATATCACCAACTATGGCGTATTTATTGACATAGGCGGCGTTGACGGATTGCTTCATATAACTGATATGACCTGGGGACGCATCTCGCATCCAAGCGAACTCGTCAAAATTGGTGACCCAATCACGGTCAAAGTATTATCGATTGACAAGCAAAACGAAAAAATATCTCTCGGGCTCAAGCAACTTTCTGAAAACCCATGGCAACAAGCAGCCCAAAAACTCAAAGTGGGCGACCGCGTCACCGGGAAAATATCCAGTATTACCGATTATGGTCTCTTTGTAGAAGTCATGAAAGGTGTTGAGGGATTGGTTCACATTTCGGAAATTTCATGGACCGATCGCATTGCCGATCTTCATAAAAAATTCAAAGTGGGCGATGAAATTGAAGTTCTCATTGTTTCACTTGATGCAGACAACCGGCGCATGTCATTGAGCATCAAGCAATTAGAAAAAAATCCATGGGAATCTATTACGGAACAATTTAAAGAAGGGCAAGTTATTACCGGAACGGTAAGCAACGTCACTGATTTTGGTGTATTTGTTCAGCTGATTCCAGGAGTCGATGGCCTGGTACATATTTCTGATCTTTCTTGGACGGAACACATAGACCATCCATCATCACTCTTTAAACGTGGCGATTCCGTACAAGCAATTATCCTTGGTATCGATCAAGCCAACAAGAAAATCTCTCTTGGTATCAAACAGCTTGCTCAAGATCCTTGGGATGCAATACAAGAGCACTACCCAGTCGGCAGCATTGTCGAAGGTGAAGTTTCTCGCATCACTAATTTTGGCGCATTTGTAAAACTAGCAAGTGGCATCGAAGGTTTGGTCCACATTTCTGAGCTGTCAGATCAAAATGTTGAAAAAGTTGAAGACATCCTAAAAATTGGCGAAAAGCGTCAATTCAAAGTTATCAACCTCAACAAAGAAGAACGTAAGCTTGGACTCAGCTTGAAACTTGAAGATCGTCCTACACGTGAAGTACGTGAATCACGTAGTGAATCTAAGGCAAGAAGTGATGATCGCTCTGGTGCAAAGCGTGAGAAGAAAGCACAAGCGCCTCGCTCACGAAGAAGCGAACAAGCAGCTGAAGCGTCCTCGCCTTCAAAAGCTAAATCAGCGTTGCAAATAGCACTCGAAGAGCATGCTGCACGACAATCAGAAGCAAACGAAGACAACGAGTAGAAAATACTATTTACGGACCCTGAGATTATCAGGGTCCGATTTCTTAACACTCAACTACAAACTAATACAAGAATTTGAGGAAGCACATGCTTGAAAAAACATTTGCGATGATTAAACCAGATGCAGTGAACGCAAAAAATTCTGGTGCTATTATCGAACTTATTGAGCGCAACGGATTCACTATCCTTGGCATGGAAAAAATAATGCTCAGCAAAGAAAAAGCGCAAACTTTTTATGCTGTTCACAAAGAGCGCCCCTTTTTTGGCGAGCTTGTTGACTTTGTCACTTCAGGCCCCGTAATTGTCATTGCACTTGAGCGCGAAAACGCCATTCAAGCATGGCGTGATTTGATGGGAGCGACAGATCCGAATAAGGCTCAAATTGGCACCCTGCGCAAGATGTTTGGCACTAACGTTGGATCAAATGCAACACACGGATCTGATGCGCCTGAAACCGCACAACAAGAATTGTCGCTGTTTTTCCCCCGCATTAAATGACAGCGGCTTATTTATAAAAATTTAAGGGAGCTACAAAGAGCTCCCTTTTTTAATGGATAATTTACCATGCAAAGAATGCCACATTACACAAATCTTCTGTTTTTGTTCCTGCTTTTTCACACGTATACAGTGTATGCGAATCGTATCGCTATTGCAGGTTATGTCTTCGGTGCGAAGTTTATCAATGAAGTCATTCAATTATGGTTTCCAGATGAGTCTCACCTGCAAATGCAACGAGAATTTTCTGTTTCACCAGAATTCGTTAAACGCTTTTTCCCCTGCCAAGAACTTGGGATAAAAAAATTACTCGAACAAGCTGCAGAAATAGATTTGGAAAATATGAAAGCTCCACATATACAAAAAATATTGGGGAATGCATCCGAGCAAAGCTCTGAGCAAGAACAGAATGAACTGTTACGCAACGTAGCACCAAATCTTCTTGCCACATATCGTCATTACAGCAACTGCTGCAAGAATGAGTTTAGTGATCAACAACAGGCTTCCATTAAATCTCTCGCAGACAATCTTTATAATGAGCTTAGAGTATGTTTGCATAAAAAATGTTCGAGATGAACCACATTAAATACGCAATAGCACTAAATGACACTGGACGCATGTAACTCTCGCGATACACGCGTCCATATTTTCACAATATTACAATTTTTATCACTTAGAATCGAACGTCAACACCGAAATTGAGCGTATACGCATTATCCGTACCGATACCAGGAACGCGTTCGCCGGTAAATCCTGTCGGATCAAGCCTGTCCAATGCTCTTTCTTGCGCTGCATTCATAGGCTTGCCCCTGATATCAGTATAATATTGTCCAGGCACGAACATCGATGCAACCGTAAAGAACTTGAAGTCTTTGGTAATTTCCAACAGATAGAACAGATTTGCTTCTATTCCCAAGAATTTGCTTGCTTTTTCAGTCAAAAACTTCTTAGTAGCAATATCAAATTTCTGATCCGCATGTTGTCTCCAATAGGCCAGCAGATTAGGATTAAGTGTCCATTTGCGACATACATCATGAGGAGCATACGTTAACCCACCACCTATAAATACCAAGTTCGTAAAATCTGAGGTAAGTACCGCAAAATCATTATTGGTATTTGGGTCTTGTTCTTCTGGCTCTGCAAGTGGTCGTTTTAATTTGCCCGCACTTCCCATAATGAAGGCACTCTTAACGCGCTTACCCGAATACACCGATTGTAACGGGATAAAGCCATGATAAGTGCCATCTACCTCTTCGAAATTAGGATCTGCGTCACCAGTTGCCATACCAGCTGTTACCGCAAGTTTCATTTGGCGCTGCGCAAAATACAACGCGCCATCAGTCACCCACATAAAACCATCAAGTTTATTCACATACGGATTTCTAAAGCGATCTTTAGCATTGAACAACTGGTCTGCCAACGCAGGAGCTACAGGATTTGGAGCTCCAACCGCTGCTGCATAGCCTGCTACCTGACCAATAAGCATTCCATTTTGGGATTCATCTTGCTGAGATGCGTTAATTATCTTTTGTACCGTACTACCATATGTTTGCACAGCACCACCGGCTATGGTTATCGTTGATTGTGGCGCATGGTATGCGTTCAGATTGCTCGCAGCAGCACCTGGATCAAGAGGATCAACGTTAACTAAAACGTGACTATTTACAAACGTCAAGTGGCCATTGCGATTCTGTTGTTGAATAACATTGCGATCAATTCCTTTAATTCGTTGGCGGCCACGGTTAAACGCTATATCAAATCCCCACTCAAACCGATCACCAACAAATTCACCAGCAAGGCCAAAAGTTGCAAGTTTTCCTTCTGCATCGGCCATAATCTCCACCTTTTGCTCTGGATCATGGTAATACAACGCGTATGGCTCAATGTTGCCCTTTACGCAATCATTTTTAATCGCTTGCCACTGTAAACGAGTCGCAAAAATATAACTGATCACCGGGAACCCGCGAATCGGATTATCGCGCTTGCCATACACTTGGGCCAATACTCGCTCACCGGTTTGCGAAAGACTTGTTGCTTGATTATTAAGGAACGCAAAATAAATATCATACGTAAGTTTATCTTTAACTACTTCACCAAAGAGCTTTGCGCCAAATGCATATTGATCAACAGCGGAATCGGCATAAAAACCTAGGTAGTCAGGAGAAACTGCATAGGCATCACCTAAGGCGATACCGCGGCCAAGTTGGAATGGAAATGCGCCGAACGTAAATAATAGATTTTGCACCGAATATAATCCAAGCGTCTCGCCAACATTCATTTGTAGCCATGCTTCGCGTATCCATAGCATATGACGCGGAATGTAATGGCGATGAGACTGCCCAACACTATCTAAAATCTTAAATTCAGTATCCGTAGTTTGCGCAATACTGGTGACACTTCCCCAGACTCCCTTATTACGGATGGTAAGCATCATTTCAAGCAGCGATTTTTCGCATGCTGTTGATCCATAAAGGACATTTAGACTTGCGTCTAAGGTATGACGCATATAAAAAAGACGATCCTCGCGATTAAGATCGTTCAATAAGCTGATATTTTTACCTAAAAAAGTTTCACCTGTCCTTAATTTTGCAAAAAGAGTCCAGGATAACGGCTGGCCACCAACTTCAGTTTCAATTCGAATATCCGATCGAGAAATACACGGAATAATAAGTAACAAAATTGCAATCCTGCAAATCTGCGCAAGCTTCATAATGGAAAACCCTTCACATGAGTATTATTGTCGCGAGAAATTTTGAATTATACATTAATGACATATGAAATAACGCCAAATGATGAAAAAATCTCTTCAAGGATACCCCTTTTGCTATGCTTGTCAAAGCAGATATCCATCAATAATTCTTAAAAATAAGGATAATCATGCCTACACGATCACCACGCTTGCTTCTCGGAGCACAGGTTTCTATTGCACAACGAATTCCTCTTGCATTCGAGCGAGGGGCATCTATTGGATGCTCAACTATCCAAATATTCACCAAGAGCAACCGCCAATGGGGCGCAAAGGAAATCACTCAACAGGAAATCTATGATTTTCAGAACATGCGCAAACAATTCTCAATTTCGCCGGTTGTTGCTCACGCAACCTATCTAATCAACATCGGCTCATCCGACAAACAAATTTTACAAAAGTCGGTCAAAGCGCTCACGATAGAGCTCGAACGCTGCACATTGCTCGATATTCCTTATCTTGTGTTACACCCAGGATCATTTAAGGGATCAACAGAACAAAAATGCCTCGATCAAATTGCCACAAGCATTAATTATGTCTTTGAACACTACACAGGAAAAACCCGCTTACTACTTGAAACCATGGCAGGGCAAGGAACAAGCGTCTGTTATCGGTTTGAGCAGATTTCTCACGTAATAGGCCAAGTAACACAGTCAAGCAAACGCCTTGGCGTATGTCTTGATACCTGCCATGTCTTTGCCGCGGGCTATGATCTCAGAACACCAAAAGCCTACAATGATATGTGGCAACAATTTGACGAGACAATAGGACTTGGCAGGCTTTACGCAATTCATGTCAACGATTCAAAAAAAGAGCTTGGATCTCGCGTTGATCGTCATGAAAAAATTGGGAAAGGGGAGATAGGGCTTAAGGCATTCGAGCTTTTATTTAATGACCCTCGCCTCTTTGCTATTCCAAAGATCTTAGAGACCCCTGAAGGGACACTGGATGACTACGCGGTCGACATAAGGACCATATTAGAACTTCTTTCAGCCAAAACTAGAAAGATATTAGGAGTTAAAAACGGAGATTTTTGAACAATCAAAAAGAAATGAGCAAAGTAATAGAAGAATCTCAACGTACAGCATTCGAGCTAAGAAGGAACTGTAGCATTTTGATGGAGATTCTTTCTATTACTTCCCCCAATAAGCAGTGCTTTTAACCATATCCCAAAAAGGAGTATAGGATTACGATCAAGCATTATCAATTTTGCTTAAGTATTGATAAAAAAACAAAAAAAATAATCTCGCCCAAAACGCAACAACAAGAAAATTGGCTTTTTTAAGCGTGTTTTTAAAAAAGCCATTGCTTTTTGAGCAAAAAAAACAATTCGCAACGAATTTTGCGAGATAGTAGAAAAACTGCGGACGGACAGGCGTTTTATGAAAAAACCGTTGCAATCCACCCGAGAATGATTAAAAAGAACATCATGACAATTTGGCCGATTGTCAGCCAATTAACTGCGAATCCAATCCCAACCCCCATCAACATGGTTCCCATGATAGCACTAAAACACAAAATCTGCCAGACAGACCAGCCTTTCCTGCGCAAAAAAAGAGCAAAATGATGAGGGCTGCCCCGGTAAAAGGGAATTCTTTTGTAGCTTCTTATCACTACCAATGACGCAAGCTCTAAAAGGGGAATAGCCAATATGATAAGCGGAATTAAAAAACCAAATTGATTGTACTTCCCCCACTCAAACAAGAATGGCATGGCAGCCATAAATCCACCCAAAAAAAGAGCTCCAGCATCACCCATGTACATTTTTGCAACAGGCTTGTTGTACCAAAAAAACCCTATCAAGGCGCCTACCAGAGCGCTGCAAAGAATAAGCACAGCTCCTTGTTGATAAAGTAGGGCAATAATCATAAAAGAAATCCCTGCTACAATAGCTACAGTTGTAGCCAATCCATCCATAATATCAATTAAATTAAACGCATTGATAACTGAGAGCATCCAAAAAAATGACAATGGGATTGCAAAAAGCATGTGTTGAAAGAAGCGTTCCTTAAGATACAACCCCGCCTTGAGAAACGCCAAAGCCGCAATACATTGCCCGATAAATTTTTGCAACGGCTTAAGCGCAATGAGATCGTCTATAAGACCTAAACAGACAAGAAGGGTAAGCCCAATAAAGAACAGGGAGTAGCTATTATCAAAAGGCAAAACAAGCGACAACGAACATATAAAACCCACAAAAATGCCTACGCCACCTAGGTAGGGGGTGACCTTGCTATGCAATTTAATTCTGCCATCAGGAATATCCACAATTCCTAACTTCAAAGCAACAGCGTGTAAAATTGGAATCAGGTAGAAGGTAATCAAAAAAGCAATAACTACCGCAAATAATGATTTTATTAACAATGTATCCATTCTGTTCTCCTTTAAAATCACGGAAAAAACTACAGAACAAAGAAAAAAAGGCAACAAAAAAGCGAATGCTTGTAGCATTCGCTTTCTGTGGTCACATCTATATCAACGCATTATTTCGAGGTTTCTGGCACTTCTAAATAACACTCAACACGATCATCAGGCTGCCACGCATCAAATCCTGCAATTAAAAAGGCACATTCATAACCAGTATGAACCTCTTTCACTTGCTTACGATCACGTTGCAGGCTGCTAATCGCCCCTTCGCCAACCTTACGATTTCCACGGTAAATAACAACCGTTCCATCTTTGCTAAACCGGCCGTCCTTAACATAACTACCTGCAATCACCCCAAGATTCTTGATGTCGAAAACCTTGAGAACAGTTGCCTCACCTATCTTTTTTCTTACCATTTTTGTCGGCTTTGCTTTTTCAGATCGCTCTTCTAAGCTCTCAAGCAATTTATAAATAATGTCAAAAAGCTTAATTTCAACACCCAAACGAAGTGCTAGCTGCGCTGCACTTGCTTCTGGTTTTATATGAAGCCCAACAATCTTAGAGCTTGTGTTATACGCAAGCATAACATCGCTTTCAGAGATACTACCGACCCCCGAGTTAATCACGTGATAACCACGATCGAGTTTTTTTGAAAGCTTCTCTATAGAGCCAATAAGTGCTTCTTTAGATGAATTTGAATCTGTTTTAATTAAGATATTAAAAGAATCCTTTGCTGTGGAAGAACGAGGCGCAAGCGATTTGCGCGCCTCCAAAGACAATCGCGCCTTTTTGTAAGCCTCTTTGTCGATTACCTCAAACAAATCTCCTGGTTCGGGCAACTCTTCAAATCCGGCTACTAGAACTGGTATAGAAGGATTTACAGCGTGTTGCCTTTTGCCGTGAGAATCCAGCAGAGAGGTCACTTTACCCACCGTATTGCCAGCCTTAAAATAATCCCCGACACGTAGAATGCCTCGCTGACAGATAATAGTTGCAACAATCCCCCGCCCTTTTTCAAGTCTTGCCTCAAGCACGTATCCTTGTGCCTGTCCAGCTGTTTCTGCTTTGAGCTCCATAATTTGGGATTGAAGCAGAATCATTTCAAGTAATTCATCAACGCCTTTACCTAATTTTGCGGAAATTGGCATGCACACTACGTCGCCACCCCACTCTTCAGGGAGCAACCCGTGCTGAGAAACCTCGCGTTTAACTACTTCGATTCGAGATGGATCGGCCTTGTCTATCTTGTTAATCGCAACGATAACTGGTACCCCCATAGACTTGATGTGCTTGATGGCTTCAATGGTTTGCGGCATTACGCCATCATCGGCTGCGACCACCAGGATTGCGAGATCCGCAACTTTAACACCTCTTACGCGAATTTTTGAAAAAGCCTCATGGCCCGGAGTATCAAGAAATACAATGTTGCCATGGTCGGTAACCGCTTCATAGGCGCCCAGGTGCTGAGTAATTCCCCCTTTTTCTCGAGCAGCAACGCGCGTTTTTCTAATATAATCCAGCAAGGTAGTCTTGCCATGATCGACATGTCCAACGACAACGACTACCGGTAAACGTCCTTGCACTAATTCGCCACCGTCAACAGTTTTATCGAGCAAGACTTCAGATTTTTTTTCAACCTCAACAACCGGAACGCCAAAATGTTGAGCAATGCGTACAACCAGCTCTTCTGGGATCACCTGATTTTTGGTAAAAACGCTCCCCCACTTCAAAAGAGTCATGATGATTTCAGTAACTGGCTTACCAAGTTTTTCGGCAACTTCTGATACCATCATGGATTCTGCAACTAAGCCCGCAGGTTGAGTGGTTTTGATTACGGCGTCATGAGTAGAGTGGTTTTCTTGAGTTGATCGATTCGAACGCGACTGCATTGATGGCCGCTCTACAGGAACATCGGCGCCTCGAGATTCTTTATGTTTGCTATGCACTTGTTTGCTTTCGGCAACGGGTGAATCCGTGCGTTTTGTTATAGGGGCCGATGAAGGTTTGACAATCTTTTTCTCTAAGAAATCAATCGCGGCCGCATCGAGAACCGCCATATGACTTCCTATTTCAAAACCTCCGTCGTGGAGCAACTCTAAAGCTTCTTTTGTAGACAAACCATGTTGCTTTGCAAACTCATAAACGCGCATAGACACTAATTTTACCTTTACCGTTTACCCGCTACTCAGACATATCATCTGACAACACAGGCCCTTCATCTTGATCAATGTTTTTATTATATCCAGAGGAGTCTTGTACGAGATGAATCTCCATATCAAGCAATCTAGATGCCAGAGAAATATTTTGACCCATCTTGCCAATAGCCAGGGACCTCTGATCTTCATCTACCCAAACACGAGCCTCTCGAT
Source organism: Candidatus Babelota bacterium (assembly GCA_023382795.1). Classification (GTDB taxonomy): domain Bacteria; phylum Babelota; class Babeliae; order Babelales; family Vermiphilaceae; genus UBA6230. Next base: position 11,251 of record JAHDWT010000008.1, read on the forward strand.
CGCTAACCAGCTCAACGCGCCGCACTTCGGCCGGCTTCAATGCGTTTTTAACCATGGTTTCAAGAGAATCACTCCATGCAATGATATCAATTTTCTCGCTTCCAAGCTCCTTGAGGATAGGCTTAATGCGAGCACCGCCAACACCAACACAAGTGCCGACAGGGTCAATATTCTTGTCATGGGAAACTACCACTACTTTGGACTTATATCCAGGCGCGCGGACAATCTTCTTGATCTCAACCAGCCGCTCAAAAACTTCTGGGATTTCAAGCTCGAAGAGCTTTTGTAAAAATTGATTGGAAACGCGATCAAGAACGAGCTGGCTTTCGTTGCGCGGCTCTAAAAGAACCTCTTTAAGCAACGCTCGAATTGAAAATCCAACAACGCACTTGTCAGTTGGCAAAGTAAGCGCTTTGGGGAGAAACGCAAGAACATCCTGAAGCTTAACCATGACCCCTTTGCGCTCGCACTTGTGGATAACACCGTAAACGATGGTTCCCTCTTTTTCCTTGAACTCATCGTAAACCACCTTCGCTTCTATTTCTCTGATTTTTGCCGCAATAAACTGCTTTGCCCTTAAAATCTCTATACGGCCGATTTTTCCCTCAAATGGCAACCAAACCTTGTCGCCCTCGGAAAGAGACTCGTCAACAAAACGAGCTTTGCGAACGCTAATCTGGGCGTCATCGTCTTCAACAGATGAAACTACTTCCTTTTCTGCATAAATTTCGACCTCATCCGTTTTTTTGCTATGCTCGGCCTTGAGAGAGAGAGCTGGATATTTCTTCTTGTAGGCCGCGAGAATGCCTTCACTCACGATAGAACTCAATGTTCCTCGGTCAAGACCTCGCTCTTCCACCAACTCTTCAATGACATCGGTCAATTTCACGGATACCTCATATAGACAAAAAAAGGGAACTTGCAGCAACAACTGTTTTAATGGTAACAAAAAAACAAAAAAGGGGAAGCTTGTGCAAGGGTCTGTTTGTGTCCTCTCGAAACCCCTCAGACTAATCTTCTTAAGTTATATTTTTATTCTTTAAATATAGTAATAATAGATGGTGGTGGATAACTTTGCTTGATGCAGCATTTGTTTCGACTAGATCGGTATATTGCTGGTGGATAACTTGGTGGATAACTTGGTGGATAACTTTCTTTGTTGTTTGTTTTTTTGCTGTTGATCATCTTGTTGCTGGTGGATAACTCATTTTATGATCTGCTGGCCTATGCATTTGTCGGTCGAAAATTTTTTTATCCACCACTTATCCACCACTTATCCACCACTTATCCACCACTTATCCACCACTTATCCACCACTTATCCACCACTTATCCACCACTTATCCACCACTTATCCACCACTTATCCACCACTTATCCACCACTTATCCACCACTTATCCACCACTTATCCACCAC
>JAHDWT010000008.1:12766-39716 GCA_023382795.1 Candidatus Babelota bacterium
TTATCCACCACTTATCCACCACTTATCCACCACTTATCCACCACTTATCCACCACGTTTATTTTCATTGTTGACGTGATTTTGCGATTTCAACAGCGCGCGTAATGTCAGACATGAAATTTTCCAGCTCGTTCTTGTTTCTCAATATGTAGGCAGGGTGATAGGTTGGGAGAATAAGCGTGCCATTTTGTTTAAAAACATTGCCACGTGCTCGCGAAATGCTGATCTCTGGGCCAAGAAGAGTGTGCAATGCGCTAGAGCCTAGAGTGCATATTACTTTGGGGCGAATGACGGTGATTTCTTGGTCAAGAAGTTTTTTGCCGACTGCCATCTCGGCGGGTGTTGGCTTCCTGTTGTTTGGGGGACGCCATTTGACAACATTGGTGATGAACACGTCTCGCCTGCTCGTGCCAACAGCCTCGAGCACACGGTTGAGTAATTGACCTGACCTTCCTACAAATGGTTTTCCGAGACGATCTTCATCTCGCCCCGGTGCCTCTCCAATAAACATGAGCGTTGCGCTTGGATTACCTTCACCAAATACAGTCTGGGTGAGATCAGTAAATGCAAATGGACATGATGAAACGTCGCGGAAGGGTTCGTATACTTGATTTAAAAGCCTCTGTTTTTCATTGTGATTGTTCATGTTTGCTCCACTCGTTGATATTGTCATATTGCATTCTAGTATACGAAGCTGAGCAAAAAATGCTAAAGCGCCAAATAAGTGGTCAAAAAGCTTATCCAGTCATTGTTGGCAGCAAATGAGGTTGTGCGGTATGACGCGTGAATCTTGCGCTCTGGAAAATAGATTGATATGCCTTGCGCGAGCGATAAATTACTTCCAGTGGTTTTAGCTATTACACAATTTTGTATGCACTGACACGCATGATTGATAGATTCTTTGAGCCGGGCTAAAAGTGAAGTTTTTTCCTTGTGGGCTACATCAAAATTTCCCGCATGGCGATCTAGGTTTACATAGAAGTGATGCAAATCTATGTAGCTTGGTTCATCAAAGTGTGTGCATGCAAGCTTATCGCGGCATGCGCGGATTGCCTTTTTTACCGTACCATTTTTTTGGCATTTAAGTGCCTCAGTAAGCAGTTGGGCAATTGTATGTGCATCTTGTTCGAGTGAATCTATGATATCAAGATTAATGGCAGAAAGCGTGTAATCATTGGTTATTTGATGATATGTATGCTGATATGCCCTAACGATGTGTTTGCCAAAGTCGAATGGATCAAGGCTCTGTTGGTCAAATGGTGTTAATACGAGTGAATAATTCCAGCCTGTTCCCAGCTCAACTTCTTGTGATCCCACCATGATGTGAGCATGTTTTTTAATAATGTCGGCGACTTCCAGCATAGACATAAGACACGCATCAAATCCGATAATATCAATTTTTTTACCGCCAAGCAGTTTGCTTCTTATTGTTTCAAGAGCATAATCTAGGGCTTTGTTGTTTAGGTAATTTCCCGTTGAGTCATCCCAACAGATGCCACGCTGCTCGTCCTCTTGGTTGATCACATTGATAAAATCGAAAAATCCAATACTGCGATCGAGCTCGAATCGATTAATTGCGGGATTGAATGTAAAGAGTTCTGTGGCGTTGATGATGCGGCCTCTATTGGGATCGAGGATGCCGGTTCCATGGTTCCAAAAAATAAGAGCATAGTGTTCGGCTGGAAATTCAGTGATAGCCCACGTACAGAATGAAATGAGGGTTTCCGGAGAACCACTATCCATTTGCTGGGACTGGGCATCCGCAGCATTGAGATGCAAAATACGCCCCTTTTCTATATAGTAACGGCGCGTTATCTTTCTCCCGCCTGATATACTGATATCTAGCTGTACTACGATATTGATATGTGCATTGGATCCAATGGCAGCCATCTGCTTAATATTATTTGCAGCGAATCTACCGAGATCATTATCTGCGGCCATATAAACAAGAAACGTCCAACCCTTTGTGTTTGTGTTTCTAGTGGCGATTTGATCGACAAGATTTATTCCATTTTCCGTCGCAGTGGTACATGGATAATCATCACACACCACTGCCTCAGGAGCACCGCAATGGTGATATGTTGAAAGGATGTCATAAAAAACGTTGCTTTTTTGATCGTCGGACAACTGTGTCATTCTATCTGATACGGCGCAATCGTCATTCCCGTTATGTTGCACAAGATCGTTTGGAAGAATTTTTTGCGTCAATATTCCTGTTGCCGCAAGAGAGAGCAACAGGAGTCTTATTCTATTTCCATGCTTCATTGTCATATACTTTCCTTTACTCAAGTAGCCGCTTTGATTTTGATGATATGTCGTTTTTTGTATTATGCGCAATAATTTGTGTTAAGCAGGATTGCGTAATCGTGCGCTACTTATCCAACCAAGGGCATAAGTCAAAAGAAAGCTGAGTTGAAAATCAAGAAAGAATAGTTGCAAGGGGTTGAGAATCAGTGTTGCATAGGCGACTAGAACAACAACATTGAGCACATTGATGCGTAATCGCGCCAGGTTGCACGATTTATACATAATGAACATCCATAGGGCTCGCAGAAATGAGATGCTTGAACAGCTCAATAATGCATATGCAACCACGAGTACGACAAACAGCAGCTCCTTGAGCGCAAAACGTAACGGAATGATGCGCAGTAAGATGCTCCATATTGCAACAAATACCACCAAATGCAATCCAGATCGAGCGAGATAGTGTGATAATCCCCAGCGAGCAAATAATTGCCTTGTTGCGCTAAAAAGATGTTTATTGGTTGGTTTCTTGCCGAAAAACAGTGAATCAAGCAGAGCTTTGGTGCGGAGCCGCATGGAGCTACCCAGCGTTGCAATTTTTTGATTTTTGATGCTTTGCAACAAATGGCAAGATAGCCCTTGTTGGTTGTGTTGCGCAAGGCTATGTGTGGCAAAATTGCCGAAAAGTGTTGCTTGAATATCCTCCTTGCATAGATATTGCAAAAAGGATTTGCTTGTTGGTTGATGAAAAACGACATTGTCTAGTGTTATGATGTCACCGGATTTTAGCGATCCCTTCTTAATTTTACAATACCAGCGGCATTGCTTCTTTATCTCAATACGGGCACCACTTTCATTTTCTAACCCATGTGTGGTGAGCGTTATCTCACTGTCGTAGAAGGGATGTTGTATTTTTTCTATGGTTTCAACGCACGCATGCACCTGCCAAGATTTCGATTTTGTCATAGTATAGAATGCGCAGAAATTATCATATTGGTGCTGGACAAAAATAAATCCTAATGTACCGCATAGTGTTAGCATGCAGCTGGCACCAAGCCATGGTGTTCTGCGCATTAAAAATAACACGCCTGTTAAGAATGTGATGAAGACTAATGCGTATAAGCATGTTGGTGTTGTGTGTTCATAGAGGATAATACCTATCAAGTGAGCAACGAATAGGTAAACAAGCGGTGGTTGCTCTGCAAAAAACGAGCGTTGCGCTAGATAATAAGTGTCGACTTGTATATTCATGCATAAAATAATACTGAAAATTTAATTAAAGAAAATAATTTTGCTGTATATCACAAGTCTTTGCCTTTATTTGCGAATGCTACACTTATTGTGCATTGCCTGTTACCATGGATCATAAAATAAAATACCTATGTTCTGACGCTCATTTCACCTTAAAGGGCATGGCTTGCAAGTTCCGTACAATAATTCATCTGTTTCTAAATATCAATTAGACAATGGATTGACCGTTTTGGTATATCCGTTGCCTACTGCAGTCAGAGTGTCAACACAGCTATGGTACCATGTCGGTTCTAAAGACGAGCGTAGTGGAGAGAAAGGGCTTGCCCATTTTCTTGAACATATGTTGTTCAAGGGTACGGAACGCATGGCTGAATCCGATATTAACGTTTTCTCTCACAAATTATCTGGATACTGCAACGCATTTACTTCTTATGATACAACTATGTATCTTTTTGACATGCCATCGCAGCATTGGCAAGAAGTTCTTCCTGTTTTTGCAGATTGTATGCAACATGCAAAGCTCGATCAAGAGCATTTAAATTCTGAGCTCAAAGCTGTTATCCAAGAACTGAAAATGTATAAGGATGAGTATTCCGGGCATCTTTTTGATGAGCTGGTATCTACAATTTTTTCAGATCACCCCTACCATTATCCCATCATAGGCTTTAAGCATGATCTGTGGAGCTTAGAGCGTGAAGCGTTGCTTCGATTTTATCACACGCACTACATCCCTAATAATGCAACGCTTGTTGTTGCCGGAAATGTTGATCCCGATGATGTCTATAGAGGCGTCGAGACGGTGTTTGGTAGTTTAAAAGGAAATCCCGATTACAAAAAAAGAACTTTCTATCATCAGGATGATGTTATTTCGAAGTCAATTACACTCAATCGATTTATAGAGAATCCGAGTGCGCTATGTACCTGGGTGATACCAGGGCTTAAGGCCAAGCAGGAATATGTTGCAACTATGGTGAGCTGGCTTCTTGCGCAGGGAAGAGGGTCTCGTTTATATCGGCTATTGGTGGATGATTTGCAACTTGTTGTTGATGTTCAATCTCACATACACAATTTTTTTGATTATGGTCTCTTTTCATTAGAGTTTCAGTTGAAAAATGCGTACGATTTTGATCGCGTTAAACAATTGGTGCTAGAAGTGATTGCGGATCTTGTCGATCATGGCTGGACCGAAAAAGAGGAACATCGTGCGCGCAAAAGAATTGAGATTGATTACGTAAATCTTTTTGAATGCCCTCAGAAATTAGGTATGGCCTTGGGGGAAACATATTTAGCAACAGGCGACGAGCAGCACATGTTACGATTTCTCCAAGATATTCCCGATGATATTTCTGTGTCGATGAAGAATTTTATGAAGACATTTCTACGTCAGACCGTTATGCATACGGGACTCTTGATCCCCATAGATACCGATGAGCAGGATAGGCTAGATAAGATTCAGCATGATTCTGATGTTATTGATAATCTTGTTTTGCAAAAAAAGGTGCGAACTACGCCGGTAGAGCCGTGCCGTTATGCGAATCTAATTATTCCCAAGTCACCACCACCATTCCATGCACCACGCGCGCAAAGCGAGATGCTGTCGAATGGGCTTAAGGTGGTGCATGCGTGTGATGATCGTTTGCCAACTATTGAAATCATGCTTGATTTGAAAACTAAATATTATGGTGATCCTTCTGATCTTCAAGGCTTAAGTTTGTGTACGAGCTATATGGTGGCAGAGGGAACCAGTAATTATAGTGCTTATGAACTCGCCATGGAGCTTGAATCACATGGCATTAATTTAAGCATTGACCCGGGAAGTATCACGATCACCATGTTGAGGGATGATTTGGAAAAAGGGCTTGATATTTTGAGCGAGTTATTAACAAAGGCAGTGTTGCCAGAATCATCGCTCATGAAGATCAAAGATCGCATGCTTTCTGATATTGAATCATATTGGGATGAGCCATCTGAATTTGTTGATGATCTTGTTCGCAAAGAAATCTATCGGGATCATCCTTATAGCAAACAGATTCTTGGAGCATCCGAGTCAATTTCTCGCATAAATCATAATGATGTGAAGGCTTGGTATGCTACTACCTACACGCCACGCGAAGCGACGTTAGTTATTGTTGGTGATACACAACAGTGTGATGTGATACGTATGCTTGAAGATAAGTTGGGTATATGGCACGGAGCCCTACCTCTAGGTATTACCTATCCATCATTAAGCTCAATACGAGCATATGATCGCACGTACTTTATTAAAAGAGACCAAACAGTTGTATGTTTTGCGGGCCTTTCTGTGCCGCGCATGCATCCAGATTTTGATAAGCTCTTGTTGTTTGATCAAATATTTGGTGGCGGTGTACTGAATTCGATGAACTCACGGTTATTTTTGTTGCGTGAACAGTCAGGTCTCTTTTATACCATTAAAGGATCGCTCATTGCAGGCAGTGACGAGCAGTCTGGCATGGTTCTGATAAAAACTCTTGTATCGAATGATAGCTTAAAGCAAGCCGTAGAAAGCATACGAGAGACTATAGATACCGCGGTAAATTATGTTACTGATGAAGAATTTGAGCACGCTAAGCACATCTTAAACAATGCGTTAATAGATAGTTTTTCAACGCATCAACAGACGGCGGCATCATTGCTTTTTCTGGCGCGTTATAAACTTGATGCAGATTATTTTGATACGCGTGCAGATGCTTTAAAAGCACTATCAAAAATTGATATGATCGCTACAGTGCGTAAATATCTTTCAAGTGAAAAGTTGCTGTGTATGCAGGTTGGAAGAGTATAATTATTCTTCAAAGGGAGCAGGATGAAGAGTATTTTATTATGGAAATCTATGATTGTTGTCTTGACTTTATGTGGTCAGACGATGCCGTATCAAATAGAAAAGCACTCTGCTAGTGTAACTCAAGGTGAAAATCAAATTATGACATATACGAGTAATAATATGGATGCTACAAAACATTCTGAGAAAAAAAATAAGCGCTTTGTTGAAAAGCGCGTCCTGAAAAATGGCATGGTTGTTTTGGTGAGAAAAACTGATCAGGTTCCTAAAGTTTCAATTCAACTTTGGTATCATGTGGGATCTAAAGATGAAAAAACGGGTGAGCGTGGCATTGCTCATCTTATCGAGCATATGATGTTTAAGGGAACAGAAGAACTTTCTGAATCTGATATCAATATATTGACGCACCGATTGTCTGGAAGCACCAATGCATTCACTTCATATGATTATACAGGATATCTTTTTAATTTTCCTACACAGCATTGGCGCGAAGCTCTTCCCATTATGGCCGACACCATGCAGCATGTGGCATTCAAGGATGATCATCTGAACTCTGAAATGAAGGCAGTGATTCAAGAGCTTAAAATGAATCGGGATAATTATGTGCGTAGTCTTATTTCCGAATTAATGTCTGCAATTTTTCCTGACCATCCGTATCATTATCCTGTGATTGGTTATAAACAAGATCTATGGTCAGTATGCTCGAGTGATTTACGTGCATTTTACAAAAAACATTATCTACCAAATAATGCAACTTTGATCGTCGTGGGCGATGTTGATCCAGAAGAAGTTTTTTCATTGGCGGAACAGTATTTCGGCGCCATAAAACCGAACGAAAATTATAAAAAAGAAACGTTTTATTTTGGGCAAGACATTATAGCCAAGTCAATAACTCTATACCGAGATATTAAGCATCCTACTGGAAGCATGTTGTTTATTGTCCCCGGAGTTTCGAGTAAAAAAACTCAACTTCTTGATATATTGTCTTGGGCGCTAGGCACGGGGAAAGCGGCACGATTGCATCACAAACTTGTTGACGAGTTAAAGATTGCTACTTCAGTGGCAACTGATTACTGGTCGCTTTTTGATCACGGGTTGTTTTTCATTATTTATGAGCCTCGCTCAGTAAAAGATATTCCTGAAATAGAAAGAATTATTGAGCAAGAATTAATGGCGTTGCACGAGCATGGGTTTACGGACGCTGAACTTAAGCGTGCTCTTAATAAAGCAAGAATGCACTATTTTAATATGCTTGAAAATGTGCAACAGCAGGCGCAAGAGATTGGCTTGTACTATTTAGCAACAGGTGATGAAAATTTTGCCTACAATTATCTCGATGAACCACTGGGAGTAATTAAAACAGGCGTCCAAGAAATTGTAGAAAATTATTTTAGGCCGGCCGTTGCTCATAAAGGATACGTAATGCCATTACCCGAAGAAGAAAGATCTTTATGGAAGGCGTTGCAAGAAGCGTCGGATATACAAGATCAAGAGATACTTTCTGCTCGCGAGCGACTTTCATGTGTTGAAGATCCTTCGTATGCCTTGCGCATCGCAGTAAAGCAGCCGACACCATTTGCCTATCCAAGAGCGCAACAGTTTGTTCTTGGCAACGGTATGAAGGTTTTTTACTACAACAATTCAACTACCCCAAAGATTAATATTGTTCTTTCATTCAAGGCGAAGGATTATTACGATTTGCAGGAAAAACAGGGACTTTATGAATTTGTTACGCGCATGATGATTGAAGGTACAAAAAAATATAGCGCGGCTCAATTTGCTCATGAACTTGAATCTCGTGGCATGTCCTTGAGTATTTATCCCGGTGGGCTTTCTCTGAGCATGTTGAGTATTGATTTTGAAAAAGGTCTTGAGTTATTGCATGATGTTTTGACTGATGCCATTTTTGATCAACATGAATTAGAAAAAATTAGACAACACATGTTGACGGATCTAAAGCAATTCTGGGACAATCCGCGCTCATTTGCGGGTCAATTGATTCGCGAAAATATTTATCCGAATCATCCGTACAGTAAAAACTCTCTTGGTACACAAGCATCGCTCGAGGCAATAACACGTCAAGATCTTATTGATTTCTATAAAAAATATATTTCACCTCATGGGGCTAAGGTGGCTATAGTGGGCGATATTAAGAATTATGATCTTAAAAAGCTCGTGGAACACTATCTTGGCTCTTGGCAGGGACCAGTTGTGGAAGACATCATTTTCCCAGAACTTAAAATGCCTAAAGCCCATGAAGTGGTATACCCAATTAATCGTGATCAAGTTCTTTTAAGTTTTGTGGGACTTTCTGTTGATCGCATGCACCCAGATTTTGATGCATTATTATTGTTCGATCAAATTTTTGGTGGTGGGGTTCTTGGTTCGATGAGTTCGCGTTTATTTGATTTACGTGAACAGTCGGGGTTGTTTTATACCATAAATGGTTCACTCACTGCTCGTGCCAACGAACAACCAGGAATGGTCATGGTGCAAACACTGGTTTCCCTTGATCGTCTGCAAGAAGCAGAGAAGGCTATCAAGCAAACCATTGATACGGTTATTGATACTGTTCGAGACGATGAGCTTGTTGAAGCGCGCAATGCTATAGTGAATGCTTCAGTCAATAATTTTGAATCGAATGAAGGCATTGCGGCGGCATTTCTATTTTTAGATCGCTACGGATTGCCGGCAGATTATTTTGATAAACGCGCAGAGCGACTTGCCAAGATCAGTAAAGATGATGTGGTGAATGCTGTAAAAAGACTGCTGAGCACCAAAAAAATGATCACTTTTAAAATTGGCAGAATAGATCAAGAAAAGTAATTTGAATAAAACGGGAGGTGCGAGACATTTTTCTCACACCCCCTGTTTTTTTATTTTTCTCAACTTATACCGCTTTTATACGTTCCACAGACCGATAAAGCATACTTTCTTCGTGCGCAGCTAGTTTGAGCGGGATAGTTTTTTCTATTCCTCTTTCTCCTAAGGCAACGGGTAAACTTAAGCAGACGCCAAGATTTTCGTGATAGGTGGAAAGTGGGAGCACTCGTTTCTGATTGAATATGATACTTTCGCACATGAGAGAAACGCACGCAGCTATGCCGTAATAAGTCGCTCCCTTGCAAGCGATTATATCCATAGCCTTTTGGCGAGTTGCTTGTTCTAGAGTAGCCAGTTTTTCTTGGGTCATGTCGGCGAATGATGCTATTGGTGTGCCGGCAATATGAGCGCATGACCAAGCAACAAATTGAGAATCACCGTGCTCTCCTAGCACGTAGGCGTCGATTGATTGTTCCGCCACGCCAAGAGCGCGAGCAATTAATCCTTGCAGCCGCAGGGAGTCCAATAACGTTCCGGTGCCAAAGATTTGTGTGCGTGGTAGTCCGTTTATGTTTTGTGCCAGAAGAGTCAGGCTATCAACAGGATTGGTAACCATGATAATGATCGTAGTGGGACTGATAGGCTGTAACTCTTTAAACACGGTTTGTACCACCTTTTTGTTGGTGGTGAATAATTCTAGTCGGGATTGACCAGGTTTTTGGGGGATCCCAGCTGAAAAAATAATGATGTCAGCATTTCGCACGTCTTGGGCTGTTCCCATGTTAATGCTTGAGCTTACAGAAAATGAAAGCGTATCAGACAAATCGAGCATTTCCCCTTTGCATCGTAGATCATTGATGTCGACGAGTATTATTTCGGCTGCTAAATTGCGCAGCATAAGCGCATAGGCAGTTGTCGAACCTACTGCTCCCGCACCGATAATGGCTATTTTGGTATGCTGCATAAGTACCCTGCTATAGTAATACGATGTCACTTATTTGCGTGATTTTTGTTATACTAAAAATACTTATTGATCGATGCCAATGGATTACTGTATGAAATCATCAAATGGGCTATCTCCCGAACAAATTTCTCGTCTCTCTTCTGTTCCAGTAATGCTATTTACACAAGCACTGCGCACTGGCTTGACAAAAGAATACATAATGAATTTTCGCGATATTATTTATGGCTACTATCATAAATACAAGCGTGAGTTTTCTTGGCGGCAGACTACTGACCCTTATCACATACTTGTTTCCGAAGTTATGTTGCAACAAACACAGACGTACCGCGTGAGTGGTAAATTTGAGCACTTCTTAGCACAATTCCCTAATTTTTACGTGCTTGCACAGGCGGACATGCGGTCAGTGCTTGCTGCGTGGCAAGGCCTTGGCTATAATCGCCGAGCACTTGCTCTGCAGGCTATTGCACAATCCATAGTTGCGGAGCATGGTGGACAACTTCCTGCGGATCCCCAAACTCTTACAACGTTTCGTGGTATCGGCAGTAACACAGCCGGATCAATATGCGCATTTGCTTTCAATCAACCAACCGTTTTTCTAGAAACAAATATTCGTGCGGTTTTGATTCATTTTTTCTTTCAAGGTGAATCTCATATTCACGATAAGATGTTGCTGCCTTTGGCACATATGGTTCTTGATGTTAATAATCCACGGGATTGGTATTATGCACTTATGGATTATGGCGTTGCGCTTAAAAAATGCTATCCAAATCCGAGCCGTGCGAGTGCTCATCATGTGAGGCAATCCGCCTTCCAGGGCTCAGATAGACAGATTAGAGGTGAAATTTTGCGCATGTTGCTTGCCGAACCTTCGTTAAGTATATCTTGTGTTGCTCTGCGTCTTACGGTAGACGCAGAACGAGTCGAGCGTATAGCGCAGCAATTAACACATGATGGATTCTTGAACTTTGTTGATCAGCAAATATCATTAATCGAGTAATTTGAATTATGTATGATAGGATCTCGTGTGAATTCGCCACATAAATTTAAGAAAATTATGATTTTTGGTAGACCAGGAAGTGGAAAGTCTACTTTTGCTTATGAATTAGCAGTGAAGACTGGATTGCCGTTATATCATTTGGATAAGTATTTTTTTGTATCGGGTTGGATCGAGCGCGATGCGCAAGAGTTTAAGCAGATTCAAGAACAAATCATAATGGGTGAACGTTGGATTATTGATGGAAATAGTGTGCGCACTCTGGAAGATAGGTGGTCGAAAGCAGATTTGGTTCTCTATTTTAACTATGGTAGATTTATCTGCTTAATACGATTACTTAAACGGTTATTTTCAAAATCTATTGTTATTGATGATCGTGCTTCAGGCTGTCCCGAAGAGATGAGAATTCGCCTTATAAAGTATATGTGGACGTTTGAGAATAGAGTTCGTGATAAAATTAATGAACTTATCTCAAAGTATCCTGCCACGACATTCATCGAAATAAATTCTGATGAAGATCTTAAGCTGATAGAAGCCATGAGGTAAAGGCTATGGATTCTTGCTCTTCGCTTAAAAAATAGTGGTTACAATGAATAATATTCCTGAAAGTGCCATTACTATTCCCGTTAATAAACCAGCGATAGTGGTGTAGCGTTTGTTTTTATAATTGCCCATAATCGCCGGATTATTCGCTATAGAAAAAATAATAAAGATCAGTACTGGAGAAATCATTCCATTTATTATAGCGCTATAATACAGGAGTCGTATTGAGTTAACGGGTAAGAGGTTTATACAAGCTCCTGCTAGCATCACTATGCCGATGGTGTGATAAAAATATTTTCCGTCTCCATACGTGAATGCAAGACTACACTTCCATCCACGCAGTTCGCATACCGCGTAAGCGACAGATCCCGCAAGAATGGGAACAGAGAGTAATCCTGTTCCGATGATGCCAAATGCGAATAGGATAAATGCATACTCTCCAGCGAATGGCTTAAGAGCGAGTGCCGCTTCCTGTGCAGAAGTGATGGTATGAATACCTGCCTTATAGAGCGTTGCTCCGGTTGTGGCAATAATAAACCACATGATGAGATTAGAAAAAAACATGCCAAAAATCGTATCAATGCGCATGCACAGTAATCGTTGCGGAATACTTAAAGAACGATCAGAAGCTTGTAATTCTTCAACTTCCTGATTTGCCTGCCAGAAAAAAAGATACGGAGAAATAGTTGTGCCGAATATGGCAGTTAAATTCATAAAGTAGTCTCTTGATAACGCTACGTGAGGCAGTATGGTTGCAGTGAGAGCTTCACGCCATGGGATCGAAACAAAAAGCGCTGTTGCAAGATAGGAAAAAAGTGCAAGGGTGAGATATTTGAGGTAACGAGCATAAGTCTGATAAGGAACAAAAATTTCTAGAAAAAGAGTAACTGCGGTTGCTATGACAAGTGCTATAAAAAAAGGTATTGGCAGAATAAGCTCTGTGGCAGCAGCAAGAGCACCAAGATTAGCGCCGATATTGAAGGTGTTTGCAATGGCAAGAAGCGCCACCGAAGTGTAAAGCAGGGAAAAAGAATGGTGGTGTTTTATGATAGCAACAAGTCCTTTTCCGGTGACAATGCCAATTCGACCGCACATTTCCTGTATACAGGTCATCATAGGCAATGAAAATGGTGCAGTCCATAGTTGATTAAACCCAAATTGAGCGCCAGTCTGTGAGTATGTGGCTATGCCCGATGGGTCATCATCAGCGGCTCCCGTAGTAAATCCTGGTCCCAACATGGCAATAAATTTTTTTATTTTTTTTATCATGGGTTATTTAGGTGGGGGCTATTGGAGTTTTTTAAAAATATCCACGTGTTTTTGAAGATCTTTAAGTAATTCTTTGTATGCGGTGACGCATTGCTCACGGTGAGCCTTGTCTTTGTGTTGTTCATGATGTTCGTGTTTTCCGGAGCATTGTTCATGGTGGCTACAGAGTTCTGTGGATTGAGGTATGGCATGCTTATTGAGGAACCATGCCAGTCTGCTGAGTTTGTACAATACTTTTACCTTGTTATAACAACAATTTGGCAACATAAACTTCTCCTTTGTGCAAAACAAGAGTTTCTGATTGATTCTATGAGATCTATGTATACAAGAACAAGAATTCAGTTTTATTGTGGTTAGATTCGTGAAGCAATCTTTGGTGCACTAAATAGTAATTTGGCCAAGTGCATCAAGTCCATGAGCCGAAATTTTTCTGCTCATTTGGTCGGGATACATAGATCTTTTATTAACTCTCCATGAAAATTAGGACTCGTATTCCGAAATTTCCTGGAAGAATTGGGGGTGCTAATAGAACCCCCCAATGAATATTAGCCCAATTGATGGAACAAATTATCTCAGGTGGATCGGTGTGCTTTTATGGTATTTTAGCTTATTTAATAACTGATTATGCTGGTTCTGGTAATGTGTTTTCTTTTGGAGATTCCGATTCAGTAGGAGTCTTCCGATCAGTTTTTTTGCATTTTCTAGATATAAGATATTTTTCGGTAAGACTACCAGCGACCCCTTCGATGAATCCTCTAAAGGCTGCAATGGCAGCTGACCCAAGGAGTGTTATAATTATCTTCCCGGAGTAGCGTTTAAAAAACGTATTATTCGTGATCATCGGTTTGCGTTTACTTACCTCATTGATGAATGTTAATACTGTTTCCTTGGTAAGTTGCTTCGGATGGTTCAGCAATCTTGTTGCTAAATATTCTAAGTCTCTAAAATTTAGCCCGTGTGCCATGTGTGCAATCATCATAATATTTTCGTTTAAGAATGGAATTTTATTAAGGAATAAACCCACTTTATTAACCTGAAACGCTGCTACTTTGTTGATAAGCGCGCATGTTCTTTGCAGAGATTCATCAGATATTGTGGCAGGATCGAATGGTATAGCATGTTGTTTAAGTTGGGTGGATAATTCTTCTAGTTCTTGAATATCTCCATTGTCTCGGGAATATGCTTCAAATTCTAAGTACATAGGGTTCTGCTCTAAAGCAATGATCTTTTTTGTTAATTGCTCTAATGTTTGCATGAATTTGTCGAATGGAGTATGCAGTTCTTTAGGTAGGATCACCTTTTTTGCTTGATGAAATTTGGCAAGACCTGCCAATGTACATGCGCGCATAAACGTTGGCTGCATCAAATAGCCGATTAAAGCAGCCTTTCGCTCATGATCGCTTTGTGGATTTATGATAGTTATTTCTTGAAACATGCTCCTAAATTTAGAATCGCATTCTTGTAGATAGTTAGTTGTGCCAATAATGAAAATATTGCCATCTTTTTTGCACTGATTTATCTCTTTGCAAAATTGTTTGTAAGCTTCTAGATATTCTGGATGGTTCTTAATATTTCCACGGTCCGCTACTTGGTCAATATTTTCAAAAATCAAAATTATCAATTTGTGTGAATCACGTGCTTTGTTACGAGCGGTTTCAAATAATTTATGAATATTTTCAGCAGTAGCTCCTTTGTAAGGGGAGAGTATTTCTGGGAATTTTATGGTTTCTGACGCAGCGCCTGTGGTTTCTGTAAAGAAATGAGCAAGTTCTGTTTTACCCGCACCAGTTTCTCCAGCCAGTATAATTCCAGTTGCGCCAGAGTCTTCATTTAAGCGTATTGGTAGATCTAAGATGTCATTTTTTGATTTGATATGCTTGGCAAGAGAGCAATAATAATGTGGTACTTGACGCACTATGCCATGAACATTGAGTATGCAATTTTCAAAATCTTGCTGTATTCCAGTTTTACTCATCTGTTTTGTCATGCCAAATGCAGACGATGCAGAAAATAATGCGCAAAAAAGAATGAGCTTTTTAGATAAAAACATGAAGAACTCCCGGGAGTATGGTTATTGATGATATTGGTACTATGTGCACTGCATATTGATACCCACAGCAATACATCATCAAATAGGTAGTGCTGTGGGCGCTTAAATCTTGTTATTTAGTTATGTAAGTGTTTTTTAAAAAGTTCTTGTAAGATTTGTGGGTTTCCCTTACCTGCCGTCTGTTTCATTGCTTGTCCGACAAAAAAGCCCATAAGGCGATCTTTGCCTGACCGATAATCCGCAACAACCTGAGGATTTGCTGCTAAAATTTCAAGAACTATTTTTTCAAGCTCATCTACAGAACCGACTTGCTCTAATCCTTGTTCTTTAACAATTTTTTCTGGATCGCCGTTGGTTTGAATAACCGTTTCAAAAACTTGCTTTGCAGCATGGTTGTTAATTTTGCCAGACTCCATTAACTGAATGATACGTGCGAGTTTCTCTGGAGTTACGCTAAAGGAAGCAAGAGCAATATTTGCCTCTTTAAGAAATCCGAGTACATCGCGCAAAATCCAGTTGATGATTTGTTTGCTCGGGTGATGACTATATGCGGTTTCAAAATAGCGTGTAAGTTCTCGATCTCCAACAAGAATATTAGCTTCATAGTTCGAAAGACCATACTGCGTGCAGAGACGTTCTATGGTTTCATGAGGCAATTCGGGGAGCGTTGCTTTAATGGAGGCAATATACTCAGGGGTGAGTTCAATTAATGGAAGATCAGGATCAGCAAAATAACGGTAATCAGCGGCCTCTTCTTTTGAGCGCATTACGATTGTCTTTTTGTTTTTAGTGTCCCAAAGGCGCGTTTCTTGGCGAACTTTTTGGCCAGATTCCAGCAGTTCTATTTGTCGTTCGATTTCATATTCGATTGAGTCTCCTATGAATTTAAACGAATTAATATTTTTGAGCTCGCACTTGGTGCCAAGTTTTGGATCTCCCTTTTTGCGCACAGAGATGTTTGTGTCTGCGCGAAAAGCGCCATCTTCCATATTGCCAGTGCAGATATCAAGATATTGCACGATTGAGCGTAGCGTTTTGAGATATTCACGTGCTTCATAGGCGCTCGAAATATCCGGTTCGCTCACTGTTTCAAGTAGCGGTGTTCCTGCGCGATTAAGATCAACAAAACTTTCATTGCTGTGTTCGGAATGAATATTTTTCCCCGCGTCTTCTTCCATATGAATGCGTGTGATGCGAATTTTTTTGGCATGACCATCTTCTGTCTGAATGGTTATGTAGCCATTTTTACATATAGGCTCATCGCTTTGTGTTATCTGGTATCCCTTTGGCAGATCAGGATAGAAGTAGTGCTTGCGAGCAAAATAAGAAAGTTGGTTAATGGTGCAATTGGTTGCCAATCCTGCTGCAATGGCATAATCGACAACCTTTTTATTGAGCACAGGCAGAATCCCAGGGTGCCCAGCACATATTTGGCAGATGTTAGTATTTGGTTCTTTGATTACTTCATTAGAACAGGAACAGAAAATTTTGGTATTGGTGGTTAGTTGTACGTGGACTTCAACGCCGATTACCACCTCGTAATCGGGGTAATGATCTAAAACTGACATGCTGCTTCCTTTAAGTTGCTCAAATTATGGTCTTTCTATCTTATACTGATCGACAGCAAACCCAGGTTCACTTACCAGAGTTATAGCGCAATTGAATTGTTTTTCTAGAGCCAATACGGTGTTGTATTCAATATTCGTGATATTTTTAAATATATTTGGATTCACACGGAGGACGATTTTCCCTTCCGGAGACCCCGATTGCAATTCTTTTTTAAAGTTATCAAGAAGTTCCACGCAGTGTGTTTGGAGTGATTTAACAAATCCTCTTCCTGCGCAGTTTTGGCAGGTATCCATTAGCTGCTGGATGAGCGTTTTGCCAGAGCGTTTCCTGGTCATTTGCACGAGCCCGAATTCAGAAACTTTAAGCACGACGGATTGAAATTTGTCTTCTTCCTTGAGTGTTTTTTCAAAAAAGCGAATAAGTTGTTGCCGGTGCGCTGAGTGCGCCATGTCGATGAAATCGATGACAATCAAGCCGCCAATATTGCGCAAACGAAGTTGTCGTGCGACTTCCTGTGCTGCTTCTAGATTGGTTTTTAAAATCGTATCTTCGAGGCTCTTTTTGCCGATAAACTTACCCGTGTTGACGTCGATGACGGTCATCGCTTCAGTGGTTTCAATGATGAGCGATCCACCAGATTTCAGTTCAACTTTTTTATCAAGTGCTTCTTCGAGTTGTTTGTTGATGTTAAAGATATCAAAGAGATTTGGTGGTTCTTGGTAAAGTTTTACTTTTTGCACTTGTTCAGGTGCGATTTCCTTAACAAAACGATACACTTTGTTTTGAGCTTCTTGTGTATTGACAATGACGGCCTCAACGTCCTCATCTAGGGAATCCCGTACAACTTGAAGAACAAGTGGCAAGTCTTCATGAATTTTTTCTTGAAGTTCTGCTTGTGCAAATTTTTTTTGAATTGTTTGCCAAGTTTGAACAAGAAATTCTATGTCCTTGATAATGTCGCGATCTTTAGCGCTTTCGCTGGTGGTGCGTATGATAGCGCCCATACCTTCGGGCAAGTTAGCGATTACCAGCTCCTTGAGTCGCTGGCGTTCTTCGCGTTCTTCTATTTTTTTTGATACCCCCACGCGCGGAATATTGGGCATAAGTACGATAAACCTACCAGGAAGAGTAAAGCAGGTGGTAAGTTTTGCTCCTTTTTCATAGATAGGCTCCTTGCTTACTTGGACAAGGATCGGGTCGCCTTCCCGCAAGATTTTGCTGATCTCCATAGTTGATTGTTTGCGCGGGGCTGCTTCGCGGGTTTCAAGCTCATCCGTTTGATCGCTCATGCGTGCAAAAGCCATCTCACGATCTATTTCCGAGATATGAAGAAAGCCAGCTTTTTCTTGGCCGATATCCACGAAAGCTGTTTGGATGCCAGGGAGAACCTTGGTTATTTTCCCCTTAAAGTAGCAGCGCTCCAATGAAGCAACGGTATGCGATTCAAAGTAGATATTTTGCAAACGCTCGTTAATGGTAATTGCGATACGCGTTTGCCAGGGATTTTCGCTGATAATAATTTTTTTCATGGTTGTCCTAAAACCGACATATTTCATTTAAGCATACTTCATAACAATTAATATGAGTAGAAAATTAGCGAGAAATGTGCTAAAGTACCGGTGCTCATAATAATTATCTAGGTAGTATAATTCCGCATGCGGAGGATATTATGTTAAAGAATTTACAAAAAGGTTCATTTTTTCTCCTCGTTTTGTTGGTCAGCATTCCTGGCTGTGGCGGTGGAAAGAAGAAAAAGGTCGAACCAGTTAAGATAAAGAATTCAGAAATTGCCGCACAGGTCAATATTCCCGTTGCTGGCGAGCAAGTAAGCTTCTTTGATGAAGATGTCGAAGCATTCACGTTGGTTGAAAATGATGCGCAAGCAGCCCAGGGCAAAGTAACAGCACAAGCGGATCTTCCTCTTGATGATTTTTCTTGGGTAGAAGAAGCAGCAAATGATTCTTTTAAGGCAATATACTTTAGCTTTGATGATCACCATATAGCCAAAGAACAACATGATGCTGTGCAAAAGGACATTGAGCTCGCAAGAAAGATGATTGCAGAAGGTGAAAATCCAACGATTGTTATTGAAGGGCACGCATGTCATGCTGCAGGTTCAAGAACCTACAACATGGCTCTTTCTGAAGAACGCGCTAAGCAAATTGCAGATCGTTTTGTAGCAGCTGGTATTGCGCGTGAAAATATTAAGATTGTCGCTCGTGGGTCAGAAATTCCTGCGCGTGATACTCAAGGCAAGGTTATTACTGGCAACAGAGATGAACAATGGCCAAATCGCCGTGGTGAAATACGCGTGATTTCATAGTCATGATAATCTAAAATATAAAGAGCACACAGGTTTTGCCGATCTAGGTAAAACCTGTGTGCTCTTTTATTACTTCCAGTGCACAACTAATTTAAACAGATAATTTTCGTGCCTTAAGTGCGAGCATGATCCAAAAACTTCCTGTGAACAGCAATTCTATACCAACCAAAGTGCCTAGTACCCACAATCCTGAGTAAGGCCATTGTGTCCAGATAAGCACACCAAGGAAAATGCTTATTATCCCGCTCAGCAGCAGCCATCCCTTGTGAGGAACGTGGCGAGTTATGGAGAAAATAATTTTCATGATACCGGAGATAACAAAAAAGGCTGCCAAGACCAATGTGAGTGTGAGGGCGTTGATTGCTGGCTGAAAAATCATAAAGAATCCGGCTGCTAGGTACAAAATACTCAGCAGAGCTCGCAAAAAGGCCTCGCCCCATTTGCTGAGTCTGAATGCTTGCAAGGCTTCAAAAAAGCCGGCAACTACCAGGAGTACACCCAGATAGACAACTGAGACCAGTGTCGCAGTAAACGCGTACATGATACCAAGCGCTCCAATTACCGCTAAGCCGGCGCCAAGAAGAAAATACCACTTCCAATTCTCTTTAAGTTGTTGCAAGGCGTTGCGCTGAATAAGACGCATCTCTTCGTGAACCTGATAATCCATTACCATCTCCTTTTGGTTTGCTCAATGACACTTTTTGTTTAAAGATATCATTTCAAATAGAAATAAATAAATGGTTTTGTTGGATTATTTGCCGATGCAAAATGTTCTGAATATGGTTTCCATTCCCTGATCTGTTATCGACTTTCCGGTCAGCTCTGCGAAATCCGCAAGTGCTTCTTTAAGATGGTATGAAACCAACTCATAGGGAGTGTTTTCTTGGAGCATAGGAAGTAGTGTGTAAAGTTTTTTTTCTAGACCGAGTATCAGATTAAATTGGCGCTGATTGAGTAGAAATGGTGCATGGGCATCGGATAGGATGGCTTCTATTTTGGATTTGATTTCAGCCTCAAGTTGGGCAACGGTTGATTGTTGATGAACACTTGCGTTCAAGTGAACAGTATGGGACGGCAAGCATAGCTCTTCTCCAGATGAAGGGAGGTCAGCTTTGCTTTTTACGATGAGAATTTTGTGGGCGTAGCGATTTGCAATATCGGTATAGATTTCGACTTCGTGTTGTCCGAGATATTTACTATGGTCATAAACTAAAAGAATAATGTCAGCGAGCTGCGCCTCGTGTAGCGAGCGTTTAATTCCTTCCTGCTCTATAACATCGTTGGTTTCTCTTAATCCTGCTGTGTCTACCAGTGTCCAATACGTACCATCACGATAGACACCGGCCTCAATGACATCGCGTGTTGTACCGGCAATATCGGTGACAATAGCACGATTTTTACCCAATAGTGCATTGAAAATCGATGACTTGCCAGCGTTGACTGATCCAATGAGCGCGATACGGATTCCCTGCCTAATGTGTTGTTGTTGGTCAAAATTTTGTTTGAGAATGTTAATTTCTTTTAATAGCGACTCAACAAGGTGTTTAATTTGGATGCCAAAATCAATTTCCTCGTCCAAAAATTCAAAGCTTGCTTCCGAAAGAGCTAACGCTTTGTAAATTTCTTGTTCAAGATACGTGATGCGATGAGACAAGCTTCCTTCAAGCTGGGAGAGTGACTGTTTGAGAGCCTGTTGCGTGTTGGCGTGAATAAGCTCATTGATGGCCTCCGCTTGCACTAAATCTATTTTTTTATTCAGGTAGGCGCGTTTTGCGAATTCGCCCTCTTGTGCGATGCGTGCTCCACATGCGAGTGCACGTTGTACAATTGCTTCTATAATAAATTGATTATTGTGGCAGGTAATTTCCACGACATGTTCACCCGTAAATGTCCGTGGCGCGTGCATCACAATAATCATAACTTGATCAATGTGGCTATTGTCCTGATCGATAACCCATCCTGCATGGACCGTATGACTGGGAGCTTCTTCAAGTTGTTTGCGTGACGCAAGCTTGCATAGATGGGCGGCGATCTGAAGTGCGTCATCCCCAGACAAGCGCAAAAGCGCAAGCGCACCCCTGCCTTGAGGAGTGCATTGCGCTATGATAGTTTCTTGATAAAAAATGTTTTTTGTCGTGCTCATTATTAGTTATTGGCGCTCACCACTGAGCAAAACTACGCGTGCATGTCTAAGTGGCCGTTTAAATTCGCGACGTAGCGATTGCAGCATGAGAAAAGCGATGTTACGAAAAAGATGTTTTTCCTTGGCCGCGTCGTTAATAAGTGGCACAGAAAAATGAATTTTGAGCAACTGTTTTTGTGTATCAAGAGAGAATTTGACCTGTTGATAGCCAAGTGATTGCAAAATATCTTGGAGCCAGGTTCGTACAAATTCACTGTGTTCTGTTATCCAAAGGGTAGACGTTTTTGAAGATACTTCTTGATCCTTGGGAGTTGTGGATACCTTTGGAGTGGGTGAAAGTTCTTGTAGCTGCGTGCCCTTCTCCCGCTCTTGTTTTTTGAATTCTTTTGGTTGTGGCTGTGAAGTACGTAGTTGTTTTGATTGCTCTATATGTTTCTTGACGATCTTATTGGTAGAATCTTGGGTATCATTAAAAATAAAAGCAATTTTGGCAGGTTTACTGGTCATGCCAAGAAAATTCTTTTCAGATTCCTGGAATATTTTTATTGAAAATTGTTGAGGCTTCCCTGCTTTAGCCCAGGCTAATTCAACCGCTTTGGCAATAGAAGAGGCTTCTTGAATGATAGACTTCATAGAAGGTTTGATCCTTAAAAACGAAAACGTACGATTGTTTTTACTTTAACAGAAATCTGATGTTTTACAAAACTAGTGACGTTAAGATGAGTTCTATGGAGCGGGAAACGGGGGTCGAACCCGCGACCTTCGCCTTGGCAAGGCGACGCTCTACCACTGAGCTATTCCCGCGTAATCAGTCAAATACTTGCTAAAAATGTAGCAGAATGGGGGGGATTGTCAATTTCGTAGCGGTAATTCACGAAACATGTTCATAGTTGACGGTTGCATCGGTTTGGTTTTTTCTAAAAGGGTACCATATAATCTATTCTAGGAGTATTATGATTGATTTCTTGCAAGGTACCGTAACTGATGTAGAGGGGCATCGCGTTGTTTTATCAGTTCATGGGGTTGGATTTGCCTTATTGGTTCCCATGGGATCATGTTATCAAAGAGATCGCGAGGCGACCATTTTGACCTATATGCATTGGAATCAAGAACAAGGACCAAGCCTTTATGGTTTTTCAACCGCATTGGAACGCACCGTCTTTGTCATGATTTTAGAATGCTCTGGGATTGGTCCCAAGATTGCGCTTGCCGTGCTTGCCGATTTGGGCGTTGAGCGCTTTCTTGCCGCAGTGCAAAATGGTGCTGAAAAAGAGCTGAGTTCGGTGAGTGGCATAGGAGCAAAAAAAGCAGAACAAATGATTGTGCATCTTAAGCACAAAGTGGCAAAACTCATCAAATCTGGTGTGTCTATTGCGCATGATGGCGCCGCAGTGCAATGGCAGGAAGTGATACAGGTACTCGAATCGTTGAACTACTCGAAACCCGAAATACATGAAGCGATTAAATATGTGCGAGAGACGTATCAAAATAGCTCGACCACTTTTGATCAGCTTATACGGTATGCGCTATCTTTTCTGGCTAAAAAATCCTAGAATTGAAGATGTCTATAAACAATTCTTCGATATTCTTCTTACTGTTTAATGTGGAGTTTTTATGAGTATTTTAGAGATGGTAAACGCCTTTAATGATTTTTTGGTAGTGCCAGCTACGTTTGTATTTTTAACTGCCGCGCTCATATTAACCGTGAAGATGAAATTTCCACAGATTCGTGCATTTTCTCATTTTATAAGACTGGTGCGTTGTGGAATCGCAGAAAAAGGTGTCAATAACAAAGTCGATACCATCAACCCTTTTCACGCACTCTTTACTGCTATGGCAACAACATTAGGCATGGGTAATATTATTGGACCATCCATTGCTATTATAACTGGAGGTCCTGGTGCCTTGTTCTGGTTGCTGGCATATGCGTTTTTTGGATCAGTTACTAAATTTACCGAAGTGGTGTGCGCTCTTCACACACGCGTTCGTATGCCAGACGGACATATCATTGGTGGTCCCATGGAGTATTTAAGAAAAGTGAGTCCACTTGTGGCTTCTTGGTATGGAATTGCAATGCTCTTCTTAATGGCGGGCTGGTCGGGACTGCAGGCGAATACCTTGGCAGGAATTTTCGCTCAAGAAGCTATTCCGCATTGGATTACAGGATTTTCTCTCGCGCTGATCGTGTTGCTGGTGCTACGTGGTGGCGCTAGTCGCGTTGGTTATATTGCAAGCAAATTGGTTCCAGTTATGTCAGTTCTCTATATTTCATTTGCTCTCTTTATCCTTCTTAAAAATCCAATCGCTTTTAAACATGCGCTTTCTCTTGTTTTTTCTAATATCCTTTCACCTTCTGCAGCATTGGGTGGATTTGTTGGCGCCACTATTTGCCAGGCTATTCGCGCTGGTGTGTATAAGAGTATTTTTATCACTGAAGCTGGTTTAGGAACATCATCTATTCCTCATGCTATGGCTGATGTTAAAACACCGACAGATCAAGGCATTTTAGCGATGTTTTCTATGGGTGCCGATGCGTTTCTTTCGCTTCTTTCTGGACTTATGGTGTTGGTAACTGGCTTATGGCTTGACTGTGGTTTTAGTAATACGCTCATGTACGAAGTATTTAAATTGCACTCTCCGTTTATGGGGCGTTCTGTGCTCATGATGAGCATTTTATTGTTTGTGCTTACTACGGCCATTGGAAATTGTTTTAATGGAAGCCAAGCCTTCGCTTCATTCACCAAAAATCGCTGGATATTAGGGTATCAACTTTTTGCAGTGAGCGTTATATTTCTCGGATCGCTTATGAGTGTTCCTCTCATCTGGAGCATCATGGATACCGTCTTAACGTTTGTAGCAATTCCCAATTTAATAGGGGTCCTCATTCTCGCCTACCGCAAACCGGAGTGGTTTAAGATCTAACACATTGATTGTCAGCGCTCACGCTTTTTTCGTTGCGCGTGTTTGTCGCGTTGAAGGACATCTATTTCTTGTAAAAAATCACGCATAGTTGCGGTTCGCTTATGATAACAGGCTAGTTTTATCGCATTATCAACAATTTTTTTCAGATCGGCAGGGCTGAATCCATCGGTTAAACGCGCAAGCGATTCCAAATCGACACTGCCTTGATCTATGTTTTGAGCATAGTTTGTTTCAATAATGATGGATAAATGGTGTTTGCGTTCGGACCATGTTGGCAATTTAAATTCTATATGAATGCCAAATCGTCCTGATCGCGTGAGAGCTGGATCGAGGTCTCCAAGTTGTGAGTTGGTTGCTGCGATAAAGATAAGATTCGGGTTATTGTTTTTTTGTTCTATAATTGAAAGGAGTCGATTGAGGGTAGTGTGAATATGTTCCATGCCCCGCTCACCACGTCTGCGGGCAATAGTGTCAAATTCATCAAAAAATACTAGGCAACGACCAAAGTGGTTTGTATAGCGTTCTGCTTGCTTGATAAGATCTTCTAATTTTTTTTCTGATTCTCCGACATATTTGTCGAGCAATTGTGAACAGTTAATTTCAAGTAATCCGGCATGTAATTCTTTTGCAAATGCTCGCGCAGTAAATGTTTTCCCGGTCCCTGGTTCTCCTAGAAAAAGAATGCTTTGTTTAGCGCTAGAAAGTTTATCGGGATATTTTTCAGAATGCTTATATTGATCACAGAGCCTTTGAAGCACCTCAGGTAATTCTCCTATATAATTGATATCTATGGAGTCGGGACCAATAATACTCGATTCCTGAATACCCATTTTTTCAGCAAAAATTTCCAATATTTTTAGTTGCATCAAGGGATCACTTGTTTTTTCAGTTATGCCTCGAAGAGCCTCAAGAAGTTTGGAGGGGTGTGGGCTGTGCGCAATAAGTTGCTGAATTTGAACTAAGCACATTTGGTCAGGGATGTTGCCCAAGATTAAGTGTTTTTTCTCCTCAATTCCCTGCGTTATTTTTTGAAGCATTGATTTACTTAGTATGTTACCAAAGCCATTACCGTCTATCTGTTTGTAAATCTCGTCGATAGGGATTCCTTGTAAATAAAGATCCTCTATAGTTTGGTAGAGTTCTAAAAGCATTCCCGCAAGAGTAGGCATCATATTATTGGTTTCACGCTCTAATCGATCACTGATGGTATGATTTAGGTTGACCGAGAGTTGTTTAAAGGTTTCCAGATCTGACGCTGAGCACGTGATGCCTTGCTGAGTGAGTTGTTGGAGTAATTCTGCAGTATCTATTGATGGACGATTGATGATGATTTTCAGGTAAGCGTTGTAAGCCAGAATATTGATAGCCTGTTGCTCGGGATTTATGGTTGAGATTTCAGGGGGTTGCTGAGGAAGTGATTGGGTCATACAACTAGTTTCTAAATAACAGAGTGCGAGTAACAAAACAATGTGTAACATGTTGATTCCTAGATTTTTGTTGGCAAGGCGTTATGGCTGCTACTGTTCGGTGAAGAAGTGGTATTGGTATGTTCTTCTGGAGATAATCCTTGCAGGTATTTTTTAATACGCTCTCTATGAGGGTTGTTTTCTAAATACTTGATAACATTATAAGGTGGACGACATGGCCCATATTCAGGGTCGTTGTCTGCTTGAGTCATCATAGCAACTAGATGTTTTTGATTGTGGTGACGATTGATGCACAATAAAAATTTGGCATAATCATGATCTATGTTTTCAAGAATTGCTGCGTGTTGTTCTAGTCTTGGATCACCACTGATCATTTTATGACGCCCCGAGAGACTATTGAAGGTATTGATGAAATGTGCGGCGATAGCGACTTCTTTTTTTTCATGTACATTAAGTCGATCGGCAGTTTGTATGGCTACCAGTTCTCGCTTTGCCTCTTCGGGCGTGTAGTTGTAGCAAATTACCACATCTTTTGTTTTAGTGATGAGTGAGACAATCCCTTGTATGCCAAGTTCACCGAGCTTTATTGCTACTGGAATCCCCAGATAATATAAAATGGCTCCTACTGGTTCACCATAGGCATCTTTTAATGTATCACTGATCTTTGATTTAGGGGCTGTCCTAGATAACTAAGAAAGTTATACTAGGAACATGAACAAAAACCGATCGAAACTCACAAAGGCTCAACGCTTAAAACTCATAGAACACTTTGTTGCTGGATCAACAGCTAGGACAACGGCTGCAATCGTCGGGGTCAATAAAAATACCGCCCAGATCTTTTTTCATCGTCTTCGAGAAATTATTGCTCGAAATCAAAATTTCGGACTTGCTTTTACTGGAGAAGTCGAAGTAGACGAAAGTTATTTTGGAGGGAGGAGAAAGGGTAAGCGAGGAAGAGGGGCTGCGGGAAAGGTTCCCGTATTTGGGCTTCTAAAGCGTGGGGGCCGCGTTTTTGCGGAAATAATTCCCGATGCCAAAAGTCAAACATTGATACCTATAATTCAGGAAAAAGTTACGCCAGATTCAATCGTTTATACGGATTCCTTGCCAAGCTACAATGCTCTTGATGTTTCCGAGTTTAAGCATTTACGCATAAATCACAGCAAATTATTTGCCGAAAAAGGAAACCATATAAACGGAATAGAAAACTTTTGGAATCAAGCGAAACGACATATGCGCAAGTTCAATGGTGTGCCAAAAAAGAACTTTCGATTATTCTTAAAGGAGTGCGAATGGCGCTTTAATTTTCCATCGCCCAAAATTCAGTTGAAAATGCTGATTAGATGGCTAGAATCAGAATATTAAAAACTAACTATCTAGGACAGCCCCTTGATTTAAATTCTGTGAATTGGTTAGAGTCAGAATTAGAGGAGGTATCCGAATCCATGGAGTGGCTTGTGATGTTGAATAGAGCGAGTGCTGCTACGAGCATAAGTCGCTTTGTGTGCGCAAATTTCATGACATATCTCGGTTAGAGTTTTTTTAACAAGGTGGCTTCTTTGCGCTTCATTACTTTGTAATCTTCATCCTTTATGTGATCATAACCCAGCAGATGACAAATACCGTGAA
>JAHDWT010000009.1 GCA_023382795.1 Candidatus Babelota bacterium
AAGATCACTCATATCCTGCCATGATGCCTGTGGACCGAGATAAGGCACTTGTACCGCCTCGTCTGGATCTGCATCCTCGAGCATATCTTTAAGAGCGATCCAATACGATGCATCTCCTCTTGAGACAGTTAATGTTTGACTATTCGGAAGGGTCAACGTGACCGTATTCTGAGGTATTATTGACATGGATATCCCAAATACGCCCATGAACCAAAATATCGAATAAAAAAGCATTTTTTTCATAACAACCTCATGCATATGCAACAATAATTTTCAACTTGAATTTATATTATCACATGCATTGTCTAGAAATCAATAAAGGAAAGCAATATTCGATGTCCTGCGAACCATCTTCACAAGACTTGCTCTCAATAGTTATGTAACATTGTATACTTTAGAGATGATGGGCCACGGTAAAAAGTGGCACATAAATTGCAAGAATCATACCAGTAATCAATGCGCCCAATAGGATCACCAAAATTGGTTGCACAAGAAGTGTGATTTTCTGCAGGATACGATTTACGTTTTCTTCATATAACCGAGCAATTGCTCGCGATGTTTCACTAAGTTCTCCGGATTCTTCTGCAATGCTTACCAAAGCCAAAACATCCTCTTGCGCAAAATACCCACCATGACTCACCAATGCATCATGAAAGGTGTATCCGGCTTCTACTGCTTGAATCACCATAGCCATATTCAATTGAAGCTTCGGATTCTCTAATAAACATAAAGCCACACGTAAGGCAATAATAAGTGGCATGCCACTCGAGGTCAGTAAACCAACCGCATGAAAAGTGTGCATGATAGCACTATCGCGCACCAATAGTCCCACAAATGGCATATGCAATAGAACGTAAGCGCCATAATGCGTAAAAAAGAACTTTTTCGTAATTTTTTGCGCAAGTAAAGTCATGATTACTATGCCAACTATAATCAATATGTGGTAATCTTTAAGTGATGAGCTCGCTGCTATCAAGAATCGCGTAGGTGCAGAAATCTGCTGACCAAGCTGTACAAAAATATCCTGAAAATATGGCACTACAAAAAGAAGTAGACATCCTGCGACTAGTAAGAAAAAACATAACGTAATCGCAGGCAATAAGAGCACACCGGTCATGCGACGACGAAAATATTGCATTGATTCAAGATAGTTGCTCAAGGCATCCAGCCCCACACCAATATTGCCTGTTTGTTCTGCAACACGCACCATATTGATCATGATAGGGCTAAATAGCCAACTATAATGTTCCAGAGATTGTGAGAGAGAAAAACCTTCGTCTACATCAGCAGAAATCGCATACACTATTTCTTGCAGATGACCGCGCGAAAGTCGTTTTGCCAATGTACGTAATGCATGTGGCAGCTGAAGCCCAGATTGAACCAAAGACGCAAGTTGTCTAAACATCGTAATAATAGATGCCAACGAATACGCTCTACGATACCGCCAAGCATTGGTCTGTTTGCCAGAAATCAGGGAGATATCACGGCCAAATAACATAAGCCCAAGTTCGTTATATGAGCGCGCAAATGATACCCCAGAAAGTATCTGTGCACTCATATTAACACCACACCATTTGTAGTAGGGCATGCATACCTCATGTACACATTAAAAAATATTCTGCTGCCTCTCAATGCCTAAGAGTGCTATTAAGTGCTCCATTGAAGCAACACCTTCAATTTTTACACGCTTATTTCTACTCGTATGTCCAGAAATCAGCTCTACGGCATTCTGCGTTACCCCAAGTTTCTGAGCAAGAATTTTGATAAGTTCTTTATTAGCAAGTCCTCGTTCTGGCGGGCTTTTAAGATAACATTTTAATTTACCTGACTTATCAAGCACCCATTCGTTTTTTCCAGATTGCGGCACAACTTTAATTTCAGCAATCAATGACATAATGCACCATCCAATCGATACTAGTTAGCATTTTTAGTATAGCGAAATTTTTATTGAAGATGCGACAAAAATATCTCAGTTTCTCTTGCATAAAATAGCAAAATCCGTATCCTGTAGGCATAGATCTTTTAATCTCTAATTGGAGAGATGGCTGAGTGGACTAAAGCGCTTGCCTGCTAAGCAAGAGTCTGGGAAACTGGACACGAGGGTTCGAATCCCTCTCTCTCCGCCAGCTATCAGTAATTCCCTGGTAGAGAAACAAATTTTATGTGCCCGTAGCTCAATTGGATAGAGCATCAGACTACGGATCTGAAGGTTAAAGGTTCAACTCCTTTCGGGCACACCATTCTTGCAGTCGAATAACATCTTTGCGGAGGGATGGCAGAGCGGTCGAATGCGGCGGTCTTGAAAACCGTTATTCCGTGAGAGCGGAATCGTGGGTTCGAATCCCACTCCCTCCTCCAGGTCTCATGATACCAATATCCACATATACAAAACTCATCTTCTCTTAATCAAATTCAAAAATACTGAAAACCCACCTTGTATCGTTGCATGAAAAGCTCGTTTTGTTGCCAATCTATTTATTGACAAATTGACATTAAAACAAGTAGGGTATAATCAAGGATCGGCATGGGGGTTGCTTATGAAAAAAGAGTTCAATCCAAACTAATGCATATGGAGTAGTTATTTGATTTGTTGAAACCAAAAAAGGAGCTTATCATAATGAAGCAACTGTTAAAAAAAGTACTTACCCTCACCGTATTTTTTATTTCTTTTGCTTTTTGCGAGCAAATACCACTTTCTATAACCATAAACGCACAAGATGATGTTCCCGAAGCATCGAAAAAAATTAACGGAGTTCAACCAAATGATCTAACCATCTCGCTAAATCAGCAAACAATACCTGATGCTCAAATGAAAAGTGAGATCATCAAATCCCTTCTTCAAAGCCTTTCTCAGAAAGCACAACAAACTATTACGCATCTTCATCTGAACAATAATCAGCTGGAAACCCTACCACTAGAAACCATCGCCAACTTAAAGAACCTCTTTTTCCTAGGCCTTGGTGGCAACAATTTTAATGCCGCCACACTATCAGTAGATCAACTTAAGAACTTAGCTACAATCATCAATCTGAAACCTGTTAATCCAAATTGGAAAATTTCAGAAAAACCTGAATTAATGCTTTCTGTCAAACCAACCTTGAAGGGCGTCAGCAATCTGGATCTTGATGCTTCATTTAAACTGACTGAAGAAAATAGTGAATGGATCCAAAATCTTATAGATAGCATCAACCATACAAAACCACAAATATTATTCATAACCATAGATGCTCAACGTGAACGGATGGGTTCTGAATTCCAAAGTCCCCTACTCAAATATATTTTTAGCAACCTGACAAATGACACCAAGGAAAATATCAGACATTTGCATATCAAAAACAGTTATCTTCAAGATCTACCTGATCTGAGCGGATTGACCAATCTACTATCGCTTATCGCTCCCAATAACGATCTCATGTACACACCAGATTTAACCCAAAATAAAAAACTCTGGATGGTTGATCTCAGCGAAAACGATCTTGAAAGTGAACCAAAAATATCAAAAGGTGTAACTGTCATTGATTTGAGCAACAACGATACCGATGCAATCGAAAAATTTGACCAGCAATTGACGATATTAATTTCGCCTCATATTGAAAATTATTTTTCTTCTCTTATCATCAACCAGGACTGGCAGAAATTACAAGCAGCTTACATCAAACTAGTCACTCTCTTAAATCAGAACAAACCGTCTCGCGTACGAATTTGGTTCACTCATCCGACCTCATCTCCACAAAATAATCGCTCCCAAATGGTGCAATACTTGCTCAACACAATCACCAATGAGGCAAAAAGTACCATAGAGTCACTTGAACTTTACGGCAATGGGCTTAGATTGCCCCCAGTTCTTACTGGGTTTTCAAATCTTACCAACTTAGATCTTCATAACAATCAGCTCATTTCACCACCTCGCCTGGAAGCAATTCCCAAATTGATCACACTTTATCTCAACAATAATCAAATTACTGTTGCGCCCTTTCGGCTTAACACTCTGCTAGCACTTAAGATTTTGGATCTTAGTAATAATCCTCTCCAAACATTAGTGTACGTACCCGCACATCTTGTAGACCTTGAAGTCATAGGTGTCAATGCCCAGAACATACATCACGAACCAATCATTCACACTATCGAACAACTGCAAAATATCCTGATCAATAGCCCCGTTATTGCTAGAGCTTACCCAGATGCCAGAATCAGAGAACACTTCATCAATGCATTCATAGGTGGCGATACCGGATCTATAATTGCAGCAGGAAATCCACTAGGGCAATGGACCATAGAAGATAAAATTACTCAAGCTATTAGACAAGAACACCAAGAACAACAAAGAAAGACTGCACCTATAGGGGTAATCCAAAGAGAATTTTATGATACCCTAACCTCTGATAGTCGCGAACCAAAATTCTTCACTGCTCATTCATTGGATGAGCTTAAGAAAAAGCTACAGAACGAATTAGAAAAAATGGAGCAAGCATTAAAAGATACCGAAACTCCAGAAGCATCAATAGCCACTGCCCTTCAAGAATATGGCCTTAATCCAGCGACGTTCAACCTCAACAAAATGAGTGAAAAAACACCGATTCTACTTCTTGCTGCAACCCCACGCACTCTAGCAGAATCATGGCATTATTGGAGCACCCGAGGATTTTCTCTGGATCAATTTCTTGAATTACTACAATCGGGCGACCAAATTACCAGCCAAGACTTTACCGTTCCTCAATCCATTGCCGTGGATTTTCTCCGCGATATAGGACTCACCGAACAAGATTCGAATGAACTACTAAGCCCCTACGCCAAGCAAGATTTTGTTGAGTTCAATGAACCCTTACTAACCAAACTCAAGGAATTAGTAGCGGGTAAAACAACACCGAAAATCATAGAGGCAACGCCATCATCAAAAGAACCCGAGCAACAAGAACCTGATGTTGAACGACCAACCAAACGGAGACGTATGGAGTAGATACAGCCAAGCAAGTAGTATACACCACCTATAATTTGACCCCAGCGGGCACTTGCAAATAGAAATTTTCCGTTGTAGGATATGCATTAGTATGTATTCACCCTTTATTACTTATAAGGATATTGCCATGATTAAGCACATCCTGCATGGTGTGATGGGCAGTGGTGAAAATTCGCAACCCGCGCACACCACCCACGCTCAACAATCTCATAGTATCTTAGCTACCAATTCAGTCATCACGGTTGCCTCCCCAAGATTCTCTCTTTCTCTTCCTTGGCGCTACGCCTATTCAAGACGCACGCTCCGTGCTTATTCTTACTAATTCCCCTATTTAATTAATTTTTTTGTTTTTTGCTTTACGCCGCATATTCATGTGCAGTTTCCTGTTGATCTAAGCAGATAGCTTCATTTCGCAAGCGCAAGATGCACTTTGCATAAGGTTTGCCAAGCTATCATTATGAATTAAATAACAGGGATTGTTCACGCATGATCGTGTCAATCACTCTTCCTGCCATGGTACGCGCGTAAAGTGCACACCTTCACAAAAGGAAGTACTATGCTTACTCTATTATTATTGTTTATCGGCGTATTATTTGCAGACTCTTTTCACCTTAAGGCACATCCAACAGACTGTACTCCAAAGACCCTTTTGTTTGAAACTGATGTCATACAAAATTCAGAACAACGAAAGGCTGTACATAACCGCCTGACACTTACCCTTAATGCCGCTTTTTCTGGTCTACATGCATTTTCAGAAGGAAAACTCCATCAACTAGACCCACAGGTATGCGACAACAAGTGCCAGCTTAGGGCAAGTATCTTATGTTCACTCGCCAAGTCAGGATTTTCATCAAGAAACATCCTACAACTCGGAACACAACTTAAACTCATTCAAGATGCTGTTACGAAATTGCCAAATATCCAGTCTCCACAACGCAAGCTATCGCTTACGCAGCTCATAGAAAGTGCACTTAAAAAACCTCTTGCAGAAATTATAACCGCTGAAGATGAGCATTTGATTAAGCTGTTTGCTGCAACTCATGGAATGGAACAATCAGTAAATACTTTATCCCATTTACAACCAAAACCCACAACAGAAGACAATGAAGCAACATCTAAACTATCCAACAAGCTTCAAGAAGCCATGAAAAATTTTCTGATTGATGCATCGGAAGAACACCTCAAGAAGCTCGCCAAACAAAGCATGTTGTACCAACCAGACACCGCAAAACTAGCCACATTCAAGACTATAATAGCTGAACAAGCCGTTGAGCCTCAAAAACCATCAACACAAGCACGTAACAAACCACAATCAACCTACACATTTCTTGATGGACTTACGTTAATGTTTAATAATGCTCTTCATAATAATGTACCAATAGTACTGCAACAATACTCCTGCGAAAACAATGATACTCCCGAAGTACAATGCACTCGTGCTCTATTTGCGCCACACGAAAATCGTTTTAAGTATCTAGAGATGAATGAAATCGACCACCTTTTAGAAACTTGCTCACTAACGCCTAGCTCTGCGGCATTGGTTATAGAAGACGATGAAGCCATATATGACATCAAAAATAAAAAATATCATTCTCTGCAACTATGTGATCATCTGGAGTATCACGAACATGAGATTTTTAAAAATCCGTCTTTTGACCCTCTCTTGCTGATACTTCAAAATGCTCTTGGACACGAAGCAAACATATCACGTACAGCACAAAGAGAAATAAGTGCCATAACCCTAGGCATTCCCTTTTGCACGACACATATTTATGCAACCACCTTACGCCATGTCTTGAAAAAGAATAATGAACTGTACCATCAAGGAATCAAATCATGAATAAAGAATCTTTGGAAAAACAATCCTGGCTCCAGCTCATCAGCATACAGATTGGGGGTGCCGTTTGCCTGCCGGTCCTCATGATTGGCCAAGAGCTTGGAAAAACGTATGGCTTTTCCCATGCTCTTCTGGCAATCATTATAGGCAATAGTGTTCTATGCGTTCTCGGCATCATCAATGCGATCATGGCTCACGCAACAAAGGCAACCACTATCCAAAATGCACTCCGCTACTTCGGCGGCATTGGTGCGCACCTACTTGGCATCATTATGACCACAAGTCTCGTCGGTTGGTTTGCACTGCAATTAATCGTCATTTCGTTGAGCGTTCAAAAAAGCGCATCTCTCATGTTTGGCATAACACCACAACTGATGACACTCAATATCATTATTGGCGTGATCATATCAATTGTAGCCGTTTTTGGTATAAAAACACTTGATGTATTATCACGTATCAGCATGCCTTTATTGATCGGCGTACTTGCTTATGCAACATATCAAGCGTACGGTAGCGGCATAACCCCATCAATCACAGGGAAAAGCTATTATCACGGTGTCTCCCTTGTTATGGCAGCCGCAATACTAGCCGTAGTTGATTTACCCACCTACTATCGATTTGCAAGAACAAAACGGGCAGGCATTGGTAGCATCATTTTATTTTTCTTACTTGCTCTGCCGCTACTCGAATACGCTGGCGTATATATTGGAACGCATACCAATGGCAACTCTTTAGTTGATGCACTTATAGGAACCGGTGGCATCATATGGCAAGGTGCTGTAGTAAGCTTCTTGGTTCTTGCAGGATGGACAACAAATAACACAAATCTCTATTCTGCGACCGTTGTACTAGAGCAACTTTTGCCAAAAAGTTCTTTAGTCCTACGTACCCTAGTTTTAGGCTTTGCAGGTACTATCTTGTCATGCCTTGACATTCTAAGCTCCTATGAAGAGGTATTAAATGGCATGGGAATCTTGATCAGCAGCATGGGAGGCGTTATTGCAATACAGTATTTACTACAACACATCAACACACATTCATGCCAACACGTATCTACTATAAGCATTGCAAGCTGGGCAAGCGGTGTTATTGGTGGACTACTAAGCATGAACAATATTCTTATGTTCACTGACGTCCCAATTCTCGATGCATTCATCATTGCACTTATAAGTGTTGTTATTTTTTCTTCACTCACCAAGGGAATTTTATGCAAAAAATTACCGAAAACATGCTCGAATCTTTAGCTCTTGGATCGGCCATTCTTGGATCAGGTGGTGGCGGAAGCCCTTATCTTGATGTCTTGGTAACTCGAGAACAAATAGGCCGACATGGCCCTATTACTCTGCTTAGTGTTGACGAGCTCCATTACGATGATTTGGTAGTGCCTGTTGCATTTATGGGTGCCCCACTCGTCGCACTCGAAAAACTACCAAGCGGCAAAGAATTTCAAGCAATCTTTAACAGCATCGAACGCTTTTTCGGCAGAAAACCAACTGCCATTATGCCCGCAGAAATTGGCGGCTCGAATGCTTTTACTCCTCTGACCATTGCTGGTATGTTGCAGGTTCCCGTACTTGATGCTGATAGCATTGGACGCGCGTTTCCCGAAGTGCATATGTCATCTTTCAATATCCATGGCATTACCGCAACACCTGCATTTCTAAGCGATGAGCATGGCAATGCGGTTACCCTAGAAACCGATTCGGCACTTACTATGGAACACCTCGCACGCCAAATCACCATAGCCTTCGGTTCAAATGCGGCACTTGCTGCATACATCATGACTGGTGCGCAAGCGCAAAAAGCGGCTATTAAAGGATCTATTACACGTGCAATAAATCTTGGAAATGCTATTCAGCATACTAAGACCCCTATTGAAAATCTTTTGCACACAACACAAGGAAAACTCCTTGCACAGGGAACCATAAAACATGTTGATCAAGCAGTAGAACGAGGATTTTTAGTCGGAACTACAACCATTGTGGATAAAGAGGGTAATCAAACTCTCGTTTCCTATCAAAACGAAAATCTCATGGTGACTATCAATGGGCGTGTTATCGCTACCACACCTGATGTTATCGCTGTTCTTGATACCACGACCGGAAGAGCCATAACCACCGAAATGCTTACCTATGGTCTGCAGGTATCCATTATTACCTTTTACTCCGATCCATTATGGACAACCAAAAAGGGTTTAGCATTAACCGGGCCACGTTATTTTGGCTATGACACGGATTACACAAGCGCATTATGATTTCAAGGGAAACTATGATGAATACCTATACTATTGGCGTTGACATTGGGGGTACCAATACCGATGCAGTGCTTGTTCGACAGGACACTGCTATCCATGCAACAACCAAAGTAACCACTACCGATTCGATTGATACCGGTTTTACACAAGCCC
Source organism: Candidatus Babelota bacterium (assembly GCA_023382795.1). Lineage (GTDB taxonomy): Bacteria > Babelota > Babeliae > Babelales > Vermiphilaceae > UBA6230. The sequence continues at coordinate 9,202 of JAHDWT010000009.1, forward strand.
TCAAGAATCTTCTTGAACAAACATCTCTACTTCCATCACAAATCAGCGGAGTTTTTGTCGGAACAACACATGGTACCAATGCCATACTACAATGCGAAGATCTTTTTCGCGTAGGCACAATTCGTATTACCGGCTCGCACTCCACGCTACTTCCTTCATGTAGCGGCTGGCCCCAGAACCTTAAAACTGCAATTCATGCAGGTATACACACCATTAGCGGCGGTTTTGAGTGTGATGGTAGAAAAACTGCACCGATCGATAGACAGGAAGTATATAACGCTGTAAATAGCCTCATCGATGCCGGTGCTGAAAGCATTGCTATTGTAGGAACATTCTCTCCGATTAACCACGAACAAGAACTCGAGGTTGCGACGCATATAGCATCCATCTGCACGATACCAACCTCTCTATCGCATCAATTGGGTGGGATCGGTTTTTTTGAACGTGAAAATTCTACTATACTTAACGCTGCGCTGAAAAAAAGTATGTCGCATGGTTTTGCAGCCTTACAAACTTCACTCGAGCAACTTGGAATGACATGCCCTCTCTATGTCACGCAAAATAATGGCACACTCCTTTCACTTGAAGAAGCACTTGCTTTTCCGGTACTTACTATATCAGCAGGACCTACAAACTCATTCGTCGGTTCTACAAAATTAGCCAACGTATCGGATGCCATTGTCGCTGACATTGGAGGAACATCAACCGATGTAGGCATCGTACATAACGGCTTTGCTCGCCGATCGCTTCATACATCTTCCATAGGTGGAATCATGTTAAATTTTCCAATGCCTGACGTGCTTTCTATTGGATTAGGAGGCGGAAGCCATCTGAAACAAAATACCCATGACATTGAAGTCGGACCCATGAGCTGTGGAAAACGGTTGAAACAACAGGCATATGCATTTGGTGGGAATACGCTCACTCTAACCGATGCTGCACTTCTGCTGCAAAACGTCACAATCGCAGGAGCAGATACATCACGAATTCCTATGGCTCGACAGGACGCTAAGGCATTTCTTGATAAAGCACAAGATGCTATTCAAACGCTTGCCAAAAAAATAGCGGGGCCACATGGCCAACTTCCTTTACTACTTACCGGAGGCGCAAGCGCACTTTTCAAGCACACGGTTCTTGCAGAACAAGCAATCATTCCTGAATTTGCAGATGTGGCAAACGCGTATGGTGCAGCACTTGCCGAAATTTCTGGAACTATTGATACGGTAGTGTGCCTTGAAAAGCGTGAAGCTATCATAGAATCATTAATTAAACAGGCAACAGAGCAAGCAATCGCACGTGGAGCCGCACCAAACAACATTCGCGTGGTTGAGCAAGAAATAGTTCCTTATCATTACATGCCCATGAAAATGGCTCGCGTCAAAATTACTGTTGCAGGACAACGCCATACCTTTTAAAGCATCAAGCTAACTGATAGCTTACCTTTGCAAATCAGGAATAACCGAGCACGTTATTCCTGATTTGCAACCAATTGCCACATAGTAATTTTTATATTATATTAAAACAGTAATTTATATGGTTTGGATTATTAATGGAGTGTTATACCATGTTCAAGCTGAACCCTATTCAGATAACTTTTATTGCACTGCTTTTCACGGGAATCGGTGGTGTAGGCTCCTATTATCTTAAAATGCCTACTTCAGGTACAACTCAACATCTCCCTACCTTACACCAATCTGTTATCCACAATTGCACTCCAGAACCACATCCAGAAACCTCACAACAACCCAAGGGCAAAAAGAAGCGCCGGACCAAGCCATCACGATTTCATAAGAAAAAAACTCGCCCTAAAACAACCGTTGAATCCACTCATGCAAAATCCAGTTCAGTCCATCTCGCCTTTACCTCATTAAAAGAGGAAACGAACATACCTCAAAAGCTTCGCATTACCGGAAAAGTTCCAGCGTGGCTGCAAGGTGAACTGCTTCGCACTGGGCCAGCTCTCTTTGAACACAATAAGAGCCAAGCATATGCATTTTTTGATGGCTGCGCACTATTACACCGTTTCTCATGTGATCAAGGCAACATCACCTATCAAAATCACTATTTGCGCTCTCAGTACTGGGATCAGGTCCATGAACAGGAAAAATTTGGCATGCAAACAGAAGCCAAAGGAGGCTTGTTTTCAAAACTTGGATCACTCCTCAAAGATTCTGAACCAACCTATGATAATGGGGCAAGTGATATTTGCTGCTTAGATGGAAACTTTTGCGCCATTACCGAAACGCCCCTGTATCACACCTTCGATCCTAAAGACTTTTCTCAACAAGGATTACTGAAGTTTGACGATAACCTTTCTGCGCATTATTCCTGTGCGCATCTCCATCAAGATGACAAAACGGGCGATCTCTATGGCTATGCAATCCAATTTGGTAATACGAGTACCTATATTCCTTACAAAATAAAGGCACAGAGCACCAGGCGCATTCCACTCGCAAAAATTAACGTTAGCTATCCAGCTTATATGCATAGCTTTGCATACACTGACAAGTACCTCGTATTTATCGAACCACCATTGCGCGTTAATCCTATTGATCTGCTCTTAGGCAATAAATCATTTTTAGAAACCTATGTTTGGTACCCAAAACAGAAAACCAATATTCTGGTACTCGACAAACACACCGGAAACACAATAGGTAAATTCAACGCTCCGCCGCTTTTTTATCTTCACCACATCAATGCCTACGAACAAGGAGGCAAGTTAATCATCGACGTACCGATCTATGAAGATCAAAGCATTGTTTCGAGTTTCAATCTTCAACCGTACCGTGAAGGGAAAAATCCTATTATTCCCAAAGCAAAACCCACTCGTTTTACCATCGATCTGCAAAATAAGCAGATTGATTTGCACACCCTAAGTGAAATGAGTTTGGAAATGCCTCACATTAACTACGAAGTAGCGCATGGCAAACCATATACGTTTGTCTACGGAACACATATTCCCACACATCAAACTACCATGACTCATCTTATTAAGCTTGATGTCACTAATGGTAATACGCTCTTGTGGCATGAAGACGGCTGTTACCCAGGTGAGCCAGTGTTCGTAGCAGCACCAACCGGCAACACTGAAGATGATGGCGTTCTTTTAAGTGTGGTATTGGACACGCGTACGGGAACATCGTTCTTGCTCATACTTGATGCTCATACCATGCAGGAATACGCACGGGCTCACCTTACTCACCACGTGCCATTAGATTCACACGGTCATTTTTATAAGCGATGAATTCACAATGACATCGCTCAATTCCTAAGAACATTATATGGAGGTTTTCTATGGAAACACGTACACAAAAAATACTTTTTCTGATAGATATCACAGCATTAGGTATTATCGCACTAGCACTCTACGGGAGATCTCCAAAATTTTCGCAACGAGATGATCGTCCTTTGACTATAAAAACTACCAAAACTTCACCACAACAATCAAAAAAGCGTAACGATGCTATTTTTAATCATGAACATCCTCGTGAAGAAGATTTTTGGCAAGCATGCGAACACTTAAAAAACGATCCTACGTTTAATCCCAAAGACGACATTGCATTCGTACATCAAATTGGTAAAGCATACCGCACAACAACCTTTGCCAAAGAACAATGTGCACAACAGAAACAAGATTTTGGTTCAAGACCTGCAAACAAAAAAACGCGCACCATAATCATAGATAGCTTAAAACAAGCCAATTGCCCTGTGATTGACATGCCTATTTACCAGCTTGATCAGTGTAATCTAGGCTCTGCAACCGGAGTCACCAGTGCGCAAGCAATCTGGATCAATGAGCGAGAAATCGGTGATGATGCCATTGAATTAGCACGTGCTTGCACGCATGAAGCTGGACACTGGTATTACCAACACAGCTTGTGGTCTATGATCTATGGCAAAGTTACATCGGAACAGAGAGAATTTGATGCCGATGAATTCAGTTTTCATGCACTTACCCCGCAGCTACGTAAACAAGTACTCGCGCGCGCAAAACAAAAATTAAATCCTAAAAATTTTATTCGCGATGAACAGCTTAAGGAATTACTAAAACCCCAGCTCATAAAGCGCGATGGAGAGACCATATATGCACTCACACTTCCAGAACAAGAACATAGTGAAAACATTGTTGCCGTCGCACAAAAGACTTCACTTCAATTAGCATAATTATGACACATAAAAACACGGCGCATTGTCCAATGAGCGGAGAGGCTTTCCACAGGACAATGCGCCGTGTTGTGTGTTTTACGCTATCAAACGCTATTGAAAAAAGCTAGATCCTACAACATAAAATACGCCATCCTTTTCCAAAGGCTCTACATACGCTATTTTTTGTTTGCCACGTTCTTTAAATACTACTCGTCCCGGACCTTTTTTTGCCGTGTTGATAAACAGTTTTACATATTCTCTACCATCTTCGTCTTTGGCATTAAACATTTGACGCCAGATATAATTGTGGTCCTCACCCCACACATAGCAGATTCCTTTGTCGTCAAAAACAAAAACATCCAAATCCCCTCGCACAAAGCGACCGTTTCTTTCTGATATCTGGCCAAATGCCATATAACGCGGATTACTTTCAATCGTGCTTATTGCGCTCTTAATAAGCAGCTGCATCGTTTCTGGCTTAGAAATCGGATAGAGGCCTGAGGCTATGACATACTCATCTTGCCCAAGAGTGACTAGCTCTGCGTAAACAAACCAGAAGGCATTTTTCAACATAAAGTCGACCCATCCACCACCGTCCTTTGCTTTAGCAATCATCTCGCGCACCATATATTTACCATACTCATCTTGCACGTCCCATTGATTCGATCCTATTAAATCGGGATTCCCACCATGTGCTATGCAATTGCCTTTGGTATCATAGAGCATTACATACAAGTCTCCATAACGAAAAGCATTACTTACCTTACTGTTAATCTCTTCTGCTGCTTGACTCTTTCCATGACCCTGCATATAGACATAGCCCTGGCGAACCAAATCAACTACTTCATCGCGCCCAGCATCAGGATAATAACCGCAAGCTATAAAATAATTCTTTCCCTTTTCATCGGTCACTTTTTCAGCATACGTAATTTTGTGAGCTCGCTTGGATTCGTACTCCACCCAAACACCTTCAGTTGTTTTTTGTAATTTTTCAATGATTTCACGATTGACATACCGTCCTTCTGCATCGCGATAATCAATACTGTTTTGCCCGATTAAACCAGGACGATCGCCCTGAGCAACGATATTTCCTTCAAAATCAAGCGCAAAAAGGTACAGATCGCCGTATACAAACTTCCCGAGTGGATAGCTAATTTTTCCGAATGCTTCTTGAACGTCTTTACCAGCACGCGAGGTTTCTCTAAAAAGCTCAACAGCGCTACGAACCAAGCCTACGGTAGAATCTCGTTTGGAATGAGGATAATAACCAGCACCAATGACATATACATTGCCATCTTTTACCACTTGCTGGACATACGTTATCTTGGTTGAATTACGCCATTGGTAGGTAACCCATCCACCACCGCTTTTTCCGCTTTCGATAATGATGCGCACAATATAATTACCAAAATCATCCTTTAAATCCCACTGATTGTCCCATATATAGTACTCTTGCAACCCCTGCGCTAAACAAACGCCATCAAGATTGTATACAAACAAATATATCTCGCCATCGATGAAGTCTTTATTAAAGGTAAATGCACTCATAGCTTCATTTTCAGGGTGTGTTTTGAGATATTCAGCTCCATTTGCAACAAGTGCTACCGAAGCCTTTCTTCGTTGTTCAGTAAATTCTTTTTCATTAAATCCTGGAATTACCGTACTTTCTGTATACGCTGCTGCTGGAGCATTGTAATTTGGATCTTTTTGACGCGCTACATCGGATGCTCGTACCGTCTTGGCCTGTGACGATTTTCCGTTCTGGCGAGTGGGAGAAGGTTTCTTAGTTTTTGCAGATGGCGTAGCAGATGCTTGTGATTGTTGAGCAGAGCGATCACCAATAAATTTTACCTCTTGTCCTTGGCGTTGACGCTCGACAACTGCTTCTAATTCATCTTTCTGAGGGATTATATTGCCATTGTCAGCCGTTCCTACGGTGCTTTCTACCTGCATATTATAGCGAGTGTTGCGCGTCATTTCTTTGGGCAACTTGGCATATAAGAAAGGATAACCACCACATAATAACGCACTTATGACTATCATGTACTTCATACAACTTCCTTTGATAATCAGAAAGAGAGCTCGGATGGCAAGCTCTCTTTCTGACAATATTCACCATTCCCGAACACAGAACATAATTATGTCGTGCTCTTTCAATCATTACGCCGAGCACCCATAAAACGCAAGAGCGACAAAAATAAGTTAATAAAATCGAGATAGAGCGACAATGCGCCAAACAGCGCAACTTTGTTGGCTGTTTCATGATCATAAACAAACTGACGAGCGAGTAATTTAATTCTTTGCGCATCATATGCTGCTAATAAACTAAACAACACTACCCCAACAGCCGAAAGCAGGTAAGAAACACTAGCACTTTGAAAATAAAGATTGATAAGTCCGGTCAAAATCATTCCAATAAGGATCATGAATCCAACACTACCAATCGATGTTAGATCTGCTTGCGTAAAATATCCGTAAAGAGCCATTGCGCAAAACATTGCGGCAGTCACAAAAAAAGTTATATAAATAGACGTCTCTTGATACATAAAAAAAATAGCTGACATCGTAACGCCTACTGAACACGCATAAATCGTAAACAGAATCGCTGCTGTCATAAAGCTCATACGATTAAGTAGAAATGAGATAGCGAGCACCAAGCCCAGCTGCAAAAATATAATCGCACCTACATATGTTGGATTAGAGAAAATGCTTTTAAACAACGCAGCAGACTGTCCTATATAGTAAGCAATTGAGGCGGTAATTGCCAATGCTGCCGACATCCAGCCATATACGCGATACATGCTGAAGGTCGCACTATCAACATGAGGATATTGGGTGTACATCATAATAACCTTTCATGAACATAAAAAATGATGACTTACTTTAATACAACATATAAATCTTTTTATCATGTTATCATAGTTCCTTTCTTGGGTATCTTCTTGCAAGATTAAATGCGAGTATAGTAAATATATAGCAAAATTTATCACGACATTAATAAAGGATGAGTATGAAGCACCTCACGATTATTTTTCTTGCCGCGCTCGGCATTCTTTTTCTGGCAAATTGGGGAACTCCAGAATCAAATTCTGATGAACCCAGGAAAAATTCCCTCAATTTCTATGGAAACCTTGAAACTTGGCAAGGACAAACGTACGAAGTCGAAAATATTTCACTCGACCATCGCATAAAAAAAATTGAGATGTATGAAAAACCTATTCCCACTCAACATGCATCGCCATCTTCTACTACTCCTCAAGAAGAAACCGTGCTTGGCGTAAACCCAATCACCAATTTTACCAAGGTTTATATTGATCTTGCAGAAATTAAATCTCTCGAAATCCCCGATCCTGAAAAAATGTGGATCTATCACAAAAAACGTGGGCAAAGAGAGCTTATCTTCCTGGAAATCGTTGTTACCAACAACGATTCTCAAGAAACGAAAAATACCTACCTCATCGAAAATCGCAAGAAGCTTTATTGTGATCGCCGTATAGGCACTTCATTAGAAGAACGCGAAGTACCACTTATAGCAATCAAAAAATTGTCTGTCGAAGGCTATCGCCAGCGCGAACCAAGAAATGGTAGGCGTTCATACATGCGTGGTAATATGGCACCAATAGAGGCTCCCGCAGCATTGCCAGTCGCTTAGCTTTTTAAACTAATAGTGTTAAACTGTTCAAAAAAAGAACCCCACACTATCATTACACAAAGGATCTTTATGGCTGTTTCAATTACTACTGCAAATTATGCTCAGGAAATTAGTAAATCAACACAACCAGTCATCCTCGATGTATACGCATCATGGTGTGGTCCTTGCCAAATGATGTCTCCTCTATTTGAAGAAGTAGAAAAAGAAATGCCAGCGTATAAGTTTGCAAAACTTAACGTCGATGATGCACGCGACTTGTCGATAAAATTCGGCGTAACTTCAGTACCAACCTTCTTGTTCATTAAGGGTGGAACTATCGTGGCCCGTGAAACTGGTTACATGGACAAAGAAAGTCTCAAGAAAACTATCCAAAAACATCTCGGATAATATAAAGTACAGAGGTGGGCATACACATTTTGTGTATGCCCACCTTTTTTTCTGTAGTATACAGATCTATTGATCTACACTTTTTTATCCTGCCCCTCATAGCCAAGTGCACGAAGTTGATCGCGTAGTGCATCAGCCCTCTTCCAATCTCTTTCCTTGCGAGCTTGTTCGCGTTCTTGTATCAATTTTTGCATCTCTTGCGTAAGCTCAACTTCTTTTTCAGGCAAGGGATCAAGAGGCAAACCAAATACATCTTGTAACACAAATTTAATATGTGCAGCATGTTCTGGATTTTGTTCTATCTCAGATAAATGCTCAAAAATTACACCTAGAGCTCCTGGCAGGTTAAAATCATCACATAAAAAATCAAGCAATTTTTTACCAACGCTCCATGTTCCTAAAACTTCATGCGTAACCGGCTTTGCTCTAACAGAGCCAAACAAACGACTTAATCGCTGGTAAGTCTTGTGCAAACTTTCAATATCATCGAACGCAAAATCAAGTGGCGCACGATAGTGATGAGAAAGAAAATAAAAGCGCAAGACCAGTGGATGCACCTTTTGATACACATCTCGTAGCGTAAAAAAATTACCCAAAGATTTCGACATTTTTTCTTTGTTAATCCGCACAAATGCATTATGAAGCCAATAGCGTGCAAACGGTGAGCCATACAACGATTCAGATTGCGCGATTTCATTTTCATGATGAGGAAAGATAAGATCAGCACCACCACCATGAATGTCGATATGTTCTCCCAAATACCGGGCAGCAAGAGCTGAACATTCGATATGCCATCCCGGCCTTCCCCAGCCCCAAGGACTCTTGAAAAACGTTCCCTCCGCTTCGCCCTTCCACAAAGCAAAATCTAGCGGATCTTCCTTTTTTTCATTCACCTCAACTCGTGCTCCAACTCGCAGCTCATCTAATCGTTGTTTAGAAAGTTTTCCATATTCGGCAAACGTGTTGATTCTAAAATACACATCGCCATCAACCCAGTAGGCCTTGCCGGCATCAATAAGCCCTTGCACAAAAGAAATAATGTCCGCAACATGATCAGTAACGCATGGCTCATAGGTCGGTTTTACGCAATTCAACAACTGGATATCTTCTTGATATGCCTGCATAAACCGTTCTGCAACTTCGCGATACCGTAATCCATCGTGTAACTCGCGTTGCGCACGAGCAATGAGCTTGTCATCGATATCAGTAAAATTACGACATAACGTAACGTGGTACCCCAGAAACCGCAATACACGATACACAACATCAAAAGCCACCGCAGATCGTCCATGGCCGACATGCGAAAAATCATACGGAGTGATACCACACACATACATGCGCACCTGAGTTTCATGCAATGGATTGAATAGCTCCTTGGCACCGGTTAAGGTATTTGTTAATTTCATATGCCCACCAACTAAATTAACATGGTTCAACTTGTTCCTTCATGGTATCATGATCCACCGTACTCTACCAAGAATAAGCAATGGTTAATCAAAATCGCTAAGCATCTTCTGCGCGTTCACACCAGGCTTTAAATTGTTTCTCTTGACTGGCCAAAATTCAAAAAACAGATATCTTATTGGCTACTGCCTTGCGCTACACGTCCCTATTACAGGCAACGCGCATCATAGTTAACCATACCATTCGATCTGTAGGAGCTTATAGATGATACCAGTGATGAACCGTCGTACTGTATATACAGCGACTCTCTGCATTTCACTGTTTATCCCGGTAATGAAAGCAGAATTAGAACAGACTTCACCAAAACTTGGCGCTATTGAAACGGTGCGTCCAGAAGAAACTGACTATTATAATAATGATGCCGAAGACATCGCGCTGATGGCGGAAGAAGAATTTCAGCGGCGCCAAGAAGACCCTCTCGATACTAACGATGAAACGCAAGAAGAATTTGAAAATGCTGTTGAAAATGCACACACTCCCCGCATCATACGCGACATTATCGTTGTCGGTAATAAACTCGTATCGAACGAAGCGATTCTTCATTATGTTCCTTACAAGCGAGGAGAAATTTTTGATCCACGCAAAGCAGGAAGCCTCATCCGTACTCTTTACGAAAACATAAAGCGATTTAAAAATATCCAAGTCTTAGGAGAACTGGTAGATGATGATGGCATCCGATTGTACTTAGTAGTTGAAGAAAAACCGACAATAAAAGAAATTGTATTCAAGGGCAACAACAGCCTTACTGAAAAAGAAATTAAAAAAAAGATTAATTTTGATATTCAAGCTATCGAAGAAGCGGAACTAAAACGCTACATCCTACAGCTTCAACGACTGTATCGCGACAAAAATTTCCATCAGGCACAAATAACCAGCACCATTGAACTTGACGAACTCAATAGAGCACGTGTCATATTTACCATTCATGAAGGGCATAAAACATTAGTTAGCCAAATTCAATTCGCTGGCAACAAGCATATAAGCAGCAAAGAACTGCGTGGCATCCTGTATACGCGGGAAGACTGGCTTTTGGGGTTTCTTGACGGTGCCGGCAACTATCAACCAGAAAAATTGGAAGCTGACAAACATCTTGTCGAACAGTATTATCAAAATCACGGATTTCTTAAGGCAAAAGTTGTTGATGCAGATGTAATTCTTGATAAGGCTACCAATAAATTTTTACTCACCTTTCATATAGAAGAAGGTAATTGCTTTACCATTAGCGAAGTTACCTTAGATGGTAAAGGCATACTTAATGAAGAGTACCTATGCCATAATCTCCCTATTCAGGCAGGCGACCTTTATTCACGGGAAAAAATCGCCGATACCATAAAAACACTCGAAATGCTCTGGGGTAATCTCGGTTATATTTTTGCCCACATCGACCCATCAATTCTCCCGGACGAAGACACACAAACCGTCAAGGTGTCATTTGATGCAGATCCAGGAAATAAAGTATTCCTTAACAAAATTACTATACTTGGTAATAAGAAAACTCGTGATCGTATTATTAGAAGACGACTACTTCTTGAAGAAGGATGCCTCATCTCCCACTTTGGCATGGAAGAATCAAAAAATCGTGTAGAAGCACTTGGTTATTTTGATGTACGTGACGGTGTTAACTGGAAAGTTCGTCGTCTGGATAGCGAGCATGCTGATCTTGATTTAGTGGTTAAAGAAATTAAAACAGGACATGCCAATATAAAATTAGGTTTTGGCGGTTCGGCAGTAAGCCTAAGTAATCCCGCTTCCGGTGCATCGATCAGCGCAGAGCTAAGTGATAGCAATCTCCTTGGCAGTGGCCTACAATTTACCTTCCAAGGCACCATCTCCAAAGAAGAACAGAGCATCTTCTTTAATCTCACCGAACCTTGGCTTTTTGATAAACCAATTCTATCTGCCTTCGATCTTTATCATCGTCGACCAAGCTACGATGAATTCAAAAACACGGAACCGGTCAATGAACGCTTGACTGGCGGTGGACTCACGGTTGGTATCATTACGCCACTTCTTTTTGAAACACAGGTACTTGGAAAAATTGGCATCGACGCACTTGATTACGCAAAAAGACCTATTTCGCATATTCGTGATCGAGACATTGCAACCGTAAAAGCAAATCTCGAATATCAGCGTGTGCTTGACAAACTGTTTCAACCAGTAGACTTTATGTGGTTTTCTCTATTGCTTAGCCAGGACAAACGCAATAATCCTATGCACCCGTATCGTGGTATTCGCTGGACACTAGCATCACGTATTGGATTACCATCACTCGGTAGTGACGTTGGATTTCATAAACTTGATCTCGACTTTCATTGGTGGACACCACTTATCGGTGTACATGATTTAATACTCCATGCACACACCTATCTCGGTATCATCACAAGCTTTAAAAACAAAATTACTCCTTACCGAGAACTGTTCCACATCGGTGGGCCGGCAAGCGTGCGCGGCTTCTTATTCGGACAACTTAGCCCGCAATTTTTACAAGATTCTATTGGTGGCAAAAAGGCTTTTTTTGTAAATCTTGAACTTATCTTCCCGGTCACGGCAGACTTTAGTACAAAAGGTCTTGTGTTCTATGACGGTGGCTGTGGATGGGATAATCCTTATGCAGATGAAATATCCAAAGAATTTCTCCGGAACAATGGTTTTAACTATCGTCACGCGGTTGGAATCGGCGTCCGTCTCCTCAAACCAGCACCAGTACGTATCGATTGGGGATTCAAGCTCGATCGACGAAAAAAATTTAAAGAATCTGCACACGAAGTACACTTCAGCATGTCTTACGATTGGTAAAGCTAAACATAGGGCGATGCATAGTACATCGCCCTATGTACCTAAGGAAGGAATAGCGTAATGAATAGCAGAAATCTTTTGATGCTCTTTATTGGTATTCATCTCTGCTTTCCCATACTTCATATTCATAAACACAGTCAGGTCGTCAAATATTCCTATACAAAACAAAAGCTTGAACGAGAACTTGAGACCCTCAACAAAAAGCGTGAGCAATTGGTTTTACATCTTCACGAACTGAAAAGCCCGGACTCGATACGTCAATTTGCCAAAAACGATTTGGGTATGACTCACGTATCATTACAGCAAATAAAAAAATTAACTTCTTAACAAAAAGAAGAATCATGCCAAGTATCAGTAAAAATCGATCACTCATTGTTTTTGCTGGGTTTATTTTTGTCTATCTTCTTATCGTACTCAATCTTTATTTCATACAAATTGTACATGGCACGTTTTATCAAGACTTAAAGAACCGACAATACTTCATCACTGTCACCACCATGCCTGCACGCGCTCCAATTTTTGATCGTACGGGCGCTAGCTTGGCACTCAATAAAGAAAGTCTCGCAGCATTCATATTGCCCCGCGAGCTTGAGTCTCCGGAAACACTTTTACCATTTTTACAACATCACTTTCCCAAAGCATATGAACGTTTTGAACAGTACAAAAATCATCACTTTATGTATATACAACGACGGCTCTCTCCAGAACAACAAGCCGCTATAGAACTCGCAAACATAAAAGACATAAAATTTTTACAAGAACCAAGCCGCTATTATCCTATGCCATCATTAGGTCAACTTATTGGCATCACTGACATCGACAATAAAGGTCTTTTTGGGTTAGAGATGCTTTTTAACGAGCAACTTGCAGGAGAGCCAACTACTGTAACTCTTGCACGTGATGCGCGATCAAGTAAATTTTATTTCCACAAAGAAACTACGATGACCGGAAGAAAACCTGAACCTATTCAGCTTACCATCGATGGCACATTGCAATATCTCGTGCATCATGAACTCCAAAACGCCGTAACTCAGTGGCAGGCCAAAGGAGGATCTGCGATTGTTCTTGATCCACAAACCGGAGAGATTTTAGCCGTGGCGAATGTCCCAGATTTCGATCCAAATAAACCAGATTCAATAGACATGGAATATGCCAACAACAGTGCCATTATTGATACGTATGAACTCGGTTCGGTCATAAAAACCTTTGCAGCACTTGCCGCACTTGAAGAAGGCGCAACCACACCTGATGAAATTATTGATTGCAAAAATACACGTTCAACCTATATAGATGGTCGTAAAATAAATACCGTGTATCCCGGCGGGAAGCTAACCTTTAGCCAAGTAATAGAACAGTCAAACAATATTGGCATTGCACAGGTCACCAAGCGCCTTGGAACAAAACTTTACGATCATTATCTACGTCTTGGCTTCGGGCAAAAAACACATATTCCGTTTCCTGGCGAGCAAAAAGGTTTTGTAAATCATCCTTCTCAGTGGTCAAAACAATCTCTTTTTTCCCTCTCGTATGGCTATGAGATACGCTGTTCGCTCATACAACTTGCACGAGCGTTTTGCATTATTGCTCGCAACGGCCAAGACATTCAATTGCACTTGATACATGCAACAACACTACTTACCCCAACCGTTAACGATACTCGCTTATATCAGCCTGAAACGATCGAAACGCTCAAAAAAATGCTCGAAGCCGCTGCAAAAAAACGTCGACGACGCGCATCCCCCCTTGATGCTTATCGTATCATGAGTAAAACTGGAACAGCAAATATCCTTGTCGATGGCGAATATAATCCTGATCGAAATTTGTACACGTGTGCTGGTATCATCGAATCTTTATCATCAACGAAACAGCCTTATCAACGCGTTATTGTCGTTCTTATCAAAGAAGTTCCACGGAAAAATATGTATGCCGCCACCGTTGCCGCTCCATTATTTGATATCATTGCGGAAAAAGTAGTAATCCATGATAAAGCTCTATAAAAAGGATCTCCACCATGAACATACCGGCAGATATACCACGCACCTATCATGATGAATTTGCAGCCAACTACCAAGCAATCACACAAAAAAAAGATCGATTACTCCTTTTTGCAGGTGATCAAAAAATAGAACATCTAAACGAAAATTTTTATGGGCAATCCATTCATCCAGATGCCAGTCATCCAAAACATCTCTTTGAAATCGCCCATCACGCGCATGTCGGAGCCTTTGCCACACAACTTGGCCTTGTTGCGCGATGGGGAGCCGATTACCCTTCTATCAACTACATTATCAAATTGAATAGCAAAACAAACATTATACCCCACACGGCACATGATCCCATAAGCACACAGCTATGGAGCGTCGACGATGTGCTAACGTTTAAAAAAAATACACAGCTACCTATTCGTGGCATTGGCTACACCGTCTATCTAGGAAGTATCTACGAAGATCGTATGCTTCATGAAGCAGCTCAAGCAGTGTATCAAGCACATTTACATGGATTAGTCGCCATTCTCTGGATGTATCCACGTGGTCACTATGTAGATGAGCATAAAAAAGATGACTACCTTGCTGGCGCTACAGGTGTTGCAGCGTCACTAGGAGCAGATTTTGTAAAAATAAATCCACCACAAACAACATCACTGCAGCAACAAAAAGCACTTCTGAATCGTGCCGTACAAGCTGCAGGAAATACCAAAGTTATCTGCTCAGGTGGTCCACGCGTACCCCACAAAGAATTTTTAACACGTGTTCATCACCAAGTATATGAAGGCCTCATCGCGGGGAGCGCAATTGGACGTAATATCTATCAACAATCGCTACCTGAAGCAATCGCTTTTGCACGTGCTCTACGTGCGCTCATCATCGAACAAGCGTCGGTGTCAGAAGCATTAGCGATTGCTCAACACTATGAGCACGATCAACGCCCTGTGTAAAACTCTTGACATAATCGATCTGAACGAATCATCCTAAAACCAACTCGCTAGACCCAGAATTAGTAGGACGCCGATTATGCTGACTTGGACACAGTATTGTAACCCAAGAAATTTCATCCACATTCGCTACCAGCTCTCCTTTATTCTTATCAACATAGTCATAAGCGGAGCGCTCATGTATTATCCCAATACATTTTTTTCAACCGCTGATCCCGAAGCAAAAGTCTATCCGCTTACCCCAGAAGCTGCGCGAATTATTGGCATAACATCACGAAGCATCATCGTTGAAACAGGCATGTACCTAGAGGATTTTCATACCTTTAATCTTACCGATAATGAATTCGTTATTACTGCAGCAGTATGGTTTAAGTTTGATCCTGCTGTTATTTCCCTTGAAACTATAGGACAATTTTCCTTTGACCGAGGTGAAATACTCAGCAAATCACCACCGAACACCAAATTTATAGACAAGCTTCTTTTCGTAGAATATCGCGTTAAATTACGTTTTATATCACCTCTGACACATCGTCTTTTTCCGGTTGAAGATCATCGCATTCACATAACACTTACTAACAAAGAGGTCTCGCCACGAGAGCTCGTATTTACTGCTTCAGAATCAGGTTTTACTCTGTCACCCGATATTGTTATTGCCGGATGGGATAAAGTCAGGCGATCAGTTGTAACCGGATATACCCAAACACAACTGGAACGCAATGATCCGAAAACAATCGCATACTATCCAGTCGCGGTCTTTGCCTTAGATTTTGTGCGATCTGGACTGCGACAAATATTTGTGCTGTCTCTTCCCTTGTTCCTTATCTTCTTCCTCGGCATTGTCACACTATCACTCGATCCGAGTAAATTTGCTACCTTACGCATCAGTATATCCATCGCAAATCTAACCGCGCTCATCGGATATCGCTTTATCATTGAAAATATGTCACCAAAAGCTGGTTATTTCTTGCTCAGCGACCATATTTTCAATCTTTTTTTCGCGCTCACGTTTGTCATATTTTTTTTCCATATAGCAACCATTAAACAAGCTTCAGAATTCATCCGAGGCTTATTAGTAGCCGCACTCCACATGATATTTCTCGCAAGTTGGTATTACCTTCTTGTTATTTGGGTGCAACATAATTAAAGGAATCAATCATGAATCAAAATAGGCAATCACTGCGGCGCATTGCTCACGGTTTTTTGTTTCTGCTCATATGCAGAACAGTTCCCTGTATCGGTTTTAATACCTTGGCAGAGCTACAACAATTTATTGATCAGAATGAAGAATATCCAGCACCAGATAACACCAATCTTCTCGCACCGGATTATAGCTCGTTTTATCATCAAACTATACCTTCATGGATCGACGGCATAGCACGATTAATCGGAATAAAATCAAAACCATTGTGGGATGTTCAATATTTTAAGAATATCCTAGAACATATCACCCAATCACGCGAAAAGAACGGTTATTACGGTCGATTTGTTGAAAAAATAATTCCTCAAGCCCATACACAGTTTATTATTTTTGGTGACATACATGGTTCATTACACTCATTAACTCGCGATCTAGAGGAGCTTGCGCAGCAAAAAATCATCGACAATAATTTTAAACTTATCAAAGATAATACGTATCTTATTTTTAATGGAAACGTTATCGACTTATCTCCTTATATTCTTGAAACCATCACTCTCGTGCTTGATCTCATGCGCAATAACCCAGCACGAGTGATATATATTCGTGGCAAACACGAGGAAAAAGAATTCTGGTATAATTTTGGATTACGTCAAGAATTAGAAATCAAAGCGCGTAAATCTGGATCTGAACATATTCCTCTTGATTCTCTCATAAAGCGTTTTTTCAACACATTACCGCTTGCATATTATCTCGCACACAACAATGGCTCAACTATAGATGTAGTACGCATATCGCCAACTGACCGCAAGAATTCAGAAATTGATGAACATCAATTAAGCAACTTTTTCGAACAAAAAGACAACACCCCTGACATTTTTGATCTTGTTAATAAAGCACCATCTAAACGACAAATCGATGTCAGAGCAATGATCAAAGTTGAAGAACGTCTCGCCACATACTCATCCAGCAAAGGATTACTTAATATCGCTCCGGATCAAGGCGCAACTGCCTGGATAACGCTCTCATCGCCTAATCGCACACATCGTACCTTATATGAATTTTTCTATGATGCATTCACCGTGCTTACTACTGCACCATCATTGCAAGATTGGACTATTAGTCTCTATAATCGTGATGTGCGCGATGTGCTCGGATTTTCAAGAAGCGCAACCTACAATCTTCTCACGGGACAAAAAATCGGTGCTCCACCAATTCCTTCACCAGAAGCAGATGCACGTGCGCTCGAACAAGAAATACAGCAACTTAAACAAGCACAACAAACACTTACTCAAGAACTTGCAACATGTAAAATACTCAGCGCTACTGCACTCGCCACACCTTCACAACCAAGCGCTGAGAGTTACATCAAGGCAACAACCGACATCATCATTGGCACATCACTCGATCTTTCTCGTAGTCTTGCAGAAATCGGCCACAATGTCAGAGATGGATTAATCAAAGCATTCGAAAAAATTAATCGTGAAGGTGGTATCAAGGGGCGTCATGTTCGTTTAATCGTTCTTGACCATGAAAACAATCCAACAATTGCACGGGATAATATAAAAAAACTTAAACAAGATTACCATGTTGATATCATTCTTTCCGCAATTGGGTCAACCGCTATAAGTGGTTTTTTAGACCTTGTGAAAAATAAAGAAATTTTATTATTGTTTCCAAACGCATTATCTGCAGAACTACGTGATCCAAATTTGTCCCATATTATTCATTTAGCTTCGTCTGCCCAAGAATTATTCAAAGGCGTTGTCGATTATATAAATACAACATTCCGTGTTCACAAATTTGCCTTCGTACTCATCAATGATCAAAATACTCGCGGAATACAAGAATATCTTGCATCTTCAGCTATGAAAAATTTTGATGTTAAACTTTTCTTACACGATCCAAAATCCATGGATTTCACAGAAATAGCACAACAAATCGTTACTTTTGAACCAGCTACTATTGGACTCATCACACCGGGGAGATCTGCAACCGAAATCATCCGGCGTATTGGTGTTGAAAATTTAATAAACAAGCATATTTTTGCGATAAGAAGTGATGATCCGCTATTCAAAAATTTTCTTGAAAATGAAGGGCTTGAGAAACAATTCATCGACGGTGAAAGTTTTCCTAATCCTCGTTTCAGCGATCTCGAAATAGTTCAGGAATACCAGCGAGAGATGGGAGATGATAATCTTAATATTTTTAGCCTTGAAGGATACATCAGCGCGGCGCTCTTTGCTGATATTGCAAAACAAATTTCGGGCGATATCAGTATGGACAATATTATTACTATCATAGAAAATATAAAAAATTATCAATTCAAAGGATTACAACTCAACTTTGATCCAACGACACGGCAACTTTACCATACTATCTGGATCAATACGGGTGCTCAAGCATGGCTACCGCGCGTCATGGATAAAGCGCCTCTAGTTTCTGACACACCAAAAAAAGAATTTGCAACCACCGATACCACGAACCAATCAACGATATCGCAAAAATCAATAACCATCGGCGCCACGCTCGATCTGTCTAAGGGACTACGGGAGGTCGGAGAAAATACACGTAATGGCCTTGCCAAGGCGGTAGAAGAAATCAATCAATCGGGGGGAATTAACGGAAAATCCGTACGATTCATCGCTCTTGATAATGAATCAGATCCACGTATGTCTCGCAAAAATGTGGAAGAACTTATCAATACCTACAATACAAGCATCATCATAGCTCCCATCGGAGCTGATACAACGGTTAGCTTGTTGGATCTTGTGAAAGACAAAAAAATACTTCTTCTGTTTCCCAGCTCTGGATCATCAGAGCTGCGTGATCCGACCTTGACAAACATTATTCATCTTGGTTCTTCTTACGCAGATATTTACACCAATTTACTGAATTACGCTCAGGAGAAGCTTCACGTAAAAAGGGTTGCTTTTTTTGCTATAGACAATACAAGTACCGCTGATCTACAAGCTTACTTCAAATCCCCTCAAGCAGCTGCAGACCCCAATCTCAAGCTTTTCTTACATGATCAATCAAGCACTAATTTTCAACCGCTCATTAAAGAAATGCTTGATTTTAGTCCCGATGCCATCGGATTATTCACCACTGCGCGCGCTGCGTCGGATTTCATCAGACAAGCAGGAGCACACAATTTGGCGCATAAACGTCTTTTTGGTATTAGAGGAGACGATCAGCAATTTCGCGATACACTCGTCAGAGAGGGGCTTGCGCAACAACTTATCAATGGCAAAAATTTCCCCAATCCACATACCAGCGATTTGGAAATTGCACAAGACTATCGCAAAGCGATGCAGAACACCGATCTTACCATCTTTGGTTTAGAAGGATACATAAGCGGAAAACTCTTTGCTGATCTTGCGCGACGCATATCTGGCCCCATCACAAAAGAAAACCTAGTGGCAGCAGCAGAAGCAATCAAAAACTACAACTTTAAAGGCCTATTACTTGATTTTGATCCACAAAAACGACAACTCTATCACACCGTGTGGATCGATATTGGCGATACTAACTGGATTCCCGTAGATACTCGTCAACAATCAAATACCGTGCAAGAAACTGAAAACATTCCAACCTCAACTATTCACGTAACCGTTCCAGAGCTTCAATCCGATCATCATAGTTAAAGATGCTGCTTGAAGCAGCAATGTGATCGACACCTAGTCGTTTAATTTCTGGAATAAGTGCTGGCACAATACCACCGTCAAGCCCAATACTGCAAGAAAGCTGGTGTTCACGACAATACTCTTGCAGTACCGGTATTTTTTGCAACACCTCCGGCAAAAATTTTTGTCCAGAAAATCCCGGTTCCACTGACATAATTAAAACATGATCGATCATTGGATTTAAAAAATCGAATAATTTCTCTACGCGTGTTTTTGGCTTAATCGCTAAGGATGCTTGGAGTTTTTTTTCTTTTATTTGTGAAATGATATATTGAAAATCAAAATTGCTTTCAATGTGAAAACTTACGATGCCTTTCGCTTTAAGCGTGAGTCGCTCTATAAAAAATGACGGATTGTCAACCATAAGATGAATCCAAGACGGATTTCTGCTCGCCCTATCAACGGCATTGGCAAGCACAGGACCAAAAATGATATTAGGAACAAAATGACCATCCATGATATCAAGATGAAATCCAGAGCAGTGCGCATCCAAAAGGGCAACCTCTTGCCCCAGGTGAAGCTGGTCAGCCGCCATAAGCGAGGGAAATATGCGTAGCATGTTTTATCCTTTATAACCAAGGGTTATTGCCGATTACCTTTAGTGTGTTACACTAAACTATAGATGGTTATATTCAGAAATCGCAAGACAACCCAACGTGGTCGCCGCAGCCAAGGCAAAAATAATGCTCCACAAAACTCAACATAATTAGAGCAAATTCTTCTCTGATTAGCACAACTCGGCATGGCATCATTTTAACCTGTAAAATAGGCTAATTTCATCTCAATTCGCCAAATACCATTGCAAGAAAGTTGAGTCTTGCGATGTAAAAAATATGTTGAAAAAAATCACATTTGTTCTATAGTGATTGCTGATTAATAAAGGGCATAAAAGTTTTAAAATGCCCAAAATAAAAGAAATAACATTAGTTAAACATACCTGTATATAAGGAGTGAACATGATCGAAAAAATTCGTCCGCTCTACGATCGAGTTCTGGTAAAACGCTCAGAACATGAAGAAAAGACTGTCGGTGGCATCATTATACCTGATACCGCTAAGGAAAAAGCGCAAATGGGAACCGTAATTTCGGTTGGCCAGGGACGCGTTGCCAAAGACGGAGCACTTACTCCATTGGCAGTCAAAGCCGGCGATGTCGTGTATTTTGGCAAATATGCCGGAACCGATGCGGGCAATGACTTCCTCATCATCCGTGAAGATGAAATTTTAGGTATTGTCGAAAAATAATTAACCGGGAGACACAACTATGGCATCAAAAAAAATAATGTTTGGCGCTGAAGCCCGTGAAAAAATGCGCAGAGGTATTGATACCTTGGCAGACGCAGTAAAAGTCACCATGGGGCCTAAGGGACGTAACGTTGCCTTTGAAAGCTCTTTTGGTTCACCTAAAATCACCAAAGACGGTGTGACGGTTGCCAAAGAAATCGAACTCAAAGACAAACTCGAAAACATGGGCGCACAAATGGTGCGCGAAGTAGCAAGCAAAACTGCTGACATCGCTGGCGATGGTACCACTACGGCAACCGTACTTGCACAAGCAATTTTCCGTGAAGGGAATAAGTACGTTACCGCAGGCGCAAATCCTATGGAGTTAAAACGCGGTATCGAAAAGGCAGTGATAGCTGTAGTAGATAGCATCAAGAAACTTGCTACCCCTATCAAAGACAAAAAAGAAATCGAACAAATTGCAACTATCTCTGCAAACTCTGACATCACCATTGGCAAACAAATTGCCGAAGCTATGGAACGCGTAGGACGCGATGGCGTTATCACCGTTGAAGAAGCTAAGGGTATGGAAGATGAATTGGATATCGTTGAAGGTATGCAATTTGACCGTGGTTACCTTTCACCGTACTTTGTAACCAATGCTGAAAAGATGGAAGTTCAATTGAATGATGCGCTCATCCTGATTTATGACAAGAAAATCAGCAGCATGAAAGCGCTCCTTCCGGTTCTTGAACAAATTGCTAAATATGGTCGCTCACTGCTCATTATCGCTGAAGATATTGAAGGTGAAGCGCTGGCTACGTTGGTAGTCAACCGTATCCGTGGCACCCTACAAGTTGCTGCAGTAAAAGCTCCTGGCTTTGGTGATCGTCGTAAAGCGATGCTTGAAGACATCGCCGTGCTCACCGGTGGCAAGATGATCTCCGAAGAACTCGGTCTTAAACTTGAAAACGTCTCCATGACCGATCTTGGACAAGCAAAACGTGTGGTATTAACTAAAGACAACTGCACTATCATTGAAGGTCAAGGCAGCCAAGAAAGCATTAAAGGTCGCGTGCTACAAATCAAGACGCAAATCGAAAATACCACGTCTGATTATGACCGTGAAAAACTCCAAGAACGCTTGGCAAAAATTGCAGGTGGCGTAGCAGTCATCAAAGTAGGTGCTGCAACTGAAACTGAAATGAAAGAAAAGAAAGATCGTATCGAAGACGCACTCAACGCAACTCGCGCAGCGGTTGAAGAAGGTGTTGTTGCCGGTGGCGGCGTTGCCCTATTACGCGCACAAACTGCCGTACAAGGAATCGATCTTCAAGGTGATGAAAAACTCGGCGCTCAGATCATTGAACGCGTGCTTGAAGAACCTCTTCGTGTGATTTCTTCAAATGCTGGATTCGAAGCATCAGTCATCGTTAACCGCGTGAAAGCAGAAACCGGAAATCGTGGTTTTGATGCAAAACATGGCGAATTCGTTGATATGATTGCTGAAGGCATAATCGATCCTGCTAAGGTAGCTCGCACCGCTATCCAAAATGCAGCATCTATCGCCGGACTTCTGTTAACCACAGAAGCAACCATCTGCGACATTCCAGAGGATAAGAAAGAAGCTTCTGCAGGTCATGCAGGCTGTGGCCCATCCGGTATGGGTGGTGGCATGGGTGGCATGTACTAAACAATTCCTTTTTTAGCTCACAAAAAACTAATCCCGGTAGAACAATCAAAAGTTTTACCGGGATTAGTTTTACCATAGTGCAAATTTAAGAAAATCACCAATTGCAGAAAGAATCTATGACATAAAGGATCCAGCCCAATACCGTTATCGCAGCTTTTTAACTAAGTCTTTTACGCCTATAAAAGCTACGGATAGCTCTTTGTACTTGCGTGTAAATGGGCTATCTATGTTACTTGAAACAATAAAATTTTCCCCCTCCGGATACAGGCTACGAAAAGCTTCAAAGTTCTTTCCTATACTGCTAATACCCATTGGGACCAAGTCCTCTGGTAAAGTGTTAAATTTACATTCGATGGCAGTTATTTTATTGCCTGATCTACTGCTCATTACAAAGTCTATTTCATACCCGCGCTTGTCGCGCCAATAATTTACGGATCGGGTTTGTAGATAGCCATTAATTTCATTTAAAACACATTGCTCCCACATTGAGCCTAGATCATCTACTCGCAGTTCACTTCTTCCCTTTGCATAATGTACAAAGCCAGTATCAAATCCGTACACCTTTGGTGCCATAACAATTTCTGTTGGCTTATGGGTCGAAAATGGTCTAATGACATTTACAACAAAGGTTTCTTCAAGAATTTGAAGATAGTTGGCAATCGTCTGTCTACTAACCTCACAGGGAGCCGCAAAACGCGATGCTTCAAACATGCCACCACTATTGGCAAGTAACAGTTCAGTAAATTTAAGAAACGAATTCCGCTTTTCTATACTAAAGAGCTCCTGAATATCCTTCGCCCAATAAGCATCTATCCATTCTTGAAAATCTTTTTCAGGGAGCTGCTTTTTTTCAAAGAACGAAGGAAATCCGCCAAATAAAAATCTATGTCTAATGTCTTCGTTACCAAAAAGAGCCATTTCTTCTAACAATAAGGGAGTTAACCAAACAGCTCTCTTTCTACCTGTTAAGGTATCCCTAAATTTAGCGCTAGCACCCAACGTTGAAGATCCCGTCGCGACTATCTTTATGGTAGGATAATGATCGGCAGCTATCTTTAAAACTTCGGATGGATTATCAAGTCGATGTATTTCATCAAGGGCAATCCGCTTACCTTGTTGCGCCTCTAAAAAAGATTCTGGATCTGAAAATAGTTGTCTAACTCGTGGACGTTCACAGTCGAAATATTCAATATCTTCAAGACTATGGCACAGGCTTGTCTTTCCAACGCGCCTGACTCCCATAAGCCACACAATACTTTTTTCTTTCCAAGCATCTTCTATTAATTTTTTCCAAAACGGTCGCTGAATAAGCATTGAACTCCCCTCACAAAAAAACTATATGTTAACTATATTGACACATAGGTCGCCTAAATGTAAAGTGCATCAACCACTTAGTCAAACAATGACCCGTTGAAAGCTTTTTTTAAAGGATGAAGACAGTCTTTATACCAAAACAGCCGGACAAACGTGCAATCAGAATGCATAATTGTCCAGCGCTGGAAGCATTGAATGGATAGAGTGTTTACTCCGTAACTTAACTGGACTTAATCTCGCACTACTCGATCAAGCGATCGCCAGCCAACCAACTCTCCAGCTTTTAAAGAAATGAGCTCATCGCCCGCATACACTACAAATGAGGGGTGTTTTGGCTGTTGTGATATTTCATTAAAGTATTCGATACTACTAAAAAAGCTCTGGGAGTAGGTTTTCCCTGATTTCATTTCTACGGGTATCAAAAGCTCGCCACGTTCAATGATACAATCGATTTCATTTCCGCTTTTATCGCGCCAGAAATAAAGGTGGGCATTCTTACCCTGATTGTAAGAGGACTTCATAAGGGAACTAATGATGAGTGATTCAAATAATCCACCACGCAGGTAATGCGTCACAAGATCCTGTGCCGACTCTATGCCCAGCACATGGGAAGCCAATCCAGTATCATAAAAATAGAGCTTTGGGGATTTAATCAGCCGCTTACTAAAATTTTTATAATGCGGCTGTAATAAAAATACGATATAGCTTGCCTCAAGAATTGAAATCCATGATCGCGCGGTATTGACTGAAATACCACAATCATTTGCCAATGAAGTTAGATTAAGAAGTTGACCGATGCGACCAGCACAGAGCTTCACAAAGAGCTGAAATAGACTCAAATCTCCTATGTTTTTAAGTTGTCTTACATCGCGCTCAATATACGTTTGTATGTAGTTGGCATACCAATCTTGTGGACTGATATCGTACGCGTAAATCGACGGATAACATCCTTGAAAAAGCAAGGTTTCAATAGTTGCGGGCAAAAGGTTCGCCTTTTTAAGCTCATCAAGCGCCAGTGGCAGCAATCTAAGAATAAAGATTCTCCCAGCTAACGTTTGTGTTGTGGATTGATTAAGTAATAGGTTTTGCGAGCCAGTAATAACAAAAAATCCCGGCTTTTTTTCAAGATCTACTTTCGTCTGCATGTAAGAAAGTAGGTCTGGAACATGTTGAATCTCATCAAGAATAACGCCCTTGGCTCCATCAAATTGAGCAAGAAAAGATTTTGGGTCGCTGGCGGCCAGGCTGCGTGTTTCAAGATTTTCGAGTGATACATACACATGCTCTGGAAATGTGTACCGAGCAAGAGTAGTTTTGCCTGATTGGCGTGGTCCAAGTAGGGCAATAACCCAAAATTTTTCGGACATTTCTTTAATTTTATTCTGAGCATCTCTTAAAATCATGACTCTAAACCTTATCTATAAGCAAATTGGCCCAATATGCATTCTGATTGCAGATTAGGCCAATTCAGAGTTAAAAGCAAGAATGCTCTTGCAAGGTCATTAACAAAAGCTAAATAACAAAATTATCTGCTATAAGTCTTGTGATATTATCTAAAAACACAGAAAGCGTTATGAAAATATCATAACGCTCTTTTAGTACTGCTTTGAATCTGAATTCTATTATTGAGGGGTACCTGTTATAGGTAATTTTAGATTTGTACCCTGCTTTTGCATGAACTGAGGCAAAAATGGCGCGGTTACACCGTTTACTTCAAGCGCTCGTCGAGACGACAGTTGAATGAGGCCAATATTTCGGCTTGCTCGAACATCCTTCCCGGTTTGTTCTCCTTGTAGGCGCAACGCATTTACTGTGGCCACAAGTGCTTGCACATCCTTACCGATTGCTGTTAGTTCAGTTCCCTGCTTTTTTTGCTCAGCCAAAAGTTGCGCATATCGTTTTTCTGCTTTCTGGCGTTCTTTTTCTGCCTTCTGTTGTTCATCAAGCACCTGATTCGCAAACTCCTCAAAGCCAGCGGTAAGTTTTTGGATCGAAGTGGTATTTTCAGTCATTTGTGCCGACAGAGAATCAATTGCGGTAGTCTTCGCATTCAGTTGATTCGTGATACCACGAAGACCGTCCTCAAAATCTCTTCGAATAGCTCTCAATTTCTCATCAATTTGTCCTTGATATCCATCAATCTTTTTTTGCAAATCCTGTATCTGTTTTCGTGTATTACCATTCTCAGTGGTCATATATCCTTGCAATTGTTTTTGCAACTCATCTAGATCACTCTTATGTCGCTGTATCAGCGAAGTATTACTATCTTCAATTGCCTGCCGAAGAGAATCCCCTGTTGATTGTAACCGATCAGATAAGTTACTGACCTGCGTACTAATTCCAGAGGCTGTACCTTGAAGAGCATCAACCTTTTTTTCCGTAGTTATACCAGTTTGTTTTATAGAATCAACGGTCTCTTGTACTTTATCAATCTTTCTCTCTAAGCGCGTACTTTTTCGATATGCAAAAGATCCAAGCCCTACGACACCACATCCATCGAGCAGCCAGCTTTTCACCCATAAGCCAACTCCCAACGACAAAAGACTCCCTCCTAAAATACATGTATCAACTTTATTATCTGGAACAATTGGTTTAACAGCTTTTCTTACTAGCCAAACACGCCAAGGTTCCCGAGTTGAAGGCAAAATGGAAGCTTTATCTGCCGGTTTCCTATATTGCTCTATCTGGCTCTCCATGCCCTCGAAAAGCCCCGAATTATCTTCCCATATAAGATCTGCAACCGAAGTCTTTTTCTTAATTGAAGTCTTTTTTTGTGTCCCTCCCCCAAAAGGCCAAAGCGCTTGGGCATTGTGCGAGATAAATATTAAAAGACACCCTGCGCCCATAAACCATATACGTATGCATCTTTTCATAATCAACCTCTTATTGTTTTCAAATAGAATTTTCATAAGCATAATTGCGCTATACAGCAACACAAAAAGAGTACCGGAGTTTTTACTTTTAGCAAAAGGGCAGCTTTTTACCATTCGTTGACGAGCACATAGTGTGTTATGATTTGTTTAGAGCTTATCCGAAAATTAAATAGATAGCGCATCTTCTTTATTTATCGGCT
>JAHDWT010000010.1 GCA_023382795.1 Candidatus Babelota bacterium
TAGCCTCTGCCATTCATAATTTTAAACTTATTGGAATTTTCGGATAAGCTCTAAAACCAACTCGTGAATAATTAACTGAGGGGAATTTTGTACTCACGGATAATATCGGAGGCGTGAGTTCCCTGTTCACACCTATTTTCTGCAGTAGGCATCAAATACGAAAAAATCATAGGCTTGCCTTGTTCATAATTGAGCAATAAATTATGTGTACCTTTATTTCGTAGCAATACGGTAACCACCAACGCCTTATAGTTCGTAAATGTTGCTTCATCGTCAAGAGCAGAAGAAACTAATATGTCTGGCAGCGGCATCCCACGATCGGTGGCATAGCGTAAATAACCTCCGACGCAGTCATGAACAAAAAGACGCGTAGTCGTACGAGGAAATAAAATGCGAAACCAATTAATCATCTGCTTTTTTTGTGCTAACCGCAAAAGCAGATCCTCCCGAACATAGTTATTAAGAACATGTGGATTAAAGTACTCAGTTACTTCGTCAACTACTTGCGAGCTCAACACATTGAACTCCTCGCTGCTTGGCTCGCGCCATTTTTCACCAGATAAAACTTCTCGCGAACCAAACCTCATATCCTTATATCCCGTATAATATCTATCTAAAGCGTCTATGCTATGAATAGCAAGCTCGGAAGGTGAAAACCGATTAAGCATCAGCGTCAACGATCTCACGTCAGAAAAGCACCGTCTCGTCCCAAAACTTGTATATACCATTGACCCTCGTAGAGTGCCGGCTGAGATTGCCGTAGCCGCAACCACACTTTCAAATCTATTCTGCGTTCCACGAACCCCAGTCATGCTCGTGTTTTCTATATCATGCATTGATTGCGTGCACTCACCAAGCAAAAAAATAGGATTTCTTGCTGTATACATTCGACACATTTGGCTAAACGTTCGCGCTGCCTGCAATGGATTCATATGCTGATGATCAAAAACATGTTGATCATCCAATTCACGTAAAAATTGTGTTTTTAGTGAAGAGCACTGATCAAAAACACTGCATGGATCATTGATAAGAGAATCTTGCAATGATCTATGTGGTAGATCAGTTGATGATTGGATATACGGTCCCATAGCATTACACGCCATCGAAACACTCAGTACAACCAATTGCACAACAAGGTTCAAATTATTTAAGATATGCATAGCTATCTCCATCCATGATCAATAAAAAACGCCATAATTAAATTGACGCTTTAAGTATAGGATAATAAGTGTTTCTTGCAATGAAACGCCTGCTATCCCACACTAATCCTCTTGGCCACATACGGCAAAATTTGTAATCTTAGCATAAATATCATTCATGGAGAGAAACACACGATGATTATGCCACCGGTCACCATATGGATTCACGGAACCAAGCCTCAGCACATTTTGCCCGCCCCGTTATCACATATCCACATAGAGAAGCTTCATCGCTTTATGCATTGCGAACCAGGTCTTCATCTTGCTCGGACGCTAGATCCGTCGTTTCATCATCACTATCTAGCACAACTATTACATCAACATGCACCCACCATGTTTCCCTGGGAAACGCTCTACCTATTTGGTTGGTCAGGAATGTTAAGCGAGGATGAAAGAATAAAAGCCGCACAAAAACTACACAAAGCTCTTAAACAATTAATAGATCAGTATGAAGGCACTTATCACCAAAAGCCATTTATTCGCATCATAACCCATAGCCATGGCGGTAATGTGGCACTTCACTTGGCTGATAACGATGTATCAAGCTCTCTTCCATGTGGCATCGATGAACTAGTACTGCTCGCTTGCCCCGTACAAAAACCAACCGCATCTCTTACCAAAAATCAACTTTTTAAAAAAGTTTATTCCCTACACTCTCATTGGGACATGGTACAAATTGCCGATCCACAAGGGCTTCCTGGTCTTAAAAAAACACTTGGTGAAGTTTTTTCTATACGATCAATCCAGCAACTTAAAAACCTTTTCCACTCAATAGAGCAAGAGCCCCTTTTTTCTGCACGCCATTTTAATCCCTCCTCAAAACTCATCCAAGCACTCATTACTATGCACGGCCGTGGCATTCTCCATGTTGAATTTATGCTCGAAACATTTGTCGCAACTCTTCCTGCTATTATCAAAAGCCTGGAGCAACTTAAACCATCCGAAAAAGATGTGTCTATAGGGATTGTCGATCATCAAATCCATATCACGCAATAACACAAGTAGTTTTTCAATAAACCAATATTTGCAAAAAAAACAATACCAACTACGCTATTAGACATTCGACAGCAAAAAAATTAACGTCTCTTTACCACCATTGCATCAAACTTATAATAAGACTAGGAATACAATATCATGGCATACCGCAAAGGCCGTATGTACCCACTATTTAGCATCATTCCCATAGCGCTAGCAACATCTACGATACTCCTCGTATACACAACAGAACCATTACCAACAACATGTACTCAGACAAACAACACTGATCCATCATACACACTAATGAATACCATCAAGGTCAGAGGATCAACCATGACTATTGAAGAAGTTGATGCATTTTTCTGCCAGGGGGCAGATATTCATAATCAAAATGAGGCCCTTCTTCACATAGCAGCCGCATGTGGCAACACTGCCATCGTACAAAATTTTCTTACACGTGGCGCCGATGTAACAGCACGCAATGGTGCAGGACAAATCGCTCTTCATAGCGCCCGGTCAGCTGCAATCGCTAAGATTCTCTTGGAGCACAATTCTCCCTTGGATGCACAAGACACTATGTCCAGCACACCATTACACACTGCCTGTTTGGGCGGACAGGATGAGATGGTTAAATTTTTTATGCAACGTGGAGCAACCACGGAAATCCAGAATATATCTGGAAGAACTGCTCTGCATAATGCAGCTATGATAAGAAATCCCACGTTGATTGAAATACTTTTGCACCACAATGCCCATGTAGGACCAAAGGACAAAATTGGAGCAACTCCTCTTGATGTTGCATTGTGCCAACAAAACACTTCTGTAGATCCTGAGAAGGTTCTTGCTACAACAAAACTTCTTCTTATTCATGGCGCGCCGCTAGTACCATGTGCTTGCTGTTCACAGGCAAAGCCTCCACGTTTTGTAAAGCGAACGTCATGCTGCGGCACCGTGTGCAAACACTGCATCGTCAGTAATCCAGCCGCAACGTGCCAACAATGCGCTCATCAGCTTGCGTCAAAAATATCAGCCGATCAACCAAGCAGTAAGCAATTGGGGCAACCTATACAAATGCTGCTCAACACTGCCTTATTCGCAGACTATGCTGCACAAAATCACCCCGCCATCAGCGCAACATCTTTCTCTCGAGGACAAACTGAGGTTTTTATTGGACGGTTGCTCATGAATGAACATTTAGATACCCTTGATCAGCTTGTTTCCCATAAAATTATTTCTTCATTTGAGCGACAATCGATATGTGAGCCGCTTGTAGCAAAATATCTGCTATCAAACAAAGACCCCAGGAAATATCGCTACGGCATAGAATATCTAAGGAAATATCCCCGTGAAGAAATTTCTTCTTCACTCCTTGAAGCTATTATTCAGTCTATCACCTATGATCAACGTCGTGAGCTGCTTTCCTTTCTACACCATCAACAAAAATTACCACGTAGCCTCTTTTTATCTACACTCACCGATCTAGGCACAGAGACTGAACAATTGGCAAACTCATTGACCATAACTATTCTTGGGTCTCCTGCATACCACTTCGATCCCCAAGTATTTCGACTCTTTGGACTTGTGTATCTAGAAAAAATAGCACCAAATAAACTCAGCCTTTCCCATAGAGATGAATTAGCCTCAATAAGAAAACACTCACCAACTACACTCATAAAACCCGCAGTACTCGCGAAAATTTTTTATTTTGCCAAAGAATGGAAACTCAAAAAAATAGGCAATATGTTACTTGCGGGTATAGTATGTTCCGGGATACAAGAAACATGGCGCATATCCAAGCAACCAGATGCTACTATAAACACTGAAGCTCTTCCAAGCCCGGAAACATCCATACCTAATGAACTTGGAGGTCATATCTTGTCCTATATCCATGCGTCAAATATTAAATGAGCACAAAATACGGCACTCAATACTCAATAAATGTGGATCATCGCCCGCTAATCTAGCTTTCATTAGCCACGTAGATATGCTAACTTTTTTCACCAGACGAATTGTGGTAAAAATTCATATACTGAAAAAAGGAAACTTATGCATTCTACCCATCAAAAACATAGCCCTATCGCTTCAACCCAACTCACCGTTGTTATTGCCATTCTTTCACTAAGCAACTACTTTCTGACCAATTGCATGGATAATCAGCATGGACAACTTCATGCGGCGCTTGAAAAATCTAATATAAATCGTCGAGACGCTAAGCGCTTGACCCCACTGCATATCGCCGTTGAAAGTTATTGTCGCATAGCAGCTGAGAAAGAATTAACGATAGAGAAAATAGAGTCATTGCGGAGTACTATGTCAATGATTAGAGAACTTCTTAACCAGGGAGCTGACAGGACTATTAGAGATAGGAATGATAGAACTCCGCTCGACCGTGTTCAGAATGAACTGAATATCACACAGAGCAACATAAATGATCTGAAAACGCCTGAAAACGACCTATGGATGGCCTACATGTTTCGTCACGAAAAACAATATAACAGTATCCGACATAAAGCCAAAGAATATGACTCCCTAAGTCACCAGCGGGAAGATTTAAAGAAATTGGAACGCGTGCTCAAAGGCGAAAATGAACGAAATACTCGCTCTCACGGTCTTGATGATGGTGATGGCGACGATTATTGGTGTTGCTAGGTTCTGTTGAGTTTTTAAAAATTGCTGAAATTTAGATATAATAACGCCGAAAGTAGTCTGCAGCGAACAATCCTATCTTAATCAGGCACATGTAGTATTCTGCTCACCAAACAAATCAATGGATACGGCATTAATCACAAAAAGGAGTAATCATGTCACATTGGCCAACAGGTACTATTACAACATTACTAGGTATATTCTTCCTTCTCCCACCCTACTTTACTTCTCTGCATGGCATGCTTCGCACCTCCGCAAAAGATTACTACCCCTTGCGACTCAATGATGATGTCCAAATATCTGATGAGCTTTGTGGTGAAATTTACAAACCGGTTATTGATGTCAAAAAAATAGAAGACCTTCTTAACGAGGTTCGTTACTGGCATAATAGAGGATTAAAAAAGGCCAAACATCATCTCGCCCAACCACTAAAAGCCGCAATTCGCACCAAGAATTTGCGAATACTCGACAGCCTGATTTTGGCAGGAGGAGATGTAAATAAGAGCGGTCTCCTTCATGCAGCGGTACGGTATAAAAATCCAGCTGCAATTGACTATCTTATTGCACATGGTACCGATATAAACAAAAGGGAATATCTTAGTGGAACGCCCTTACACGAAGCTGTGAGTTTTACTATAGTTACCTCGGATTATGATACAGCAACCATGCTCACTCTTCTTAAGCATCACCCTGATACTTCCGCACCAGATCCTCATATGAACGATAATACTGCGCTTTATCAAGCCACGCGAGACAAAAATCTGGAAGCTATGCAACTGCTCCTTGCCCATGGTGCACGACACACGGATAAAAATAATATTGGCAATACTCCTCTTATGGCGCTAAAAGATGATTTTGATATACTCATGCAGGATCCTGAGGATCCAAATTACTGGTCAAGGGTATTTAGCCGTACTAATAGCATATGCGAGATATGCGAAAAGCCTGCAATCGGCATACATCAAGTTGAAAATGCTGCATTTATGCTTCTTGCATACGGAGCAGATCCAAATGAATTTCTTCAAGGTAAGCCACTCGAACACGAACATCGTAACTCAATGTTCGATATTACGTACCTAAAAACAATGTTTGATACCGCTTGTCATGCAGATCGAGTTATTACTGGGCAAGAACAACCACGTATTGGTCACCTAGATGCCACGCATCAATGGCTTTTTATATGGCGACTACTTTCTGCCAATAAAGAGGATCTAGTACGCAACTTAGAGCTTCCATGTCGCACCCTCGAGGTAGAAATTATGAGAAATTGGTTCACAAGCTTCCCTTGTCCACAATGTTTTTATGATAAAAATTCAAGAATGGATGAGCGGCGTCTTTATTATACCGTTATGCGTATGCAACCACTCAATGAATTTAGCGAGTTAAGACAAGAACTTATGTCAGAAATAAATCCTTTGCTTTGGTAACCGACCAAAAGGAGATAAAACGTATGCATATCAATAAGATTGAAAGAATCGCATTCGCAATTACCATTACTATGATTACGTTAAGCAACTGCTTTTTAAACGGCATGCTTGCGAATAACTGTGTAGAAAATGCCGTAATTGAACCACACGAAAACCATGATGATTTTTTCCACGCCATTGACACCGGCGATATCGACCAAGTAGCAAATATAGTAAAACAAGGAAAGGCGCCCAAGAAAGATGATCAACGCCTTAATGCATATCTCGCAAAAGTGCTCACTCCATCATATCGCGATGAATTACAAGTCAATCACCACAAACTAATAGGGAGTTCAGTAGGCAAACTTGTCTGGAAACCAGTAAAAAAAACACAAAAATATAAACAAAACGAAATAATAAAACAACTCATCGCATGCGGAGCAAACATTCATTATACTAATGACGATGGCTGGGGTTATTTACATAGAGCTATCGCACTGAAAAATTTAGGCACCCTAGAAATTCTTCTCTCCCAACAACCAAAGCCTAATGTTAATATATCGGCTTTCAATGGAGCCACCCCTCTTCACGTAGCAGCTGAAAACGATTTCCATGAGGCAGCCACAATGCTGCTTGTACACGGCGCCAACGTAAATGCGGCAGCATTTAATGGAAAAACTCCCCTACACATCGCCGCTCAAAACAGCCCAAAAACTGCAAAAATTCTTCTAGAATACTACACTCACGCTGATGTCAATGCGATTGATTCAGAAGGCAACACTCCGCTGCTCATCGTGTTAAAAGACATCTCAGATCATAAATTTCCGTATCGAAGAAGATTCGACTCTTATTATAGAAATAAAACAGATTGGATGGATGTGTTTAAAGAGGGAGTCTTTGAAGAAATGAGAGATTTAGCGGATAGCCTTATCACTCAGCATCAAGCAGATATAACTATCTCAAATAAAGCTGGTAAGCGCGCACTTGATTATGCACTCCATGTTTCTGAATATTTATGTTATAAACTTCTGGTTCATGGGGCTCCCGTCAAACAAGATTATTTTGATGAGAAAAAATTTCCGCATCAAGATCGTCTTAGTGCGGACGTTCAATTTCTACCACTTTTAAGAGCAGCACAATATGCCGATGAAATAGTAAAAGGCGGAGATCCTATTTTAAAAGCAATACCATATTACTATGAATCCTTAGAATCCTTCGGATACAAAAATCTTATTAACAATCAAAATTTAAAGATAAAACAACATGTTGATGACATAGTTAACGGCACGAAACCAAAAGATTCTTTATTTTCTGAAATACAGAAAGACTTTTTAGTAGATCGGTTAAAAAAGGTAAACAGAACCGATCTTTTACAACGTATCGGGCTTGAAAATCACAAATCCCGTCCAGACTTGTTTGCATGATGGGCCACACTCAAGATGAAACCTCGTCTAATGAATCAGTAGAATCAACTACCCTTGAGGCCGATCATACCCATAAAACAACGTATCGCTTAGGACGCATGGTTGGAACAAGTACCATAGCAGCAACAACCTCTTTTGCCGTCTTAGTCGCACAGGGTAACGCGTTGTCAAAATTTTTTCCAAAATAGCGCTTAGAAAGCTTTCACTGCACTAACAATGGCTTGGGCATCAATATGCGCCCAGGCCATTAGTTTTTCTGGAGAACCTGAACGTGGCAATTGTGGTACCGCGAGTGCGACCACCTGAATGTTTTCATTGCACACAGCCATCGCTACTGCTTCACCGATACCACCCTGTGCATAATGATCTTCAACCGTAATTAGGTTGCCACCTGATTGTTGACCTAAAAGTGTCAGCGTCGCCACATCTAGGGGTTTTATACTGTAAAGATCAATAACCGCTATGCTGATCCCTTCTTGCTGAAGCGATTCATACGCCTTAAGAGCCTCAAATACCGTAATACCTGCTGCAACTACACATGCAACATCATCTGCAGATTGACGCAGAATCTTACATCCACCAATCGGAAACTCTTCATACACATCATAAATAACCGGAGTTTTTGGACGCGTGGTACGTATATAACTAATACCCGCTGTGTAATTAGCCATTTCAGCAACAAGTTTATAGGTGCTTACGGCATCACAGGGGTACAATACCACCGAATCAGGCAAACACCGCATCATCGCAATATCTTCCAATGCCATTTGCGAAGGACCGTCTTCACCAATAGATACTCCGGCATGCGAGCCAGATAATCTTAATGCTGCTTGAGAAATTGCTGCCATGCGAATTTGATCATGCGCACGGCTCATGAATGCGCCAAATGTTGATGCAAATGGTATCTTTTTGCAGGACTCAAATCCAAGAGCCATACCGATCATATTCTGTTCAGCAATAAAACATTGCACAAAACGATCGGGGAATTTTTGTTCAAAAAGTTCGGCATACGTAGAATTTTTCACTTCTGCATCAAGAGCTACCACCTGCGCACATACTCGTCCTAGCGCTGCAAGCCCTTGGCCATAACTTTCACGGGTAGCGATCGAATCCCCTTTTTTATAATGGGGATCAGGTAAGCTAAGGGGAAACTCTGGTGTTCGTAGTTTACTTGATGATGCAGGAATTTTCGCACGCCAAACATAGCTTTCTTCTTCGAACTTTTGTGCTTGAGCAAAGCGAGCTGAGAGTTGTTGTAAAACTTCATTAAGCTCCTCCTTTGGAAATGCTTTTCCGTGAAACCCTTGCTTATCTTCTGCCTGAATCACCCCGTAGCCTTTTATGGTCTTTGCAATGATAACGATGGGATTTCCTTCATAACGCACTGCTTTTTCGTAAGCCTCAACAATGCTTTGCATGTTATGCCCATCAATCACCAGCGTATGCCAACCAAATGCCTTGAATTTTTCTTCATAACGATGTGCATGATGCCCATGAATACTTTCAGTACTCTGTCCAAGACCATTGACATCAACTATGGCCACAAGATTGTCTAATTTATAATGATGTGCAATTTCAGCGGCTTCCCAGATCGAGCCTTCAGCAAGCTCGCCATCACCAAGTAACACAAACGTTTTATATATCCGTTGGTCACGCTTTGCTGCAAGCGCCATGCCTACCCCTACAGAAAGTCCTATTCCTAGTGAACCGGTAGCAGCATGTACATACGGAAATAGTCGCGTAGGGTGGCCTTCAAGAGTGGAACCAAAATCACGATAGGTCGTCAAATCTGCATCAGTGAGTATGCCAAGCTCTTTGTACGCAGCGTAGAGTAAGGCCGATGCATGGCCTTTGGAAAGCACAAAACGATCATTGTCTGGATTGTCAGGATCTTGAGGATCATAGCGCATGGTAGTAAAAAAAAGAGCCGCAACAAGATCTGCGGCAGAGAGACACGATGTTGGATGACCAGAAGCAGCAAGAGATGTCATAATAAGTGAAGATTCACGAAGTTTGTATGCTTTGTATTCAAGAAATCGCATCAATCCGTTCACGTCGCGTATAATCCTTATTTTTTAGCCAAACCGCATAATCTCCTGGAGTATGCCACACTAAAAAACGAAGACGCAACGTTTAATGTCTATTTCTTTTTCTTGTCCGCAGAGTGACCAGCAGCACCTCGCCAATTTTCATTGCGCGCCCAAGGAATCATGCGAGCAATGAACTGCGCACCACGTGACATTTTTCTTTTGGTGGAATCATACAAACTTTGCCACGCCTGCCGCATGCGCGTTTTTCCGCGGTTCTTCATTAATTCTTGATTGTGTTCTTGATGGTCTTTTTCATAACGCATAAAGCTACTCCTTAAGCACATTATTACCATCCTATTGTCTTACTGTTTAACGTAGCACATCGCACAAAATAAAATCAAGACTGCATTTTTATGCAAAAACATGTTTTATTCATGACAAAAACAGTAATTTTAATATGCTAATATACATGCTATCCCATAAAAAAATTACTCGTGTATACCATACCGCTACGCAGTGGCTTATCCGCGTAGTGCAGATACAGCTGTTTGTCACTATAGTATCATTACCCATACTTACCAACTGGGGCATTCCAACATCCTGGTTTACCCTCATTGGCAACATCATTTTTACCCCACTGTTGAGCGGTTTTTTGCTCCTTAGTTCACTCATAGTCATCACCGCACTCTGCAGCATTCCTAATATGATACTCGTCAAGCTACTTGATCTGCTAAGTACTTCTTGGTTATGGCTTCTGGGTAATTCATACAAAAGTTGGCTCGTTGCGCTTCCACAGCCACCCTGGTGGTGGTGTTTTTTGGTGCCCGCAGGGGCTGTTATAAGTGTAAAATACGCTACATCACGAATACACAGCGTCATTCTACTCGGTGGCCTCTTACTCGGCTCATGCTTGTATCTTAAATTAACGCATATCTCTGACACCGTGCTACGCACGATTCCTTGCTCTCGGGGATATGTTACCTTAGTCAAGGCACACGGAAGCATATGGTTGATTGATCCAGGGCACAGCGCTCGACTCAATGACCCCATTAATTGGATTGACTATACGTTACTCCCCACCATAATTAAAACAACCGGATCCATGACTATAGACCACTACATCATCATGCGGCCTACCGTGCGTACGCTTAAAGCGCTTCATCATCTCATCGGCCAGGCGACAATCCACCATCTCTATGTTCCATTCTGGGAAAAACAGCCAGCTAACTCAAAAACCTTGTCACGAACTTTTATGCGCCTTAAGCGTTTGTGTGAACAAGAACACACAAAAATTCATCGATTGAAAAACAATGCTGCAACCATATTCGTAACGGTCATGCCTTCGGTTCTCCTTAATAAACCATGCGTTGACACCGCGCTCGCCACCCACTATGCTGCGCTCTATCTGGATATGCCCAAAAAACAAGGAGAAAAATATGCAACAACACAAGATTCTATTAGTTGTCGCACATGAAGGCTTTCAGCACATTGAATATCGCACTCCCAAAAAGATTCTTGAGTCTGCTGGCTTTCACGTGGTGACTGCAAGTGATCGTGCTGGCACTGCGCGCGCAAAGGATGAGTCAACAACATCGGTAGACCTTACCCTAGACATGGTTAAACCAAGCGATTATCAAGGCATATTCTTTATTGGTGGACCGGGAGCTTTAGAGTGTCTTGATAATCCAATAAGCTATGGCATCATACAACAAGCCCATAAACTTGGGGTACTCATCGGAGCAATTTGCATAGCAACGCGTATTTTAGCCCATGCCAATGTCCTAAAACGTATCAGTGCAACCGGATGGGATGGCGATGAAAAATTGACTGATATATACCGAGAATATGGTGTTTATTATCTACAACAGCCAGTCGTATCTGATCAAAAAGTTATTACTGCAACCGGTCCTGACACCGCACAAGCATTTGGGCAAGAAATTGTTCGCGTACTCAAGGCTTCATAAATCTCTGCGATACACTAAAAAATAGTAGCGGGAATTGCGCAATGGAGCGTATGGATTTTTCTTGCTCGAATATATCAAATTTGGCATAATTAAAAGCGAAATTGTTATGAAGCAAAAAGAACTCATTTGGGTTGGATCTAGTAAAAATGATTTGAAAAATTGTCCTGAGGACATCAAGGATGAAATGGATTATACCCTTCGTAAGGTGCAGCAAGGCGAACAGCCCAACAACGCGAAAGTACTTAAAGGATTTGGGAGCGCTGGTGTGTTAGAAATTATCTCCTATGATGAATCAGGTACCTATCGCACGGTGTATACGGTCAAAATGGCAGAAGTCGTATTCATTTTGCATGTATTTCAAAAAAAATCTAAACAGGGAATCAAGACACCAAAAAATGAAATGGATCTTGTAGAAAGTAGGCTTAAACAAGCGCAACAAATTTACCAAGAAAGATATCAAAAATGAAAAAAGATGATGGATACGAAATAAGCTCAGGTAATATATTTGCTGACCTTGGTCTTTCCAATCCAGAAGAGCGACTTGCCAAAGCAAACCTTGCAATACAGATTAATACTATAATTAAAGCAAGCTGCAGCAGCAGAGCTACTGGGCATCGATCAACCTAAAATTTCAGCTTTAAGCGCTGGAAAACTTTCAGGGTTTTCGCTAGAAAGATTGTTTCGTTTTTTGAATATATTAGATCAAGATATTACGATTCAGATTACGCCGAAAAAGAAATCCAAAAAAGTTGCACATATCACGGTAGATGCGCCAACCAAAAAATCAACCATCATAAAACAACCTAGAACACCTTCCAATTCACCCCGCGTGCAAGCAAGAAAAAAAAGTAAGTGAAAGCGCTATTTAAGGAAAATTTCGAGCTAATCCCGTTCTGTCTTTAACCGTTTTTAATTTCACACGCACTTCGTTCAATAGTAATTACACCTCAGGCTCTTACAGAATAAAAACTGGAGCTAGCGTATCTATCTATTCATGTCCTACTTTTGAGCAAAGAATCATAGATGTCATATCGCTTAACCGTCGTCTCCTCGCTCGTAGGGACAGAGTCATTTCCAAAATAAGAAGCCGCCCATGTATCCCACGTATCAGGAATATTACCCTTTTTAAGCACGGCCTCCAAAATATTTGGCCATAGTGCATGCATGGACTTCCGCTCATCTTCAGGCAATGAAGCAAATGCTCTCAATACCCAGCTTCCCATCAGAATCTCTTTGCGACGAAAAATTTTTGTGTTAATCCAATTTAAAGCTCTCTCTTTCCATGTGGGTAACCGCAGAGAACAATGCATATGCGGATAAGGACGAGCACCCATACGCACCACTAACCGTGTCAGAATAGCTTTTGCAAGAACTTCTTCCGCAGGCAATCCTTCGGCAATAAATTTTTTTGTTTTTACTTTACCATCACGGGATACCGTAATAATACCCTTGCTATCAGGACTAAAATTAGCAGTTTGAACTAGAGCATCGTGTTCCACTACTTCCATAAGCTTTCCACTTGAGACCTCGAACACTTTGACCGTATAGGCACCAGCAACAACGGCTATGTATTTGTTATCAGGGCTAAAATTTACTGCCCATGTCCCGCTATCGCACCGAGTTCGCCAATCACAATACTTATCAAACTCATCATTATATCTTATTGTGCTGATAACCTTTTTTGTCAAAGTATCTAAAATTTCAATTTTATTCGTTCCCCAGAGAACAGCAAAATATTTGCTATCCGAGCTACAGTCCACCGCCCTTGCATTTTTAAATCTCTGATGCAGAGTGGCAAAAACCCGGCCATCAGAAACACTAACAAGTTTTAGCGTATCGTTGCCATAACATTCTCTGTTCCAAAATCCTATAACACAATACGTACTGCCACAGTCGTCACCGTAACCCTCTTTTAGCTCATACAAACGAGCCCCTTGAATATCATTTAAAATTGACCCTGTCGATGCGTCTACAATCTTAAGTCCATCCCTAGATTGGACGAACACATAGTTGCCATTATGGCTACAATGAGCGCCTACTCCGTTTATAGTAACAATATCCTGTAGGCTTGCGGTATCAATTATTCGTACCCTGTGCCTTTCTTGGACTCCGGGTGGCCCCGAAACCGTGATAATTCTAGATCCATTAGAACTAAAACGTGCTGAATATGCCCGTCCTTCATGATCAATAACAACTTTTGATCCAGAGAGGATATCGGTTATAACCACTCCTCCAGAACCTTCAGCAGTAATAACCTTTTTGTTATCTGGGCTGAAATTTGCTTCATATATGTGGTATGCCCAACGGTTTATTGTAGCAATATCGCTCCAATCGGATGTTTTCATCCCGTGCGCCGAACTATCACTTATCAAAACTACATACTGACCATTTGGACTAAATCTAACTGAATGTATAGAGCTCCTACCTATGCGCCGACTCATGTTCATGGTTGCAATATCAATTATTCGAACCTCACCATCTTCCTCACCATTTTTGGTCGCCACTACATCTTTGATCGCCACTACATGACTACCATTTGGTGTAAAACAGCTAGGCACATTATTAGGCGGATAATTTTTATCTCCCCCACAACTTATTCCCTGCGTAAAGACAGTATTAAGTATCGGCTTGGATACCGCTTTGCATGCCACAGCATCAATAAATTCATTATTTGGTAATGGAAAGTGTTTCTGATTGTACAAATCGGGACAATCCAACATTTGCGATAATGTATCTGCAAGACTATCCTGTAAGTAAGAAACTTGGAACTGATCTGCAAGACATATAAGCTCCAGAATAAGATTCTTTTGCCCTATGGTAGGTGTTGATATGTAGGGAATCGCACTATTAGGTAGCTTTACCTGCATCCAAGGTGGCATAATTGATTTTTGAAGATTTAATAGACTCACAAAAGCTTGAACAGCTTCTCGTGAACACATTTGTTCGTCGATATTAATGGTATAACGGCTCTTTGACCCGAATTCTTTATTAGCTAATTGCGCTTTAAAAATTGGCGAAATCTGAGCTGCTCGCTCTACTGGAATTCTACCAATGCCTTCCCCATTCCACTGTAGATCAAGCATCAACGATCCTATTCCCTTTTTCCATAGCGCCTCGTGCTGCGCACGCTGCACCATAGCCATTGAAGACAAGAGATTCGGCAATAATGTTAGACCTATAATTACGCTTATAAGCAATGTTCTTGATTTCATGACCCCTCCCAAGGCTTAAAATATTTTCTTGTCTTATTGTAATATTATAACCACCACCAAAACACTTGTCACCTGCCCCTATATACACTAATTTCTAAAAAACCCTTATTTCCGCCCTTTTTTGCATCAAATTATTTACAAACTGAAAACCAGAGTGCTACGCTAGGGATAGAAAAAAGATGCTAAAATACGCGATTTATGGGAGATCAACATGACTATAAGAAAAGTTTTTGCAATTATCAGTTTGTCTGCAGTACTGGCACCAGTTACCCCTGCCTTAAATGCACAGAACATTGGGTTCGGATTTGGCGTGGGAGGAAGAGGTGGTGGCGTATCTTTTGGGGTTGGTACCGGGCCTTACGGCTATTACGGAAGAAGATATGGACCATGGGGAAGTTATTATCGGCCATGGGGATACGGTTATTACCCTCGCACCACTTATGTGGTTCAAGAACCGCCAGCACAACCGGTTGAGGTTGAATACATCACCACACGACAACAAGAACCGACTCAGAAAATGGACCGCCAAGGAAAAAGTTTCTGGCGAATCACCAATGCAACTAATCAAGACCTCTCAATCGCAAGTGATACTAGTGCTCTCAAGCTTCCTGCTGGTAAGGAATCCAGAAAATTGTACCGCGATGAAAGCTTTGATCTAACAGTTACGACTGCAGATGGCCCAAGCATGGCTTTTAAGAATGTTCGCGATCATCACGTTAACATCGTCCGCGACGCTGAAGATGGCAACATAGAAATTGAAACATGGAATCAATAGAAAGGAGAGATTATGAATTGGACAACACTTAAAAAAGTTATCGCCTTAGGATTTTTAGGAATCATGGTAACACAAGCAATCACTCTTGAAGCCCAGCGTGGCTGGAGAGGCCATGGTCGTGGCGGATGGGGATGGCATCGAGGAGGCTGGGGACGAGGTCGTGGTGGCATAGGTTGGGGATTTGGAGTTGGATGGAGAAGACCATACCCATATTACCGCACCGTTTATGTTGAACCCACAACAACGACATATACCTGGGCG
Source organism: Candidatus Babelota bacterium (assembly GCA_023382795.1). Lineage (GTDB taxonomy): Bacteria > Babelota > Babeliae > Babelales > Vermiphilaceae > UBA6230. The sequence continues at coordinate 15,896 of JAHDWT010000010.1, forward strand.
ATCAAAAATAAAATTGGAAGTACCTTAATAATAGAAAATAGCCGTGGCGATCTTATAACACTCGCTCCCGGGGAACGACGTGGACTGGCCAAGGACGGTGGAAATATCATAATTAAATCACACGATGGTGCTGAGTTAGCAGAATTCGATAACTTAGGAAACTCTAACTCCATAGCAATAACGGGATCGGGTGATGACATCACACTTGAGCTCAAGAAATAAGTAATCTATCGATTATTGGATGATCGGCCTATGCTCAGATAAAGAAACCGCTTCTTCTGGGCATGGGCCGAATAGTAATATCGCACGGGCAGGAGCCGCTTCAAGCCCTATAATGCGTAATGGGAAACACAACAGCGTGTAGCGATCATCGGGTTGCGCGTGTTCAAGTCGCAACCCTTCAATAATCATAATACCCTGACTCAACAATGCTTTGTGCGAAGGATGTCCTGGCTGTTCGCGCTCAAGGCCAAGATAATCAATGCCAACCACTTTTACTCGTTTAGACGCTAAATATTCAGCACCACTTGCTGCTAAATACACAAATTGGTACTCAAAAGATCCCGTTGCCGGTAAAAAACTGTTACTCGTTTTAAGCAAAATGATATCTCCTGCTTCTATGTTGTGTACGCGTAAATCATCGGCAGAAATTGCTTTCTGTACGTTAGTGCAATCAAGTACCTTACATTTCGCTTCGATAATCACCCGTAGATTCTCACTCCGTTGACCATCTTGCATGACATGGAATGGCGCATCAATATGGGTACCGGCATGAGAACTCATACACAACGTCGACTGAAACATTCCATGCTCAGCAAAATTTTTGGTCTGGGTAACGTAAAAGGCAGATAGGTCTTTATAATGCACCATGTCTGCGCAAAGAGGCCAACTTATGTCAAGGTAGCGTTTCATACTGGAATATCTTCGCTTTTTTTATACACACGATGACCACCAAATTTGTGACGCATTAGTGCAATGAGCTTCGTGGCATAATTACCGGTTGTTTTATGCGACCAACTACGCACAGCAAGAGCTTGTTCAAGACACGGCATAGGAACAGTGCGTGCATGCGCTTCCTGCGCAGTCCATCTTCCGGTACCACCTTGGTCAACACGTCCAGAAATATCATGCAATTCCTGGTCTTCCTGCAGAATTTCTTGCAACAAACTCAACAACCACGATCTCACCACAGAACCTTGCTCCCACACATGTGCAATGGCTGCAAGATCAAGATGCTCATAGTATCCTTCTTTAAGCAGATGAAATCCTTCCGCATATGCCTGCATAAGTGCATACTCAATGCCATTGTGAACCATCTTTACGTAATGACCGGCACCTGATGGGCCAATATATGCATATCCATCAGGTGCTGCTACGGCCTTTAAGAACGGTTCAATGCGTTCGAATATCGGAAAATCTCCACCAACCATTAAACAGAATCCGCTATCTTTGCCGCGCAATCCACCAGAAGTACCGCAGTCAACAAAAAAAATTTCATCTTTTTGTAATGCTTGATACCGCCGCAGGGAATCCTGGAAAAAACTGTTCCCGCCATCGATGATGATATCGCCTGCATGTAACATTGGCCGCAATTCTTGAATTACCTGATCAACTACGGGCCCTGCCGGTAACATTAACCAAATAATTCGTGCGTTGCCGGCAACAAGCGGTGCACACTCCACAATGTTTACCCCCATCATCCGTGCACGCCGTGCGTGTTCAATATGCGTATCAAATCCTACAACATCAAAACCTGCTTTTATCGCCCTATGAGCAATGGCACTGCCCATAACTCCTAAGCCAATGATTCCAATATTCATGAGCGCCATCCTATGCCATGTCTTTGAGAAAATTCCTGAAATTCCTTTGGTCCGCAACTACCCTGTGCATACTGATAGACGGGTAAATTTTTTGCTCTAATTTCATCAATAATGCGCCAAGCATGTTCTATTTCATCAAACCTCACTACTACTGTTTGTGTACCACGCAGCACTTCTTCCAATAAAATTTCGTATGGACGCGGAGTTGCCTGTGCATACAGACAGCTATGGCAAAAATCCATAGCAACTGGAATAATGTCTTGCATAGATCCAGGCTTTTTGGCATTAAGATACAACGTAAAGCCAGCATCTGGATCTATGCGAATGGTCAGATAGTTTGCCGGCACCGGGCAACCGTGTACCAACAAACATTCAACTGATTTAAATACGATGTGAATCACCGTTTCTTTTTTTTGCATAGCTTTACCGGTTCTTACATAAAAAGGAACTCCAGACCAGCGAGGATTTTCCAAAGCAACCGCTAAACTTGCCCATGTTTCTGTCGTTGAATCGGGGTCAACACCCGGCTCATCGCGATATCCCTGATATTGGCCCAGTATGCCGTCAACATAGTGAATGAATTGCAATGCATATGCGCGCTCTGAGCGAATTTGTTCCGCCTCTAGTTTGGTAGGCGGCTCCATGGCAATGAGTGCGATCAATTCCATAATGTGATTTTGGACCATATCGCGTAACGCACCATACTTGTCATAATAGAGGCCCCGCCCAGATACGGTATAAGATTCATCCACAATAATTTGCACATTATCGATATAACGATTATCCCAAAGTGGCTCAAATATACAGTTGGTGAAACGCAATAATGCAATGTTTCCTGCCAGTTCTTTAGTTAAATAATGATCAATGCGATAAATTTGTTCTTCATCAAAATAATACGCAATGCATCTATTAATCTCACGTGCTGATGCCAAATCTTTACCAAAAGGTTTTTCGTACACAATGCGATGCCAACCAAGAGGCACTTCACAAGATCGCTGAGCTAATTTTGTTTTTCCCATAAGATGGGTAAGCTCACAAAAATAATCAGAAGAAAACGCACAATATATGAGTCGCTTATTACCAAGACCATGCAGCTGTTCTATCTCACACACATACTGATGGAATATCTCGATATCAGCTTCACGGGTAAAATGAATACCAGCTTGATAATAAAACAATGAGGAAAATACGTGCCAAAGAGCATCATCAACCTCGCCAACAAAGCTTTTAGCCTCGTTAAGAATTTCTTGCGCCGTGGTATTGGTAATAGCACAACCCACCATGACGCATGAGGATAATTTCTTTTGTTTAAATAATGCATATAACGCGGGAATTAATTTGCGTTTGGCTAAATCACCTGCTGCACCAAAAATTATGAGCGAAACTCCAACCATGAGATACCTCACCCTCCTTTGTTGCCTTCATTCTCGCGCTAGCGTAACACAGGTAATTATGCCAATGCATTAAACCCGATAGTGAGTTGAAACTATTGCCGTGCATTATTACTTTTACTGAACACATGATGGTCGTGATGACAGTTCGCCTCTGACCATGTCTTGTGCAAGATACCATGCATACATGGCACGTAATCCTTCATACAGGCTAACTTGAGCGCGCCAACCAAGTTGCGCAAGTCTTGTGGTATCAAGCAGCTTTCGCGGCGTGCCATCTGGCTTGGTTGTATCAAAGATAATTTCACCATCAAAGCCAACAACTTCCCTAACGCATGCAGCTAAATCTGCAATTGAAATTTCTTGCCCGGAACCAACGTTAATATGATCAAGTCCATCATAATGATGCATCAAAAAAATACAGGCATCTGCCAAATCATCCACATACAAAAACTCACGAAGTGGCGCACCAGTCCCCCACAACACGACGCTACGATCACCACGCATTTTGGCTTGGTGAATTTTGGCCATAAGCCCGGGGATAACATGCGAATTTTGCAGGTCAAAATTATCACCTGTTCCATAAAGATTGGTTGGCATACAAGCGATAAAGTTGGTTCCATGTTGTTTATTGTACGATTGACACAGCTTGATACCGGAAATCTTTGCCAATGCATACGGCTCATTTGTCCATTCAAGAGGTCCGGTAAGTAGATATTCTTCCTTGATCGGCTGAGGACACATCCGTGGATAAATACACGAAGATCCTAGGAACAATAATTTTTTAACGCCATGTTTATATGCCGCATGAATCACATTGGCACTAATCATAAGATTGTCGTAGATAAATTCAGCCGGATATGAGCTATTTGCAATGATTCCACCAACTTTAGCGGCTGCCAAAAATACATATTCTGGTTTTTCACGCGCAAAAAAATCTTCAACAGCTTGTTGATTTCGCAAATCAAGCCCTTGATGACCTCGAGTAATGAGGTTACAAAAACCAAGCTCGCGCAGCCGTCTGCATAGCGCACTGCCAACAAGCCCACCATGTCCTGCAACATAAATTTTGGCGTTCTTATCATTCATATGTGATACCTTATCAATCTGGAAATTCTCACCATGACCGGTAACCGTTACGAGCACCATAAGGGATGTCAGTACAACTGTCGTATTTATTTTTTGCATGGTAAATCCCTCTTCTACTGAGCACTGCGCATCCACTGCTCTTTATGTATCAACTCTCTGTCACACATAACCATTTCTTGTACGAGTTCGCAAAACGATACCTTTGGTTCCCAGCCTAATCGATCTCGTGCTTTGCTCGCATTGCCGATAAGCAGTTCAACTTCTGAAGGTCGCAGATAGCGTGGATCAATCTTTACCCAAACCTTACCGGTCTTAACATCGTATCCTTCCTCCTCTAATCCGCTTCCACACCATGCGATAGTAATACCAATTTCGTGAAATGCACACTGAACAAACTCACGAACTGAGTGCATATGTCCGCTTGCAATAACAAAGTCATCTGGCCCATCCTGTTGCAGCATAAGCCACATCGCTTCAACGTAATCACGCGCATGCCCCCAATCACGCTGCGCATCAAGATTACCTAGATATAAAATTTCATCGTACCCATGCGCAATACGTGCCACAGCACGAGTAATTTTGCGTGTCACAAACGTTTCTCCACGACGTGGCGATTCGTGATTAAACAAAATGCCATTGCATGCAAACATGCCATAGGATTCCCGATAATTTTTGGTAATCCAGAAGCCATATAACTTCGCAACACCATAAGGAGATCGGGGATAAAACGGTGTTGATTCTGACTGCGGTATTTCTTGCACTTTACCATATAGTTCGCTGGTGGATGCTTGATAAAATTTTACTTGGTGTTCCCATCCCAACGACCGAATCGCTTCAAGAACATTTAACGTACCAAGCCCATCAACTTGGGCAGTATAATAAGGAAGTTCAAAAGAAACCAGAACATGACTTTGAGCTGCAAGATTGTAGATTTCATCCGGTTTTATTTTTGCAATAAGGTGAAGAATATTTGCAGCATCGGTAATATCACCATAGTGAAGTACCAGCCCCCGACCGGATACGTGTTCATGCGGATCTTTATACACATGATCTATCCGTGAAGTATTAAAAGACGAAGAACGTCGTTTAATACCATGGACTTCATATCCTTTTTTAAGTAAAAATTCGGTAAGATATGATCCATCTTGTCCCGTTATCCCCAGTATTAAAGCAACTTTGGCAGACAGGTCTAAACACATTACCGAACACAACAAAGCTATGTTTTTGGCTATCGTTACTACTTTTACCGTCATATCACTATCTCACTTCACAGCATGTGGCATTATCGCCTATAGTATTTCTCTGTCCGATGCACGCCCTTAAATCCTCCGCAACCATTTCGCGCACAAGCTCATGAAATGAAACACGTGGTTCCCATCCTAAAATTCCTCGTGCCTTGCGCGCATCTCCAAGTAGCACGTCTACTTCAGTAGGCCTAAAATACCGCGGATCAACGGCAACAAATGTTGCGCCCGTCTGCGCATTAATACCTACCTCTTTTATACCAGTTCCTTGCCACATGATGGTAACACCAATCTCTGCAAATGCGTATTCCACAAACTCACGCACCGAATGTGTATGACCAGTTGCAACGACTAGGTCTAGTGGCTCATTATGCTGCATCATAAGCCACATGGCGCGCACATAATCTTCGGCATGTCCCCAGTCTCGCCTCGCATCAAGATTTCCTAAATATAAACACTGCTGCATGCCACAATGAATACGTGCGACGGCACGTGTGATTTTACGAGTTACAAATGTTTCTCCGCGACGTGGTGATTCGTGGTTGAACAATATGCCATTACAAGCAAATAGCCCATATGCCTCGCGATAATTTTTAGTAATCCAGTAGGCATATAATTTTGCCACCGCATAAGGAGAACGCGGATAGAAAGGTGTTGATTCAGATTGAGGAACTTCGGCTACCTTACCAAAAAGTTCACTGGTTGACGCTTGATAAAAACGCGTTTTTTTCTCAAGTCCCAAAATGCGTATCGCTTCAAGTAACCTTAAGGTGCCCAATGCATCTGCCTGAGCAGTGTATTCAGGTGTCTCAAATGAAACTGCTACGTGACTTTGTGCGGCAAGATTATAAATTTCGTCTGGACAAACTTCTTGAATGATGCGAATTAAGTTGGTCGCATCGGTCATGTCACCATAATGCAAGAAGAAGCGTGCTTGCGTTGACTCAAACAAATGATCAACACGGCCGGTATTAAAGGATGAAGAACGCCGCTTGATGCCATGCACTTCATATCCTTGTGCCAACAATAATTCTGATAGATATGAACCATCTTGACCGGTAATACCCGTTATTAACGCTCGCTTCACAAAACACTCCTCCTGTTATACCTCATGTACGCCAACTGGGATACTACAAATACTCATACGCCTTCATGTCTTTGAGCGTCTGTACAATCATTTTTACTTTTTCAGCTTCTTGTCTCTTGGCTACAAGGAGAATTTCACCGGTATCGACCACGCACAAGTCATCAACACCAACAAGAGCAACCAATCTATCTGGAACATCAACAAGGCTATTTTGTGATTCATACGCAATCACGCGCCTACTTGTAGATCGTTTTTGTTCCTTAAGCGATAAAAATATTTCCACATTACCAATATCGCACCACGGAAAATCTGCCGGAAGCACACTGATGCGTCCACTTTTTTCCATGATGGCATAGTCAACTGACTCAGACATCACCTGGTGGTAGCAATCAATATCATGCAGTGAATTGCTTACCCCTTGATACATCTCTGGCGCATGAATCCTAAACTCGTCTAAGAAAACGGATACTTTGGCACAAAATATTCCCGCGTTCCAAAGCATATTTCCTGCAGTTACATAAGCCTGCGCAACATCATATGCAGGTTTTTCATGAAATTTTTTAACGGGAACCACACCATTATATTTGGAGACGAGTACTGGATCATATTCAATATAACCATACCCTGTTGCTGGATATCTTGGCTGAAGCCCCAACAGTACCATACGATCATGGTGCATCGCATAGGTAATTGCATGTTCCAAAAATTCAACAAATTTAGTACTTACAGGAATATAATGATCTGCAGGCAAAAATACCACAACAGCATCCGGATCTTTTTGATGTAAGCGCAAACAACAATACAAAATCGCGGGTCCAGTATTACGTGCTCCTGGTTCAATAATAATATCGCTTACTCGATCTCCTACTGCATGACTAATACGTTCTGCGTGATTACGCGTAGTATTAACCATGATATGGGATGTGGGAATAAAAGTAGAAACTCGCTCTATCGCCTGGTCTAAAAACGTTTTTTGTTCCTCTAAAGATAACAACTGCTTGGGAAACTGCAGTCGACTCAATGGCCAGAGCCGTTCTCCACTTCCTCCAGCCAAAATAACCGCATACACATTCTTTGAATCAGTTGGTAATTGATCCGCACAAACTATTTGCATCAGAGACCCAACAAGTATAATCGTTAATAAATTTTTCATTGTTAACGCTCACGACTCTTTGATTGATAGGAAACCACAGGTATTGGTGCATAATTGTTGTAAACCGACACACCTAACTCACGAACTCGCCGCTGCATTAGAATATCCCACCATGCTGCTAATGCAAATGCAGTTAACATAATAAGTTGAGGTTCAATGATAAAACGATAGCGACCACAACCATCGTGACCAGTAATCATAAGATTGTACGCAACAAAAAGCATAAAAAATGCGAGTATTGCGTATCTTTTACGTACCCACAATAACATACCGGCAGATACTATAAGCAGCCATCGTAGAATACTCCACATACTTTCCGCTGCCGCAATTGCAACAACTAGCCTATTGGGAGCGCCAGAACTCACATACGTTACTATTTTGTTCCACCAAGAACCGGTACCCGAAAAAAAGGTGATATCGCCACCACGTAACATAGGATTGAGTAATAATTTTAAATGGGTGCTAAAAAGGCCCAAAGCTGTCTTCATCACATTTTTCATCCAAACAGAGATGCAAGTATATGGATGATGCGCAAGATACCACAGTAATAGCTTTTTAGCCGGCTCCCAACCGTTTTCATCAAGTCCATTGTGTGCTTCAAACGGAGGAATCATTCGCTCTGCTTCTGATGGCGTAATATCATGCACCGCGGCAATAACTTTAACTAAATACCATTCATAGAGATTAATGCTTACCACAGGAGCAAAATGAAAATGATTATATAACACCTTGTTTCTTGTCATGTAACCTACAAGTGGTGCCAGCGCAATCGTCAGGAACAACAATATCGCCATAAATTTTTTGCGCATTCCAGAAACATACAAAGGAACAAAACACGCGACAACAGGAATAAAATACAACGCTACCGGCTTGACAATGAGCGATGCGCCAAGAAACGTCGCGCTAACCACCAAGACCGTCCGAGAGGCGGTTTGCCAAAATTTGGTAAACCGCTCTAGAAATAAGACAATTAAACACGTTACGATTGTTTCAGTAAGCACAAATTGCGGATATACCAGAACCCCAACATTAAGGATACTCAATACTGCAACAATGCGCGCTGACAACGGCCCGAACAAGCGATACGTCATGTTAAATAAAGCCCACATAAGTATAATCATGCAGACTATCTGAATCAGAATGATGGGCGTAAACGTATATCCAAACACTTTATATATCAAGCTCATGATAAGAGGATAACCAATGGTGTGTTCAGGCGCTGCAGTTGGGCCATGTGGTGCCGTGATACTTCCGGTCTGAAAAAAATGGACCGCATACTTGTCGTACCATAAAGAATCAATATCAAGATGTGAACTGATGTGTGGCACAGCATAGTACAGAACACTAGACAACAGCACATACACTCCGATGCATACCATGAAAAAAATAGTGTCTTTTTTTGCTCTGATATCACGATTCAACAGCGCATACTTCATAACTCACTCTTTCGGTCAATATAGTACACTACAACTCTTTTTCTCCACCGCCCTTACACGCAAGCTCATCGATCAACAACGTTAGCTGTGCCACACGATTTAATCGGTCAAATGGTATTGGAGGTGCAAATATTTCTTGTTGCACCTGAGCAAAAAACATACGTATTAATGCTTCATGCCCTTTATCTGGCGTACGAACTACTTGATCAAAAGATCGATCAAGGCCATATCCCGCCAGCTGTACATAATCGTCCATCACAATGCTCTTACCATCAAAGAACACTTCCATGCGCTCTTTTCCCATTCTTGCATTACCAAGAGCGGTATACAGTAATGAACATACTGATCCATCATCAAAACGAATGTGAACTGAAATATTATCAGTAGGACACAAATCGCTACGCAAAGCACCAAGTGTTTCTACGGAAATCGATAAAGGGCGAGAATCGATAAGATAATAAAATAGATCAATAATGTGACACGCTTCACCAATGATTCTTCCAGCGCCTAATTCCATTTGCACCCAATGATCTTTGGGCAGGAATCCGGCATTCATCCGATAGTGAACCATCACTGGTGTTGATCGCTCGCTTATTGCTTCCTTAATTTTCCGTATGAACGGTGCGAATGATCGGTTATAATCAACGCAAAAACGTGCTTGTGGATTATGCTCTAAGAATGCATAGAGCTGTTGATACTGCTCCAGGGTTGTTGCCATCGGCTTTTCTAAAAATACGGCCTTACCTCGTTCTAAAGCCTTCAGTGCTTGCTCAGTGTGATACTTGTGAGGAGAAGCAATGACCACCGCATCGACCAAATCCTGTGAAAAAAGATCTGCATCGCTACTCAAGTTCAAACGGGCATTGTACTGCCGAGATACATTCAACGCGTTTGCCGCATCCGGATCAACAACCGCATGAATCTGAATATTGCGTAATTTAGCCAAAATCGGCATAAGCTTAATTTTTGCAAATCCACCAGCACCCACAACACCAACACGTACTGTGTCATGAATAGCTGGAATAAACTGAATATTAGTATTTACTCGTGATATTTTTGGCTTAGAATCATCATATTTTTCGATATCATAAGTCAACACAGCACCAAGTCCCTTTTGCCGCGCCAATTGTTCGTAAGCCTTTTCAACATGATCAACTGAAATTTCAACGCCAATAAGTGGATCAATGACTATTTTTTTACGTTCAACTAAATCAACAAATGCCTGCATATTACGTTGTTCTGTCCAGCGCACATAGGCATAAGGATAATCAATGCCCTGCTGCTCATACTGCACATCATAACGTCCAGGACCGTAAGAACAGGAAATCAGAAAATCAATTTCCTTTTTATAAAACTGCTCGCGCTGCAATCCAAGACCCACATCCCCTACCACAACTACACGTCCTTTTTTGCGGGTAATTTCCATAGCCTGTTGCACAATTGTATCACTTTTTGATCCAGCGGTTATAAGGGTAACATCAGCACCCTGATGCTGGGTTGCAAAAATAATATCCTGGAGAAATTGCGGATCCCGTGCATCATACGCGTGATGTGCGCCAAGTTGACGCGCAAGATCTAATCGATCAGGCACCAAATCAATACCAAAAACTTTACATCCGGATTGCGCTGCAAGTTGTACCGTAAGCTGACCCAAAAGACCAAGCCCGATAACACAAACTTGCTCGCCAAGCTGTAACTGTGCACGCCGAATACCTTGCAATGCGATAGCACCAAGGGTGGTAATGCTCGCATGTTTTAGCACATCACTACCGCTCAATTTAGCGGTCAAATTTTCCGGGACACACACAATATCGGCATGATTAGCTGCTCCGGAACCAGCACAAGCCACAAAATCGCCCACCTGCAATGAGCGCACTTTACTTCCAACTGCTACAATCTGCCCAGAACAAGAATACCCGAGTGCCCGCACAGAACCCTTAAGTTTGCCAGAAACTAATGCTCGCGTTGCTTCAACGCCATTAGTTGCTACCGATTCAAGAATTTTTTTGATCTTCTGGGGCATATTGGCAAAAAGACTTTGCTGTGCACCAGAAATAGTTGCCATCTCTGTACCAGAGCTAATAAACGAATAATGCACTCGCACTAAAACGCTATAGTCGTCAAGAAGCGGTTCACACACCTGTCTTAAAACTACAAGACCTTTATCCAAAAAAACTTGCCTCATGTACATTCCTTGCTGTTATTACATGATTGTTGATCATTACTTACAAATTGTTGTTCATCAGCACGATTGGCAGGCCAGAACTGATATTCATTATCTGAACTTTTCTGCTTTGCTTGATGAAGTAACCCACAAAAATCTATTACTTGTTTACTATCAAACTGTTTGAACGGTATCTGTTTAAAGGCTGAATGCGCAACCAATAACACCATAAGATCAGCATGCCCCAACAGTACACTATCACGATGCATCATGCCAGAAACTCCTATGAATGATTCAAGTTTGGTCGTTTCAAGATGTGGTTCAATAACTATTGGCGCAACATCACGCCACGAATACACATGCTTGATGATGTGCAATGCCGGAGATTCACGAATATCGTCTACATCAGCTTTATACGTTGCACCAAACAAAGCAATGCGACACATGCCAGTATTGTACTGGTACCATTCATCAATTCGCTGCCTAATAACCGCCAGCACTTCCTGAGGACGGTTATCGTTAATCTGTCGCGCAGCTTTAAGAAGCTGAGTACTTTTTGGAAATCCTTCAACCAAAAACCATGGATCTACCGCTATGCAATGCCCACCTACTCCACATGAAGGTCGCAACAGTTTTACTCGAGGATGCTTATTGGCAAGCTCAATAACTTCATAAGGATCAAGCCCGGCTGACTGTGCCATTGCAGCAACTTGATGCGCAAAAGCAATTTGTACATCACGTGAGCTATTTTCCACTAATTTGACCATCTCCGCACTTGCCGCACTGGTGAGATATAAATCACCTTTGACAAACGCTTTGTATAAGTGTTTAGCGGCTTGCGTAGATACTTCGTTGATACCACCAATAATGCGATCATTGGCAATAAGCTCATGAAATATATTTCCTGGTAGAACTCGTTCTGGACAGTGGGCAACAAAAAAATCAGTACCTGCCCTTAATCCTGTTTTTGCTTGCAGATAATCAGCTACCTGCTGCGTTGCTCCTACGGGAATTGTTGATTCAATAATCACCGTTTCACCAGCCTTGAGCACAGACGCCACTTGTTGAGCGGCATTCATAACGTATGAAAGATCGGCTTTTTTTTCTTCTTTAAACGGCGTTGGCACCGCGATGATATAAAAATCAGCAGATTGTATCGTTGTTGTTGGAATAAGTCTTCCTGAAGACAATGCTTGTAACAATCGCTCACCTACTTCTGGCTCTTGTATTACTGGGTCATACGCACACAGCCTTGCCACGCGTTCAACATCAACATCAAATCCGATCACTAAAAAATGTGCATCTACCAATACCAAAGCAGTTGGCAACCCTATGTAACCCAACCCCAATACACACACTTTTTTCATTACAATCCTTTTTCTACAACAGTGCGCTCACCATCATTTTGATAGGTTCGTATCAACACATGTTTTTTGATAATGCTTACTATTTTTTGCGCAGCATCGCCATCACCATAAATCGATGTAGTATCCGCATGGTATGTTAATGGTTCATAAAGTCGCGCAATGACCGCTTGTTGTACTAAATGTTCATCAGTACCTACTAGATCCACAAGCCCGGCCCATACTCCCTCCATGCGTTCGGTTTTTTCGCGTGTCACCACGACTGGCTTCGCAAGACTTACCGCTTCTTCTTGTAATCCTCCAGAATCGGTGATTATCAGATCAGCATGGGTAAGCACATATACCAAATCTTGATAGGCAAATGGTGCACAGAGATTCATGACAAACTGATCATGTGCTTGTATTTCACGCAAGGCATCAGTAACCGCTGGATTCGGGTGCACAGGATAAAAACAGAAAAGATCATCATGCATCAGGAGTAGTTTATTCACCGCACGAACTACCCGCACAAAACCACCGTCAAAAGACTCCCGTCTATGCATGGTAAACACTATAATTTTTTTACCCTCTTGCTTGCATCGCGTTACAGCTTCTTGTAATTCTGAACGCACGGCCACATACCCACACGCAATATTGTTTTGCATAAGGCGCAACGCATCAACAACGGTGTTGCCCGTGCAAAAAACGCTCTCACGGGCAACACCTTCCGCTAATAAATGAGCTGCTGCTTGAGCTGTAGGTGCAAAATGATACCGCGCAATGGTGCTAATAAAACGACGATTAACTTCTTCAGGAAATGGATTGTCAATATCATAGGTACGTAATCCCGCTTCAACATGACCCATGGGAATTTTAAGATAAAATGCTGCAAGTGCAGCTGCCATGCTGGTTGTGGTATCACCCTGCACGAGGACAATCGATGGCTTAATGACTTGAAAAAGTTGTTGAGTTTTTTCCAGTATAGCACTGGTAAGATAAGCAAGATTTTGCCCAGGTTTCATAACCGCCAAATCGGCATCAGGTTTAATCGAGAAAAGATCAAAGACTTGCTGTAAAAGATCTGTATGTTGAGCAGTAGAACACAAAAAGGTGCTAATGCCCTCACGTTTGAGTGCATAGTATACTGGCACCATTTTGATTGCCTCAGGACGCGTGCCTATAACCATAAGCACTGACTGATAACTCCCCTGCACATTCATAATAACTCTCTGACGATAACTCTTGCCTGGCTCTTTTTGGGCATAAACATAGCACATCGGGAATGGTTTACAAGAGAAACATTTGCTCCACTGGCAGCCTATTAGACAGGGGATAATCACAAACAAAAAAGAGCCGCGAGTCAGATTTCAACTCACGGCTCCTTAATACGTTTTTACACTTGTTATTTGTTAGCACCTGGATACTTATAGCTGGCTGCATAAAGTCCAACTGCTCCTGCTGTAGTAGCGGCAACCGATGCCCATGGTTTAAGTTTTCCTGACCATGATTTAGTTGTTTTACTCTGCACAAAAGCGCTCGCTACCGTAGGCACTCCCCATATTACTGATGTACCAACAACGGCGTAGGGATTTTTATGCATTGCATTAGCCACTTGACCGTAATAATTTCTTACGGTGTTCGCAGAGTCCGTTATTTCTTTGCGATGCATTTGAGCCATGTAGGTTCCATAACCTAGTGTAGCCATTGTCAGGGCAGCCTTGATCTTGAACCCCCAGGTAAATATTTTACCTGAACCAGCCTGCAACCCAAAAGAACTCATCAGAGCTGCTACTGTCAAAGCTTTTATTAAATTTTTCATAACAACCTCCATTGATATCTTATGTATTCTAAGCTCCATTCTAAGATTAATTTTATATATAATTTTCAGTTTGTCAATTATTAAATTTTGACAATTTTCTATACCTGATTTATGAAATGGCCAGGTAGCAATAACCAGAGAGGAGTCCTGTGATAATCAGTAAACCCAACCTTTTCCTAGCTAAAAAGCACCTTTTTTGCCTGTTTTTAGCTGCACTTACGGTTAGACTTTTCTTTTTCTTAGGGTATGTTTCCCATGAAACTCGCTATCAGCAACCTGATAGCATAGATTACCACAATAGCGCCCTCTGCCTTTACCTCGGGGCGGGAATGTACCGCATAGACACCCATGAACCTATTTTCTGGCGTACACCGGGATACCCTTTTTACCTATCCCTTTTTTACACCTTATTTCCAAGCAAAAAATTTGGATTTGACCACTGGAGTACCGCACATTTTTGGGCACTTATCGTACAAATCTTGCTCTGTTCTCTCATACCATTATTAGTGGTATACCTTACCCTGATTTTTACTCATAACCAGAAGATTGCGCTTATTTCTGGCTGGGCTGTCGTTTTTCACATTGGGTTTATTCTGGCAAGCATGTACCTTTTAACAGAAGGACTGGCGGTTCTTTTATTTATCGCTTTTTTATGCTTATGCTATCGAGCCATGCGTTCAGAGTATTTTTTGACAATGACAATCGTGCTAGCTGCCCTAACACTCGGTGCCTATACCTGGATACGACCCATGGGACAATTCGTAGCCATAGCCATAACAAGTATTTGGGTCATATTTGGCCAGGGGAATTTGGCTTTAAGATTTAAAAAAACATTGCTTTTTCTCACCCTGTTCTTGATAACTATCACCCCCTGGTACATCAGGAATCATGCGCTTACTGGCCACTGGTTTTTCTGCCCTATGTCTGGCCCCTACCTCAATTCCTTTTGTGCACCAAAGATTCTAAGAACTATCCGTGAAATACCACTGGAACAAAGCATACGCATTCTTCACCGTCGGGCAAACCAGCGGATTCAACAGGCACAACGTAACACCGCCGGAACTGGCTATGTAGTATCAAAAGAATGGGAATGTAATGCGATAGCATTACCGATCATCAAAGAACATCCGTGGCTTTTTTTGAAAGATTGGACCAAGGAGGTCATCAAAACCACCTTTGACCTGTATTCCTACCAATTGGCAGCGCTTGCTGCTGGAACGTTTAAATATGATCCACTTGAAGAATTTTTAACGGAGAAATTGGCTTCCTGCCTATATCAGCAAGCAATGCCTTGGTGGATGCGCATAATCTGTTATTTTGAAGTATTATTTTCATTTATACTTTGGGTTGGCATATTCGGGGGTATAATATGGTTTATGTTTATGCCATTCTTTTACAGACATAATTCCTCTAACCAAACTCAATACCTACACAAACTTTGGTGGCAAGTCATACCCTTAATTATTGCAGTTCTTTGGATGACTGGTGGATTCGGTTATGCACGGTTACGACTTCCCGTAGAATCGTTGCTTATTATCATGAGTCTGACGTGGTGGTATTATGTTATTAACAAAAAACACATTGAGAAGGCGAATAACAGCATATATCCACCTTCCCAATGCATCTGATTTTAACCTATTTCTTCTTATAGATCTATAGATAATGTGCCATCACTATGCGATGTAACGGTTGTTTTAAAGGGGCCAAAAACCTTCTTCATCCCCACATACACTCCATAGGAATCTGCTTGATACTGCTGATTAATGATCTCTTTTACTGCCTCAGGATAACCTTCTTGAGAAACATGCAGAAAAGCTCTTAAAGTGATCCTCATAGGTAACAACCGAAAAATTTCTGTAAGTTCTTGAGTAGCATTATTATCAACAGTTATTTTTTGCGTTGAACGCCAACCCCAATTATCTAACGACCATGACAACCATGCCTGCAAAGGCTTCGCTGTTTTATTAGAAACGGTAACAGAAATAGTCCCCTCTGCTCGGGCATTCCTCATAGGTACAATAGTGGCA
Source organism: Candidatus Babelota bacterium (assembly GCA_023382795.1). Lineage (GTDB taxonomy): Bacteria > Babelota > Babeliae > Babelales > Vermiphilaceae > UBA6230. The sequence continues at coordinate 32,469 of JAHDWT010000010.1, forward strand.
AACACAGTCTCAACTTGCGCCATCAATACTACAATAGCCGTCAATACTATTCTCTTCATATCTTCTCCTTCGAATTAATTATCCTATTTCAAGGCTCATTTCTTTAATTGTATTAAAACTAAATCTCAACTTGCAATTATTTTTAATTGGAAATTCTTTTGGATTGTTGACCCTGTTGTTCTAGCAATTCGATATTCTTGGTCAAAAATAGATACATCACCATTATTGTGTTGTGCTACTATTAGAGAACTATTAAATACCAAAAAGGGAATAAACCATGAAAAAACTTTATGCTCCCTGGCGAGCACATTACACCACAGGAAGCGCGCACAAAAATAATGAAAATCAACCAAAAGATGAATGCGTTTTTTGTACACAAATACATGCAGAGGAAGATGAAACGCATTTTATTCTTAAGCGATTTGACCATCACATGGTCATTCTTAATCTATATCCCTACAATGCCGGCCATCTTCTTATTGTAAGCCTTGAACATCAAGCAACTCTTTCAGGGCTCAGCGCAGAATCGCGCATCGAACTTATCGAGCTCACCACACTCTGCGTTGAGATACTCAAAGAAGCACTTGGCGCTCATGGTATCAACGTTGGCCTTAATCTTGGTAAGGCCGCTGGTGCTGGCATTCCTAGCCACATCCACACCCATGTTCTACCGCGATTTCTTGGCGACACTAATTTTATGCCGACGCTTGCTGAAACTAAGGTGATATCCTTTGATTTGCATGATATTTATCAAAAACTTAAACCTTATTTTGAACGCATTGAGTATCGGCAATAAGGTGTTCTTGTGGTTGCTTGGCAATAATAGTTTGCTGAGAAGAACCGATACCATGCTTCTCATGTTTGAGCAGTGCGATTTCTTGCGTGAGCTGCTCTTTTGCTCGTAGCGCATCTGCCTGTCTGAGCTCGAGATCTTTAATGTATTCTTTGGCTTGTTGACGACTTGCCCGCTCATGTTCAACGGTGGCAGTTAATTCTTTTATGGTATATTCAAGGGAAGCAACGTGTTCATTTTTACTATACAAGGATCCCGTGAGCTCAGTTATGAGCTTTTCTTTCCCAACCAATTCATGATCTTTACTTGCCAGTGCACTCATGATCTGCTGATATGCTTCTTGTTGTTCATGTATTTTTTGTTGTCGCGCTAGCAATTCGCCATATCGCCGTTGATACGTCTGTTCCGCACGTTTTAACGTGTGAATGTCATGCATTGCCAGCTGCAACTCTCCCCTAAGTGACTCACATTCGGCGCTCAATGCAGCACCATCTTGAATACTAGCCTGATAAAGATCATACCAATGCTGCTCTTTACAAGCATTTTTTTGATTTCCCTGTCTCTTCAATTTTGTAAGCTCTTCTTCAAGTTCGCGCACCTTAACCTCAAAACAATGGTTGTGTTCTTCAAGCGAACAACGCGCATGCCGTTCACTTGCCAGTTGTTCAGTAAGCGTGGTGCGTTCTTGGGCAAGACGCCCAATATGCTCTTGATATCTCGACTCTAAAACCCTTTTTTGCTCAAAAAGATCGTGTGTATGTTTTTTACGTAATTGATCTATGGCCGCGCTTTCTAAGGTTTTTCCCACTATGGAATACCCCATGCACATTAATCCTGTAGCCATCAAGACTTGAAATTTTGCCATCCTACTATCCCCCTCTCTTGTGTCACCCATTATTAAGATAATGATTTTATGTCGTAAAACACAACACAATGATCACAAAAGTTCATCTAACGCCCTAGAGATTCAATTCCTGTCCGAAGAGCGCTACGCGGCACATTGCTCCAATTAAGATGTTTAACAACAGCAAGAGGATTCATCGGCTTATCACCACCGACATCTCGAGGTCGTTCTAGCATCACTGGCTCAACTGGTTTTCGAGCAGGCTGCGGCAATACCGGAGCAATAGGTGGAAAAAATGTGCTATCCATAAATGGCTCCGTTGGATATGACGGTTCCACTGGCACACCACCAAAAAATGGTTCTGGCTCATACCCTGCATCAGGATAGAAGAAATCTGGCTCGTAAGGCCGTGCCTCGGGCACCAACCCATACCTTGTAGGCTCTGTCGACGAAACTTGTCCTATAGGTTGCAAGACACTTGGCTCTTCCATTAAACCTGGCTGAGGACGTATCGAAGCCGGTATTCCCCCCTCAGCAGGCCCTTGTTCACGAGCCACTGGAGACACTTCTTGTTTTTGCGTCGGCTGCTGTTCCGGCACTATTGTTGGAATAGACCGGATTACCGGTGGGACTGATGTAACATCAATGACGCGAGTACGCCGAGACGGCAATTTTTCTGTTACCTCTTGTTGTTCGAATGGTGGTGGCTGCACTAATTGCGCGAGCGACCTTCCCAGATCAGGCATCTCATCGCCTGCACGAATTCCAAGAAGGGTAAGAAGATTACGGAATAATTTACTAAATGTTCCAATATCTCTATTTTCAATACTTTGCAATGATCTTTCTGCGATTTCCTTCATTTCTGTTGTTTGTTTTTCGCGTTCCATAAGGGCATTTTCACGCACTGCCAACTCTCCACGCACAGATTGTAATTGATTTTGCAGCTCGCCAGATTTTTGCTCGCTTTCACGTATACGCTGTTCAAAGTCGGCCCTTTCTTGCTGCGATCTTTGTTGTGCTTGTTCAAGTTCAGCTCGTAACTGTTCACGTAAGGAGTTCTGTCGATCACGCTCTTCCCTTAATCGGTTTAACTCCAGCTCGCGCTGCGCCAACGCCTCATCTTTTTCAATAAGTTGTTGTTCTGATGCTTCTAGCTTTTTTTGCAATGCATCAGTTGATTCTTGCTGCTTCGCAATTGTTTGTTGTAAAGCCGCATTGCTTTCTTCAAGCTGAGCAACCTGCGATTCGCTTTCTTTTAATTTCGTTTCTACTGATTCTA
>JAHDWT010000011.1 GCA_023382795.1 Candidatus Babelota bacterium
CGGTGCTAAGAAGCTGCAATAAAGATATCTCTTCATAGTTGGTTCCTTATAAAGATTTGTAGTACCTGTACAGGTACTATAAATCTTAACTTGATAATAATGCTAGAAAATAAGAGCTTATCCGAAAATTACATAGATAGTGTATCTTCGTGGGTGGCGATGTCCTTTTTTTGTTTTATTGCTATTCTGTAAATAACAATGATTTTGGTGATTATTCAGGGTATTTTTAGACATAGTGCACATGAAAGTAGCGGTTTTAGTTTCTGGTGGCGTAGATAGTTCCGTTGCGTTGGCGCTTGCCAAGCAACAGGGCCATGATGTTACCGCATTTTATTTAAAAATTTGGTTGGAAGATGAGTTGTCATCCTTGGCTGAGTGTCCCTGGGAAGAAGACTTAAAGTACGTGCGTGCGGTATGTGCACAATTAGAGGTTCCCCTGGAAATTATCTCTTTACAGCAGGAATATTGGGAACACGTGGTTTCATATACCATTGCGCAGGTAAAGGTAGGAAGAACGCCCAATCCAGATGTTTTTTGTAACCAGAAGGTTAAATTTGGCTTTTTCTTACAAAAAATTGATGCATCATACGAAAAAATTGCCACTGGTCATTATGCCCAGATTCATCAAGATGGTCCGCATTATATCCTCAAAAAAACACCTGATCCTATCAAGGATCAAACCTATTTTCTTGCCTATTTACGACAAGATCAACTTGCACGCTGCATGTTCCCTATTGGTCACCTAAATAAAACACAGGTGCGTGAATATGCACATGCGCTTAATTTACCCAATAAAGATCGTAAGGACAGCCAGGGCATATGTTTTTTGGGTAAATTCAAATTTAGAGAATTTGTGTACCACTATTTGGGTGAAAAAGTAGGGGCGTTAGTGGAGTGGGAAACCCACAAAAAGGTGGGAGAACACAGCGGATTTTGGTTTTACACCATTGGGCAGCGTCAAGGAATAGGACTGGCTGGTGGTCCTTGGTATGTGGTGAGCAAAGATCCTGAGCATAATATCGTGTATATATCGCGCGATTACTATGCGGATGGCAATATGCGCAATACATTTGAACTACAAGAAATGAATTGGTTTACTGGTAAAGCACCTGATTCACTACAAAATCTTACCGTTAAGCTTCGTCATGGAGCACATCAATATCCGTGCACGGTGCAGGAGTTTATGGATGATAGACAGAAAAGCCGCGTGCGGGTAACGCTTGCTGAAAATGATCAAGGCATTGCGCCGGGGCAATTTGCGGTTTTTTATCAAGGTTCTTATTGTCTGGGTAGCGGTATTATCTCTGAAAGAGATTCGCGATGATACAATGGTTTAGAGAGATATTGCCTCACCAAAAACGCATAACATTACCAACATTGCTTACCTTGGTTCGTATAGTAAGCATTCCTTTTTTGGCCGTTGCGATTTTACAAAGCAGGTGGGCGATGGCGTTGTTGCTCCTTTTTTTTGCTGCAGTTACCGATGTGCTTGATGGATGGCTTGCTCGCCTGTGGCGTGAGCAGACGGTATTGGGCGCGTTACTTGACCCAGTTGCTGACAAACTATTAACCATAACCAGTTTTGCCGCAAGCAGTTATATGGGACTTGTTCCCGTCTGGTTTTTTGGGGTATCGTGCATAAAAGAAGTATTACTTACTCTCAGTGCAAGCGGTTGGTATGCGGTACGTGGTGGATCCGCGATTCATGCGAACTGGCTTGGCAAGATTGCCATGGTGGGACAGGTTGTGTTATTGTCCTGGTGTCTCTTAGGATCATGGTTACAGGTATTGCCAACTTGTATTGAATTGCCACTTTTGATGATGGTTGCTAGCCTTATGGTTGCGTCATTGGTGTGGTATGGTTATCAGGCCATAGCGAGGAAAACATGAAACAATCATATACTATAGCAATTATTCTACTGATCTCAGTGAGCTCATCGGTATTTGCCGAAAATTTTATTGCAGAGCCTAAAAAAAAATTGCCTTCATGTAATGCTATCAAAGAACGATGTGCGTATGTCGGTAGTGAAATTCTGTGTGATATTCCCAATACATTGGAATGTGTATCCGAGTTGCAGCGGTCAATTATGGACATGATGCATGAACTACTTGAAGGAAGCAAACAGGGCTTTTTTAGCAAAGCGTCCAAGGAGCAGCTCCATCAGGTTCATCGCGATCTTGAGCGTATTCACCAAGAACTTGTGCATGCTGAGCATGAGATGAAGACATGTGTACAGGATATTAAAGAGCTACAGCGTAAAGTAGCTTCCTAAGCGTCTGCAACGTTACGCCTTATCGAGAAGCTGTACGTATGACCAATTCGTCACGCATGGCATGCGATGCATATTCTGAGTATCCGAATATACGTGGAGATCTTATGAAACTTGTCACAAAATATACCGTATTCTTGTGTACTGTCATGGGTGCACTATCATATGCCCGTGCTGAAGAAGTGTCGCTTAAAAATATTTTAGATGATTTACATAAAGAGTACTTTGTATCCCAAGGTGTGCGTCGTGGGGTTGATCACATCATTATCACGTCAGATGAAGATTGTGTTCTACAAGCGTGTTTTATGCGGCAAACATTACTGGGGATTCTTGAAAAAATTGATGCAGCATTAATCTATTGGCGACAACAGAGAGATAGTTCTTTGTATCGTATGGTTGATAAAGGATTGCGTGCCTTGAGTGGCGTGCAGTCGCATCCTGAATTAGCTGACGTTGTCATAGAATTAGAACAGAAGCAGCAGGAATTCTTTCAGAAGTTAGGACGACTTGATAAGGCGCTTGCTGCGCCGCAAAAAGTGGTAGTACAGCAGGTGTATTTCTATCACCATCGATGGATCATTGCGTACGAAAAGTATGTGATGAACATGTTGGCATCTTTACAAAAACCAACTCATCTACAGCGACATTGGCCGAAATATGTCATAACAGCACTTGGTATGGGATTACTGGGTGTCTATGCCTATCGGCATCGGTTGGCGTTACGACAAGGTTTGTGTGATGCTTATCAAGGATTAAAACGGCACTATCATGAACATGCGGTTAAGCCGCTTAAGGAATTGTGGGGCGAATTGGTTAACAGGGAGCCCTATGAAGCTCCGCAGCCTCTGCCGGTGCTTGATACGCAACGGTCACGTGATGTGCTGGTTGAACAATTTCGTGCATTTGATCATGCTCAGCGCGAACAGGTTGCTGATATTTTGCACACCATGTTTGATTCACTCACCTCAATTGACGAGCACGAAAAAACTGTAATTAGGGAGGCGATCGAGCGAGAAGATATCATACATGCTATTCAACTTGTTAGTAAGCTCGATGCGCAAAAAAGAGAGGAGTTGGTTCGTCATTTTAGTTTTTTTAAAGCATTAAGAAATGAGCAAACGCTCAACCAGTTAACGCAGGATAGTTTTCAGACTATGTTACTTGATAAATTTGATATGCCTGTTCTGTTTATTACTTCTTGGCTCAAAAAATTCATGTGTCTACTCCTGCAAGAAACATGGGAGCCATTTGAACGGTCAGCTCAAATTTTGCGCAGTGATGCCGAAGATTTAAGGCGACAGCTTTATGAAATCAAAAAAAGCCAGAAAACGAATCTTATTTTATCTGCGATGATTCCTACATTAGTTGTTGTTGGTGGTGTTGGCTATGGCCTTACAAAATTGGTTGCGTTATGCAAGCATCGCGCAAAAGATTTTAGACCACTCAGAGAAACGCTTGGCGAGCTTGCTAAAATACTCATCTATCATATGGATGATGCGTCTCGGCAATGTCGAGATGACGATGCTGATCGAGGACATATCGTATACCTATGTGCAAAGCTTCGCGTGCACATAGGCGCAATTTTAGAAAAAGGCTTTACGGTTGATGATTTAATGCGGAAAATTGACGAACTTAAAGATCCATCGCTTACGGTACAGCAGCGACTTCGTCTTATTGATAACCTACGATCTTCCTATTGGTTTCTGCATTATCAACCTAAGGTTGGTTAGATTGAGATATCACTGTGATAGCTTCAGGCAGATCATTTAATGCACTGCGTAGCATAAAATTTGTTTTTTGCTACGCTAAAAAAGACAAATTTGATCGAAAAATGTTGATGCAACGAAAGGCTCTTTTATGGCAGATTTTAACCGTGTGATTATGATTGGTAATCTAACACGTGATCCAGAACATAGACAATTACCATCGGGTCAGGCTGTATGCCGCTTAGGGCTTGCGAGCAATCGTCAGTATCGCAACAAGCAAACGGGCTCCATGGTGCAAGAGGTATGCTTCATCGATGTTGATGTGTGGGGACCGCAAGCAGAAAGTTGTAAACAATACCTCCAAAAAGGACGTCCAGTATTAATTGAAGGTCGACTTAAGCTCGATACGTGGCAGGATGCATCTGGGCAATCGCGAAGCAAACATTCTATCGTTGCGGATCGCGTGGTATTTCTAGGCACCGCATCTGCAGGCGCAGAAGTGGATGAATTTGAAGGAGCCACATCTGGAACATCAGCAGATAGCACCGTAACGCCGCAACTTGAAAAAGATCTGCTCGACCAAATAGATCAGATCAAAAATCGTGCAAAAAAAAGTAAACCAAAAAAGGAAGATGGCTTGATGGAAGGTGCGTTCAAAGATGAACCGCCATTTCAAGATGATCTGCCATTTTAATATACATAAAAAATCAGAACGGGTACTTATTCAAGTACCCGTCTATTTTTGTGGCACGTGATGATCACCATTGATAGAAATTACTTCTCCTGTTTCTGTTTCAATCCACAGATAGTGAGCTATTTCATTGGTTGCTGCATTAAAGGTGAGAGTCATTCCCTTGTAGGAGTAGTTTTTTAGTGATTCAATTGCTTGCAGAATAGCGTGGTGAGTGAGAGGTCCTTGCACTCGACGTAATATCTCCACCATTAAAACAGCGCTCATGTATCCTTCTTGAATAAATGGGTCTGATGGAACATTTTTTGCATCGATTAACCGTTTATACTCTTTGATCATGGGCCATGTACTTACGTGTGGCACAGGCATTGCGTGACCGACGGTAATACTATAGCCTCGTTCTTGAAGCTGTTTTCTGAACACGATATCGTTGATAACTGACATGCCATAGAGATGTATGGTCTTGAGAATCGATGCCGGTACGTTTCTAATAAGCTCTAGGGCAGGATTACTGGCACAAAATATCCCGAGGACCTGTGGCGATTGTTGGACGATATCTTGTACGATCTTGTCGAGCACTAAGTTTTTTGGTTCGAACGAGTATGCTCGATGCTGTTGATTTCTATTTTCCAAGGCTTGTAAGGCACCTTCTAGTAAACTTTTGCCAAATAGATCGTTTTGATAGAAAAAATCTATGGTATGTGGTTTATAGTGATCAAGCATGTAGCGAGTGATGGCGTTACATTCATCTTGGTATGAAATACGCCAGTGCACAATATTTTTAAGCCGCGGATTACGAAATTTCCCTGCCCCAGTTATAGGGAAAAATACCATAATGCTAGTACTGGTTATCAGATCGGTATAGGCATCGAGCGTAGGACTTCCTGTTGGGCATAGAAAAATAGTACTCTTATATTCCTGCATGAATTTTTGCACATTTGCACGGGCCTGTTGTGCGTCAAATTGATCATCCATAAAGATTGGCTTAATCATTTTGCCATGGATACCTCCTTGTTTATTTTCCTCATCAATGCAGAGGGTGATACCGAGTTGTAAATTTTTGCATTGGGTTGCCAGTGCTCTGGAAAAATCCATAGTTGATCCGATGTAGATAATATTGTCCTCAGTTTTTGCACCGCATAGAGCGAGAGTTATTTTTTCATGTTCAGTGTCATCAGGCATTTGGCTGAGCCGTTTGCCGGTTGCTGCAGCGAATGTTGGGCCTTGTACAAATGGCTTCGATGGTTGTCGTGTATCGTGGTAGTAATGCATGAGCGTACTATCTGGAAGCCCTGTTCCGGTAGTCAGTAAAGCAAAAGAATCATAATGAAAATTATGTTTCATGCGATACATAGCTACTGGCGACGACACAAGTGCCCACTGGGCAGGGGTATTATTGGGTACGCTGAGTAAATATAGACCACGAGATGGCATTCCCAGATCTAGATTATTGATCATATGATGATCGGTAATGAGTGCTTGCAGGGTGGAATGTTGCTCGATGCGTTGTGCCGTTGATATATCATGGGTAAGTGCAGAAATAACAAGATGGCTTTTGGTAGTTGTATCGCGTATAACAAGAGCCTTTGGTAGTTGTTCAAACAATTTTTTGAGTGGCGTTTTAAGTGGGATAAATTCACGTGAAAGATGCGATGCGCGTACTTTAAGATCCTGCCCGAGAGTGGAATTAACCCAAAATTCCTTGTCCTCGTGCTTGCCGCGCAAGTAAAACACGCGTTGTGGATTGACGAGTAATAGCTTGAGAATCACGCAGAGTACTTCAAGTGAATATGCGGACAAATCAATGGTATTTCCGTTAAAGATGAGATAAAGGTCTGATTTGATAAGTTCAAAGTGATCATTAATAAAACCAAGTTGTTTAAGTTGCTGTAGATCGCGAGCAAGTGAATGGAGCGCGCCGTGTACATTGCCGAATACTACCAATGTGTCATTGGATTTCGCAGTAATGACTATATTTTCGTTATTTGTATGGTTACTAGTTGCTTGCAGATAGTCACTCAAGAGTCGGTTAAATGAACTTACATCCCACACTGTGTGACGGTAGGGTAACATGGACCGCCACCAAGGTGGCATTTTTTGATGAAATGAGGTGAAATATGGGGTGCCAGCATCATTACTTTCAGGATACTCCGGCTGGGTAGTAGCATAGTGTACGAGATCTGTGAGTGTGGTGAAAGCATAGAGGTCGATTTTGGCTATACTGCACAGTAAGACGCCGATGCATACGAATAATGGTGTTTTTTTAATACTATTCATGGTGTACCAGTTATGTGATTCTGTATGGTGAGCCATTTATCTTTTTCCAAGTATAACCATAGATAGTGGGCGATTGAGCGCATTGAGGAATCAAAATTGAGCTGCATTCCTTTGTATGTGTAGTTGTCCATGGTTTCTAATGCCTTATTGATGGTTTCAGAAGTAATGTCTCCCTGTACCCGTTGTAATATATCAACCATAAGTGATGCGCTTATGTATCCTTCGAGGGTAAATGGTGTTGAAATTTCATTCATTTTAGCAATCTGGTCTTTATATTCTCGGAGTAATTCCCAATCGGTTATGAGTGGCGGTACTACTTGGGTGACGACAAATTTAATACCATCGCGTTCGATGGTTTTAAAAAATAGATCTTCAGCGAGGAATGATAGCCCGAAAAGATGCTGGTTAGCAATAATGGTGTCAGAAGCTTTTTTGAGGAATTCCATGACGATTGGTGTGGTTGAGAAAAATCCTATGGCGTTAGTTCTTGATGACTCGATTGTCTCCAACATTGGCGCGATGGCAAGAGTTGCTCGCTCGTAAGGAATTTTTACGAGCCTACTGGTATCATTATTGAGCATGTGGAGTACTCCATTGACGACATCATCCGCAATATCTTGCTGATAGATGATGGCAAATTTATGGGGCTTATAGGTTTGATTTATATAGTTGGTAAGTGCCATTGCTTCGTCTTGATATGATGCCCGCCAATTTATAATATTTTTTAAGGCAGGACTTCTAAATTTGCTTGATCCAGTAGTTGGGAAAAATACAAATAATTTTTGACGTTCTACCAAATCAAGATAAGCAGCAAGAGTAGCGCTTCCTGTTGAAGATAGGGTAATGAAACCATTATATTTTTTAATAAAATCTTCCATGTTGGCGCGAGCTCGTTCTGGTGCATAGCCATCATCCATAAATATCATGTTAATATATCTTCCGTTAATGCCTCCTGCGTTGTTGACTTGATTTATTTTTAACATGATACCCCGTCTTAACATTTCCCCTTGTTGCGCGATTGAGCGTGACAGATCTAAAGTGCATCCAACATAGAGCGGTTCTGGGGTTGTGGTATCCTGCGTTGTAACTTTGATATTTTGGCCTGTAATGAGACTATAATTTTTTTTAAGCTCGAATGAATGCCTTTCGCGAACATCTTGAGCATAAAGTGCAATAGTTGACTGCTCTAATCTTTGGGCGATAGTTATGTGAGTAAAAGCATCGTGATAAAAATTAAAAAAGTTACGATATTTATACGTAGGTGCTGAAAACAATGTCCAAACCGTTGATTCTAAGTATGGCTCTCGCTGTGCAAGACCTTCGTGTAATGAATAATTTATAAGTCTATCTTCAGCAGTAATAAGCGCGGGTATTCTTATTGGTTGTTCATGTATGCCAGATGTATCATGGTGGTTTTCAAATTTACAAATCGATATGCTGTTGTCATAAGAGATTTTGGTGAGTCCTTCGCAGTATTTTTCTTGGATTAATGGATATTGTCGATTGAAATAAGAAAAACGTACGAAGCTGTTTGGTTGACATATAAGTTGTACATATACTGCCAGTGGCAATGTTGCAAAAAAACGATTCAATAATGATTCAAAATTATTAGATGCATAAAGTGGTGAGGTGAAACGAATATCAAGCTCCTGCTTAAATGAAAAATTTAGCCAAAGATGTTCAAACTCGTAGTTGCCGCTTATATAAAAAGCGGCAGTTGGATTTTGTTTAAGAATCTGAAACAACAGCAAGAGTGTCTCTGTATTGTATGGTGAGCTGTTAATCATATTGCCGTTGAAAATGAGATAAGTATTTGGTTTCTGAATGACAAAGTGATTATCGATTATTTTGTCTAGATAAAGTTTTTGCAGACATGTGACGAGGGAATGGAATTGTCCATAGAGTGGTCCCCAAGCGTATATATCAATGGTTGGGGTAACAGAGTTGATTTTTATCGCGCAATTTGAGGTAAAGCCAAGCAATTCACGATCTTTGGTCAAATGCTGTAATTCCTGTATAAATTGGGTTTTGGTAACGATGGGACGTTGGGGAAATCCTAAGAGTCGCAGGGTATTTTGCCACCAAGATTCGCGTATAGTTTGGTGAAATGGTCTATAGTGTGAATCCATGAGAGTTATATCTGCGGGGGTGATATCTTCTGGATAATAGAGCGCATAATTGACAGCGTCATCGATGGTTTCAAATCCTGCACCGGTAATCATGAGGTTAAAGTTCAGAAATAATAATAAAAATACTTTCTTCATGGCACTCGCGTTTTAGGTATTGAAGTGTAGTAGATACATAACGGAGAGAAGCACAAAGGTGTGAATAGAAATAGTTATTAATTCTTTTATTCGCGCTGAAATGAGATCAGTGATCAAATTGATGAAGAAAAGAATAAAAGTTGCACCCAAAATCACAAAATAAATTAAGTCTGCTGTCATGAAATAACCAACTTGTGGTGATAGGCTTTCAATAACGAATCGATAGGCAAGAATTGCCGTAAGCGAACCGATTGAAATACTAATGATGACGGTCTTTAGTGTTTCCGGGTCGATGCCTAGCGAGGCAACAAGTGCATAAAAGATAACGATGATGGGTAATAAAATTAATAAAATTTGTCTCATGCCATCACGTCGAAAATCAAGTTGAAAGATTACTTGTGGATGGAAGGAGTCCTTGGAGCTGTCAAGGGAGTCAATGCGGGAAATACTATATCCAGTACGTACATTATGGCTATGCAATGTCCAGCCGGGAGTTTGAAGATTGTCCGATACATGATAGGTGGTTGGTGGCGCATGGAACATTACCTCACCAGGTGAGACATGTTGATTGATAAGAGTGATAAAAATACTATGGCCATTAAAGGGGAAATAGTCTTCTCGTAGTCCTGAGGTAAATTGAACCCTAAGATCGTATTGTACAAAAAGCTTGTTGGTGTGTAATGATCTAATTTTTGGTTCTGATTTTTTATCAATGGTTCCTCGTTCGAATGAAAATTTGCTGAGTGTTTCGAGTGATACGATACTGGGATCAAATTCGAATGATAACGTGCCGTCGACATCGAATTCGTTTTTTTGTGGATTGAAGCGGGGAAAATTACGTATAAATAATCCAACGGTTACCAAGGCAGAAGATTGCCCGAATTGTTTGATCTTATCTGGGGTTAATGCATGTTGTTCCGGGTGTTCATCCAGGCTCACGAATGTATTGACCGCTCTTACAAGAAGAAAAAAAAGTATTGTTGCAGAGATAGTAATAAAAATAATTTGGAACAACATGGTTGTTGCACGAGCTTGTTTGTCCGCGAAAAAGTGCAGCATAGGCATCTCTACTTAGATTTTGAATTTCGTCTCATAGAAAAATACATAGTATTTTGCGTAATACTATGTCAATTGATCATGTCGATTAGTTTTCTTTTGCAGTGGTCCCCTATGAGTATCCTAGAAGATTTAACCAGGTCGTATCATTTTTCGCTCTATTTTTAAATAAAATTGACAGATTGTGTTTAAATCTGTGAGTATGATAATAGAATTTGAGTTCTATGTGATGCCAAAATGGGGAACTACTATGACTAAGTTATCTATACGAAACGTGAGTTCTAGACATGTTTATGTGGTAAGCTGCGTATTTACATTGTGTTTCGCGATGACTTCGAGTGCTGTTGCTATGGGCTTTGATAATCTATTTTGTACATCAGCATACGAAGGAGTATTTAATCAGTGTATGCGATTATGCGGTGAAATAGATCATTGGAACACGCTCATTCAAACCGAACAAGATCGCGGTACTGTAGCTGAGCTTGCGATGGGGAAATTGTTGTGTCTTAAACAAGAGGCGATGGCATTGTCAAAAAGTTCGTCAGCTATTTTGGTTTCAGATTTAGAGTATTTGGTTGATGTTATGAACCGCATAGAGCAAGAGATGTTCGTGTTATTTGAGCAAGGAGTAGATACTCAGAAAATGATTATCACACAATTATTTGATGAAATAAAAGCACTCATACACCAACGGATAGCAAAGAGTGCGGTCTAGTGCATAGCTATTCTAAGGAGACAACTCCTCGATTTGTTCCCATTAATAATAATCCAGTTGCTCCGATGTGCTGTGTCCAATAGAGATAGCCAACAGTTCTAAATACTGGATCATTGAGCACGAATGCATAATAGGGAGCGAATATTCCCCATGCAAGATTGTGAAATGGTATAACCATTGGTTGAGTACGGGATGATGTATTTGGATGGTGATTAACAACAAAAAATCTGCGGGCGCCATCGCTCCAGAAGTGGGTGATTGGACTTAGTGCATCAAACACCGTAGTATCTTCGAGCGTAAAATTGTCGGGCGTAAATGCAAACGATGTGGCTGTATCTGCAGATGAAATGCCAGAACATTGCCGTATGATATCGTTGTTCAGTACTTGGCAGACAGTTTTTGTGCATTCAATGGGCCACGTTGTTGATTTTCCGTAAGCCTTAGGGCCAAAAATTCCTGTGTAAAGTCCTGTTGTAAGCTGTTGCCATTGTGCCTGTGTTTGGTTATTGGCACTTATGATGCCTAAATTTGCGCCTGTTTCATCTGCCTGAGACGTAAAGATACCTGCGTTGGTAGTAAGTACCAGCTGCTCCTTCATCGTGGTGTTATTAAACACGTTTTCTATGCCAGAAAATAAAGTTGCAGTGTGCAAATCAGAATTGGTGGCAATTGTTCCCGATGTTGCCAGGATGTGGATATTGCCTTGGGCAGTCATAGTCTGAAATGAAGTGGTATAGGGCATGCGATATACATGGCAAGTAAAGCCATTATCTTGATGTGGCTGTTTAGTAAGAATATATAAGCATCCATCCTTGGTGGTATCTGACGCTTTAAGATCGACCACAGAGCCTGTGATGGTGTCAATTTTATGCCAAGAACCACTAGTAAAGGGTGTTTGGTCTAGTGATTCGAGATCTGTAGTACTGAATCCTGATCCCGTTGATTGAACAAATACAAAAAGACCTTGCTGGGTTCCGGCAAAAAAATAATTTGTACTTGCGGTTTCTTGATGAGAATAACCGAGGGTTGTAACAACATCGTTAGCATCCGGTAGTGGTGAGATTAGTAAATTGTCTGCGGTGCTAAAATCATCGATTATTGTTTGTGTAGTTTCACCAGGCTCTTTGCTGGATACGCGCGTAAATACCACCTTCCCTTTTCCACCAAAAAGTGTGTAGCGTCCAGTTGCTTGGGCATTTATGAGTAAATCTGGGGTTGCATTATCGATATCGAGGGCGCAGAAACAACCTTCTGGCAAAGCTTTATTCAGATTGCCCGCTAATGAGGTAGGGGTAGTTGACCCAGCATCATTGCCAAATCCCCAGAAGGTTGTGGCAACCATGGTACGAGTAAGCGTAGCAGAGGATGTGCCGCCATTAACCGCCCAAATTTTTCCGTTGACGGCATCGATGTCAAAAAATGCGATACGTCCTTGATCGTTTGCATCTTGTCCTAAGAAGCTCTGGTAAGGGAATGCACGTTTGCTCCATGGAGTCCATCCGTAGATTTTACCTTTTTGATCAAATAGAGCTTGTGAATACCATATACCGGTTTCGTTGGCGCTGTCTGGCGCTATATCGCATGAAACATATACGGTATCGCCGACAACCATCATATCTGACAGCGTATTACTGCTTTCGATGGGCAGGGCTCCACGACCTACCATTGCAAAGATGTCGCTGATGGTAGGAAGGTCGGCATTGACGGTTGCGGGAGTAGTGAATTGGCGAAGAGTTGTATCAAAAGCATCTTTTTTGGCGATTTTTCCCTGATCAACATCATCCGGATTATTGCGGTTAACGAGTGGTAGTGCAAATACTCTATTTCCTGGTGCGTCGACGCCTCCATGTACAATGAGATACTGTGGCCCCGCGCTGGTGTGCATGATCTGAAGGTGTTTGATACCAACACGCACTGTTTGTGCATTGTTATTAACTGCACCTACGATGTTATCTTCTCCTGCCTGAAAAGCTGTTTCTGGTGCAATTTCTATAAGCGCTAATGTGCTATCATCTATACGTGCTGTAGTTACCGCCCGTACGCCATGTCCTGCAGTACTGTCGGAAGTGGTGAGATCGAGCCCGACATAAAGCCGGTGTAGGCGATGATCCCAGTGCATGGCAACTTGATTGGCGGTTGTTGTGGTGAATATGGGCTGCGCAACAATTGCTAGTTCTGGGGTGGTTATATCGAGGGTTGTCGTATTTAGTTGTTCTATGAGTGAATTTGGCATATCAAAGGTGATAAGTGCTATCCCACTTTGTGCTTGACCGAACGTACTCCCACTGCCATTCGGCCGGACTGCTGCAAAAAGAGCTTCACCGCTTGCTGCAAGTGCTACAATGCCTGCCGTGGTGTTATCGCCTACATCAACAAGGTCTTCTGTCATAGGAATAAATCGTCTGTCGTTGGTAATGAGGTGTACGCGTTTGCCTGTTACATCGGGAAAGCTACTTGAGGTTCCGGGCACGACGGCCAACGAGGGAGATGGATCACCTTCTTCATCAACTAAGCTTAGTAATGCGACTCTGCTGAACGCTTGAGATGTACCAATTGAAACATTAAAGCTGTGCGCCTGTGGAATAATGGTACTGTTTGATCGATTAAAATATGAAATTGCATACTCGGTACTGCTGGCTGCATTGAGTCCGACAAAAAATTTTCCATTTTTTCGATCAAAAGCCTTGGCGGCTATTTTACTGCTGAATGTTTGGCCACCGGTGCCATTTCCTGTGGCAACGACGGTGGTGTGTGTCTGAGTCTGGTATAGTGTTGCCGCGATTATGAGCCCTACAACGAACGAGTTCTGGATCCTCATGCTATCTCCCATTTAAGTTAGCTTCAAAATGTTAATGTTGCATCGATGCCAACATCGCCACCGATTATGTTGGTTTTAAATACTTTTGTACCGCGCATCAGATGGTTATAAAATAGGCCGAATCGTACTCCCGCACGCGAGCATTCTTTAGTGAGGTCCAATTCCAGTGCTAGGTGTAATGTGTGCTGATCCCAACCTCTGAGCTGAGGATCATCGTTGATGGTATTCATGTTATAACAACATGGATTTTGTGCAGGTTTTGCAGACGAGACTCCCTGGCGGGTGTACGAATAGCCGATGAGTGCAGAAACTCCTCTACATGCATGGTCTGCCTTAAAAAATATGCCAGTCTGTAGGATGCTTCCTGGTTTTAGATCGACCTTTATCTTTGCTAATTTTATAAGTCCTGATTGGTCCGGAGATGTTTGGACTCGCATGGTTTTAGTTTTTCTTCCAAATATGAGCATGCGCGCATCGACCCCTACGGTGAGCCATTCAAAAAGGCCTACTGCGCCAGCAAAGTTTCCTGCCAAGGCATGGTGTCCATTATAGCCAAGAGGAAGATCAAATAGTTTATTGGGATCGCTCTTTTTTCCCGTGGGAAACAAGAAGCCCAATTGTATAGTAGCATCGATAAAATCGAGCCACTCTGTTTGATCATAGTTGATGGTCCATCCGCCCAATATGGTCAGATCTCCTACACCTTTTCGTTCGATAGCACCTAAATCAATCTCATAGCGTTGCATGATCTCAGGGAATAACAGTAAGAAAGTTTGCCATTCAGGGGTTGAGGCATTGAGAAAGCCTTGTTCTGGTGTGAGGTCGGTAGTGCGAATGCTGGTTATAGAAAGCCTCCTGATAGGCAGATGTGCTTGCGCAAAGAAGCCGCAATTAAAATTTTGGGTAAGTAAGATAGTACCTTCCGTGATGCTAAAGGAGCCATCAAAAGAGAGTGTGCCAAATGGTGGTTGCGAGGGGAGCTGTTCGAGTGCAATTAATGCGAGATCATAGGGATTAGTTGGGTCCAAGTTTGGCAGCCCGCGAGCAAGAGCTGGCATGTTATAAGAACCATAGAGATCTAAGAGTGGTGTGGTGAGGTGGTCGGTTCCGTATGATGTATCAGATGTTCCATGGGCAAGTGTCGCTTGGACGGTAAGTAGGCCGGGGCATTCAAGTCGAGGTTCAGGAAAAAAATAAGGAGCGCGATAAAAATGTGCGTTATCGAAAGACAACAAGGTGTTTGTGACGCATGAACATAGTAAGCAAAGGACAAGTTGCGTGGTGGGATGATTGGTGCGTTTTATCATGAAATTCCTTTTATAGCATAAAGAATGCATGTATCAATTACATATAGATGATAGGTAGGGGAAAAGTGAAGGAATAAAGACGCAATGAGCAGATAAAGCATCTTGTAAGCTATGGTACGTTTGTTATTCTTATTTCAAGAATGCCCACACTATGATAGATAAGGATGCGAACATGGAAGAAACGGTATCTAAAGAGCATACAGAGAACACTCCTGAGACCAACACACAACCATTAGAACTCTGTCAGGCTCAGCTGCAAGAATGGCGTGAGAAGTATCTACGTGTTCAAGCGGATTTTGATAATTTTACTCGTCGTATAGAAAAGGAAAAAAGCTCTTGGATGCGCGTGGTCCAAGCGACTATGCTTAAGGATATGTTAACCATAGTTGATGATGTTGAGCGTGCATTTGCTACCAATATGGCGATCGAGCTTACACCAGAATTGCAACAATGGCTTGCAGGTTTTGAATTGATCGGCAAGAGTTTACAAAAATTTCTTCTAGCACAAGGTGTCGAAGAGATTTCACAAATGAGCACCTTTGATCCACGCCTTCATGAAGCACTTATGCAAGTTACTTCGGCAGATCACGCTTCTGGCAGTATTGTTGAGGTATTTCAAAAGGGCTATCTTTTTAAAGATGAGGTTTTACGCCCAGCCAAGGTGAGTGTCGCTCAGTAAGAGAGAAATGAATATAAATAGCCGAGTTCTTCAGATTGAATCCGGCTATTTATTTTATAATTGATTTTATAACAGCAAATTTATTAGACTAATTTCAGCGCAATAATTATCAAATGGGTTAATTTTTTGACCGGAGGTAGTATGAAGCGGACAAGATTCGCGTGGCTCATGGGTATTTTGTGTGGCAGTGTGGCCGGTTGTGTTGCATCGCAACAGATAGATGTTACATTGCCCACGTCAGGGGAAGAGGTTTCCGAGACTGCAACGACAAAGCCTGATGAAGAGCTTTCAATTAAACTTCGTTCAAATCCTACCACTGGCTACCAATGGCGTTTAACGATGCAACAATCCGATGCAGTACTTGCGATTAAAAATAAGCACTATGTGCGTAGCGAGCCCGCAATGGTTGGTTCAGGCGGTTTTGATATCTGGACTTTTAAAGCATTGCGAGCGGGAACAGCGCATCTCCTGTTTGAATACTTGAGATCATGGGAGCCAGGCTCTACGCGTCAGCGAGTAAACATTGAGGTCCGGGTAACTGATGACACGCTGTGATGGTATTAATGTATGCCACTCATGTAGCCTAGTAATCCGATAACAAGCTCAATAAAGATCAAAATGATAATCAAAACCGACAACATGTCTTCGCGAATGTTGTCGATTTGATTTTGATATACTGAGCGAATATCTTGGATAATATTTAGTTTTTTATTGATTGATTCTTGCCAGTTTTTGATATCGAGCTTTTCTACCAAAAGATTATAGAGCTCAGAGAAATATGCTTCACCGGCTAATTTTATGCTACTTTCTAAGCGTTCGGTGATCACAGAAATATCTACCCGAAGTTTTCCTAGATCTGCCATAGAACTTCCAGAAGAGCCGATAAATGGTAGGTAAGCAGTAACGGGTGGTTTGTGTTGTTTCTCTTCATAGATGGTATTAAGGTGTTGATCTAGAAGCCGATCAAAATAGCGTAATTCAAGCTGTTGAATGTTGGCAAATTCAAAGAGACTTAACAATTCTTCATATTCGTCGTCGTACATAAATGCCGCTTCAGTATCAATGACGATGAGGTCTCCCCTGAAATAACCGATGGCATTTTCCAAGATTTCATTTTTTTGAAATTCAGAGAGTGTTTCAGTTTCAAACCTGAGCATAGAAGCAATAAGTCCGCCATAACGATTTTTTAACGTAGTAATATCAAGAATATCTGGCTGTGGGTCTATTTGTACGACTACGTATGAAGAGCGGGTCTGAAAAAATTTGGGTTTGGCAATGTGCTTTTTAATTCTTTTAAATACGGTGCTTAGGTCATTGACGCTTTGTTCTTGAAACGTATCATCAAGTTCGTCCAATTCTGCGCGCAAATTTTGGAGAGTATCTTTAAAGGGAATCTTGTAAGCAAGAGAAACGGCACCAAAATTATGGATTTTACAGGACATAAATCCACTACTTGAATGTGGATGTGGAAGATCAATTGCCAAAGGCATATGATAATTCTTAAAGTATTTTGGCAAACTGAGTGGCTGCACAATCAATTCGCGTGACATGGTAACCGCATCCAGGTTGATATCATCACCAACGTCAAAAGCTTGAAAAATAAAGATATTTCCTGAAAAAATATGATTTTCCGACAGTTCTGATGCATTGGCTGGCATAACACAAATCCCTACAAATTAAAGGCATGAATTTTATCACATACTAGCAGAAGCTACCAGGCATGCAAAGTGGTGTCTCCGTCTATTCATTTCTCTTTAATAAACTTAAAAATGCTTCCTGTGGCACCTCAACATTACCAACTTGTTTCATACGCTTTTTCCCCTCTTTTTGTTTCTCAAGGAGTTTACGTTTTCTGGTAATATCGCCGCCATAGCATTTTGCAGTTACGTTCTTGCGTAGCGCAGAAATTGTTTCCCGAGCAATGACCTTTGAACCAATTGCTGCTTGAATTGCGATTTCGAAGAGCTGCCGTGGGATAAGTTTACGCAAGCGTTCTACAAAATCTCGTCCCAGATAATAAGCTTTGTCTCGATGCACGATAGTAGAAAGCGCATCAACTTGTTTGCCATTGAGTAAAATGTCCATTTTTACTAAGTCGGCCGGTTCATATGCGGCTTCTTCATAATCAAAGCTTGCATAGCCGGAACTGAGCGATTTGAGTTGATCGTAAAAATCGGTAGCAACTTCGTTTAATGGTAGTTTGTATTTGAGCACGATGCGTTCTTCATCAAGGTAACTAAAATCTAATTGCCGACCACGGGATTCTTCGCATAGTTTTATGATATTACCCACATAATTTTTCGGTACAATGATAGTTGCATTAATCATTGGTTCCAAAATTTCTTCAATCAAATTTGGCTCAGGAAATTCTGAAGGATTTTCAATGTCCAATGTTTTACCACTGGTCATATGAAGCTTGTAGAGAACACTCGGCGCAGTGGAAATAACAACCATATTATATTCTTGCTCGAGCCGTTGCCGAAATACATCCATATGGAGTAATCCCAAAAATCCACACCTAAATCCGATGCCTAGAGCTGCTGATGTTTTCTTCTCTACATGTACGCTTGCATCATTGAGCGTAAGTTTTTCAACGGCGTCGCGTAGGAGATCAAATTCTGAGTTTTCTACCGGGTAGATGCCCGCAAACACCACCGGTTTTGCTGGTTTAAAACCTGGAAGCGCAACTACAGGATATTTAGTGTAATAAATGGTGTCACCAACGCGCGCTTCTTGCACGGTTTTCATGCCTGTGATCAGGTAGCCGACTTGTCCTGTATACAGCGCATCAGTTGAAATCATTTCTGGGTACATAAGACCGATTTCCAGCACTTCATAATCTCGTTGTGAATGGGCGAGCGTAATGGTATCGCCCTTTTTTAGAGATCCATCATGCACGGCAATCAAACAAACAACCCCACGATAATCATCAAACCAGGAGTCAAACAGAAGAGCTTTAAGCGGTTTTTTTGCATCTCCAGTTGGTGCTGGAATTTTGTTGATAATTGCCTGCAGCAGATTATCAATTCCGATTCCTGCTTTGGCAGATGCTTTAATCATTTCTTCTGCTTTAAAATCAAATAAATGCTGAAGTTGCAAAGAAATTTTATCAGGATCAGCATTTGCCATATCAATTTTGTTAATAACGGGAATCATGGCAAGATTTTGTTCAAAAGCAAGATAAAAATTGGCCATGGTCTGAGCTTGCACCCCTTGTGCTGCATCAACGAGAAGTAGCGCACCTTGACATGCATACAGCGAGCGAGAAACTTCATAACTAAAATCCACGTGGCCTGGAGTGTCAATGAGATTAAGCAGGTAAGTTTTTCCTTGATGGGAGTAAAACATAGAAGCGGTTTGCGCTTTTACGGTAATGCCACGTTCTTTTTCAACCTGCAGCTTGTCTAAAAATTGTGCATGCTTGGTGCGGTCAGAAAGTGTACCAGTTACTTCGAGAAGCCGGTCAGATAAGGTTGATTTGCCATGATCAATATGAGCAATAACTGAAAAATTTCTAATAAGGTCGGGAGTAAAATTTTTGAGATCGATTTTTTTTAAATCCATACACTATTATGATTTTCGGGAATGGCGTTTGAATAATGATATCATGTTTAGTGTAGGGAAATGTTATTTCTTTGTAAAACAAGCGAGCACGTCACGCGGAAAGTGTTATTTGTGAAATAACTATTACATGCCAATGTACTAGTTATTTCACGTGAGGTTTCTTGTCTTAATAGGACGTTCTCGGTATCATAAACATATTCACAAAGGCACTGTTATCAGTGGTGGACCAATGATGTTAGGTGTATAAAGGATAATCTATGGAATCGGTTAATCAACCAAATTCAAATGATAAAGTCCGCATTAAACCGGTGCTTATCGAGCAAGAACTTAGAGAATCATTTCTTGATTATGCGATGTCTGTGGTAGTAAGCCGTGCATTGCCAGATGTGCGTGACGGCTTGAAGCCGGTTCATAGGCGTATTTTGTATACCATGCATCAACTTGGATTTCATTACAATAAACCATATCACAAATCGGTGCGCGTAGTTGGTGACGTACTCGGTAAATATCACCCACATGGTGATCAGGCGGTGTATAACACGATGGTTGGCATGGTGCAATCATTCTCAAAACGTTACCCATTGCTCGATGGTCAGGGTAACTGGGGGTCGGTTGACGGTGACAATGCTGCAGCGATGCGTTACACCGAAGTTCGCATGGCAAAAATATCACAAGAATTGCTTGCCGATCTTGATAAAGAAACCGTGCCATTTGTACCAAACTTTGACGAATCGACCGTAGAGCCCACTGTTTTGCCAAGTAAATTACCTAACTTATTAGTCAATGGTACTTCTGGTATTGCAGTCGGTATGGCGACTTCTATACCACCGCACAATTTACGCGAAGTAATAGATGGCTGCTTGGCGCTTCTTGCCAACGAAGCAGTTTCTGACAATGAGCTTTTTGAAAAAATTCCAGCACCCGATTTTCCTACTGGCGGTATTATTTGTGGCCGCGGTGGCATTGTGCAGGCATACAAAACGGGTCGCGGTAAGTTGATGCTACGAGCTGTGGTAGAAACAGAAGAATCTAAAAAAGGAACTTTTCTTGTAGTGACAGAGCTTCCCTATCAGGTAAACAAAGCAGAATTAATTATCCATATTGCCAACTTGGTCAAAGACAAAATTGTTGATGGTATTTCCAATATTCGAGATGAATCTGACAAGCGTGGGATGCGTTTGGTCATAGAGCTTAAGCGAGGTGAAGTGCCGAGCGTGGTGCTGAATCAGCTGTATAAGCATACCAATTTACAGACATCAGTTTCATTACTGATGCTTGCATTACTTGACAATAAACCAGTGGTATTTACCCTGCGACAACTATTACAACACTTTATCGCACATCGCAAAGATGTGGTATTTAAACGCACCCAATACGATTTAGCGCGAGCACGTGAGCGTGAGCATATTCTGGCAGGATTCATTATCGCGTTGCAAAATATTGATGAAGTTGTAGCTACCATAAAACAATCACAATCTCCAGAAGAAGCTATTAGTAAGCTTAATAAGCGATTCTTATTATCGGCAGAACAAGGTAAAGCCATTTTGGAAATGCGCCTGCAACGTCTCACCGGTCTTGAGCAAGAAAAAATCTATGCTGAAATGGAAGAACTCAAGAAAACAATCGCCCATCTTCTACGTATTGTTGAGCACGACGAAGTTCTTAGACAAGAAGTTGTCAAAGAACTTGAAGAAGTTAAGCTGCAGTATGGTGATGATCGCAAATCGCAGATTGCTCAAGCAGTTGATATTTTGACTGAGGCAGATCTGATTCCTGATGAAGAGGTGGTGGTAACGCTTACTATGAAGGGTTACATTAAACGCGTGCCCCTTGAAACGTATGGCGTACAACATCGCGGAGGCAAAGGCAAGATGGGTATGGCGGCACTCGAAGGTTCTGACGATGTTGTCCAAGATCTTTTTGCCGCAAAAAATCACGATACGTTGCTCTTCTTCACCAATTTAGGACGTGTATATAGCCTACAGGTATTTGAAGTGCCAGAAGGTTCGCGTATAGCGCGTGGTCGTGCTATCGTTAATATCTTGCCGTTAAATCCGGGAGAAACCGTAGTAAAATTATTGTGCGCGCGTGATCTCGAAGGTAAATATCTAGTGATGTTGACGCGCAATGGCATTATCAAGCGTACGGAAGCTATGGATTTTGCACATATTCGTTCTACGGGCATACGTGCCATCACGTTGCGTGAGGATGATTCATTGGTATTCTGCGCATTAAGTTCCGGTAATGATTCTATCATAATTGCCACCGGTAATGGTCAAGGTATTCGGTTCAAGGAAGATGAAGTGCGTGCCATGGGCAGACAAGCCTCCGGTGTTATAGGCATGAGATTGCGTGAAGGCGACTATGTCGTTGGTATGGAAGTAATTTCAAGTGAAGAAGGCGACATTCTCTTTGCGACAGAGTATGGGTATGGTAAGCGCGTTAGCGTGGTAGATTTCCGAGTCGCACATCGTGGTGGTGTTGGTGTTCGGACCATTCCAACGGAAGATCGTAACGGTCTGGTGATTGGCCTTGCTATGGTGTACGAGCATTCCACCGTATTGTTGATTGATGAAGCAGGAAAAATTATTCGTATTTCGCCGACCGAAATTCGCACCATGGGACGGCAAGCCAAGGGAGTACGCCTTATTAAACTTGATGAAGGCCAGAAATTGGCAACAATCGTTGCCTTTGAAGGTGAGCAATTTGATGAAGAAAACGGCTCGCCTGAATCTTCCGCAAAAATTAAACAAACTCAAGGCGTGAATTTTACTGGCGCTGAAGATGTCTTTGAGTACGATATGCGTGCCGCCTTTGATCCGGAACAATTTATTGATGAGTCTGATTCTGGAGCAGCCGATCCACTTGATGAACCAGCGTTATCTGAAGATGAATTTATTGTATGATTTCTTTTCCACAGCTTACGCTGCTGCATCTTTCGTTAATTGAGGGAGTTGGGGCAGCTACGGTAGCGAATATTGTCGCTGGTAAACCGTTGTCAATCCTTTGGCAAGATATATATGGTATGTCAATCAGTGATTTGATGGCGATGTGGTCCATGTCTGAAGCCGTAGCGCAGCGCATAGTCGATGGTCTTGCAGATGGTTCTTTGCTTGAGCGTGAACTTGCGCTTATAGCAACACATAATATCTCGTGGTGTACGGTATTGGATGAGCGCTATCCGCCACTACTTAAAGAAATTCATGCTCCACCGGCGGTGTTATATTATCGAGGCAATGTGTATGCTGCACATCGTCACTCGTTGGCACTGGTTGGTTCTCGTAAGGTGAATGAGTATGGTATTGCAGTTATTAAGATGTTAGTTCCAGATCTGGTCGCTGCAGGCTGGTGCTTGGTAAGTGGTGGCGCAATTGGGGCAGATAGTTGGGTACATCGTCAGACTATACATGCGGGTGGTACCACTATAGCCGTATTGGGTTCTGGATTGCTAAAGCCCTATCCGCAGAGCAACAAAACATTATTTGATGAGATAGTAGAGAAAGGTGGCGCTGTGGTAAGTCCATTTGCATTGCAAGCCAGTGCATTGCCGGGTAACTTTCCCGCTCGCAATCGTATTATTTCTGGACTTTCAAAGGGCTGTGTGGTGGTGCAGGCAGCAGCGCAGAGTGGTGCCCTTATCACTGCGCATTATGCCCTTGATCAGGGAAGAGATGTATTCGCGGTGCCTGGCTCTATTGCTGATCCACTGAGTGCCGGATGCCATCATCTTGTACAACAGGGTGCAAAATTGATCCATTCGAGTAATGATATTCTTTCTGAATATGGTCAACAAACTAGTTTGACCGTTGCTCAATCCATGAAAGCAGCAGTGACTTCTGATAAGCAGATTTCTGGTATAGAATCTAGAGATCAGGTTGTGGATGGTAAAGCACCAGCCAAAACAACACAGCATCCATTAGTTGATTTGTGCAAGGTACCCCGTTCATTAGATGAGTTGTTGAGTGCCTCTCATATGGATTATGCCCAGCTCACGACGGCGTTATTTGATTTACAGGTTGCTGGGATTATGCGGCAAGATTTTTTAGGCATGTGGCACGCTGTGGATGTATGAAATTTTGCCTTTTTCCTTAATTTCCGTTATCTTCTAGAGGTATTACACAACGTGGGTAATGATTGAAAATTCAGATAGACACACAAAAAATAATTATAGAGTCATCGGAGATTCCTATGCCAGTACCAAAACGTAAGCGCTCTCGTGCGCGTAGAGATTCTAGATTTGCAAACAAGGGCCTTAAGCCAGCTGCAATTGCTGCATGTGCTCAGTGCCAGGCTCCTCTTGCTACACATCAAGTATGTTCTTCCTGTGGTTTTTATAAGGGAAGAAAAGTTATGACCACTAAGCTTGATCGAGCTCTTAAGCGTAAGGAAACACAAAAAACCTCAGCGCAGAAGAGTAAGCCAGAAGCCGGTTCAGGTGAGGCGGGTCAAGAATAAACGGTGACAAAATTACCTTAATGGGGCGAATTGCCCCATTTTTCATTGGTAGTTGGATGAAGCGAGTACCTTCATCTTTTTTTTGCTCTGTGATAGGTTACCAGGCATGAATCTTAAAAGAATTGTACGATAAGGGAGTGAATTTTATGATGCATCGTGTTTCAGAAGTAACTTCAATGATGTGGCAAGAAGTGCAACAGTTTGTAGCATCTCATCGTTTTTACCGCATTATACGTTATGTAAGTGTTGGTGTTATCGCACTCATTGCGCTGTGGCTTGGATCGGTTGGGTTTAGATGGTACACGGTACGCCGCGATATGGCTGCGCAATATACCTTTGCTCAGGCTATGGAACAGTATGCCAAAATGCATGATGCTACAGCAAGCGAAGAACAGTGGGCAGAAGTTGCAGCTGCATTTAAACTCGGTTATGAACAACATCGCTCTTCAGCCTATGCTCCCTATTTTCTGAGTTTCCAAGCGCAAGCGCTCCTCAATCAAGGTAAGCACCAAGAAGCTATTACCGTTCTTGACAATGCGCTCACCTTAATTCCGACTACATCGCCACTCTTCACTCCTTATGCGGTTAAAAAAGCACTGATTCTTCTTGATAGTAATGATCAGGCTGCACAAGAAAAGGGTCTAACATCACTTACTGAATATGCTCATGATGTAAAAAATAAGCAGCGCGATGAAGCGTTATATTATTTGGGACTTTATTATGCGCAAAAAGGTGATGTTGCACAGGCTCGTGCACAATGGAGTTTGCTGGTACAAGTGTTTCCTACACAGGGTGAGACAGGATCGGTATATGCAGAGCTGGCACAAGCTCGTTTAGATCATATGGTATAACGTAGTACACTATTCATGGCTGCTGGGACTGATATGACATCATTATTCGTTGCTGAACAAATCAGCGTCTCATCAATTCGCGTTCGTTTTGCGCCATCTCCTACCGGTCATTTGCATATCGGTGGGTTACGAACAGCGTTATTCAATTGGCTTTTCGCGCGACATCATGGTGGAAGTTTTTTACTGCGTGTTGAAGATACTGATGTGACGCGATCAAAAAAAGAATACATGGATTCACAATTAGCCTCCCTTGCGTGGGCAGGGATAACGTATGATGAGCCAATTATTATACAGTCTGAGCGCGCGCAGCATCATCGTGATATCGCGCAACAACTGTTGCAAGAAGGCAAAGCGTATCGCTGCTATTGTCCACCGCAAAAAGAAGATGGTGATACCGACTTGGGTTATTATCGTTATGATGGCACATGTCGCTCATTACCAGCATCAGAACAATCACCGCATCTACCACATTCAATTCGCTTTAAAATTCCTGATTCACAAGAGCCTATTATGTTCCATGACTTGATTCGTGGTGAAATAGTAGTATCTCCTGATCAGCTAGATGATTTTATCATTGTCCGTTCAGATGGTTCGCCCATGTATAATTTTGTGGTAGTTATCGATGATGCATATATGCGCATCAGCCACGTTATTCGCGGTGAAGAACACATATCTAATACGCCAAAACAGATACTTCTGTATCAAGCATGTGGCTATGCCGTGCCGCAGTTTGCGCATTTGCCTATGATCTTGGGGCCTGATGGTACCAAACTAAGCAAACGTAATGCAGCAACTTCGGTGCTTGAGTATAAACGAGCAGGCTACTTACCTCAGGCATTGTGTAATTATCTTGCGCGTCTTGGTTGGTCACATGGAGATCAAGAAATTTTTACCCGAGAAGAGCTTGTGAATTTATTTTCCTTGGAACATGTTGGCAAAAAGGGTGCCATATTTGATCCGCAGAAGTTGGATTGGATTAATGGTGTATACATGAAACAATGCTCTGATCATGAATTACTTGAAATCATGGTGCACGATGTTGGTTATGATGTTAAGAGCACCCTTACTGCGTGGTCGGATCACCAGGTAGTTGGATTTATTGCGTTGTACAAAGAACGCGTAAAGACGGTGCGTGAACTTGCAGAATGTTTGCGGATTTTGCATGACGGGCCACAAACTTACGATGCAGAATCTGTTGCTGCGTGGACCGATGCGAATACCGGCACATATTTAGAGCAACTGGTTACGGTATTAAATGCTCATGATGTCTTTACTCATGAAGTACTGCTCGCGGTGATCAAAGATTTGTGCAAGAAACTGGGAATTAAATTAGTTGCGCTTGCACAACCGATTCGGATAGCTTTGACAGGGACGAGTGGTGGTCCTGGAGTGTTTGAACTCCTTAATCTTTTTGGCAAAGAAACAAGTCTAGAACGTATAAAGAAATTTTTAAGCACCCTGCATTGAACAGAATAAACTGTGCAAAGGGACGTGTATGAAAATAGCCGTGTTATTTCCAGGTTATGGAAGTCAGTTTGTAGGCATGGGCAAAGAATTGTACGACGAATCACGGGTGATGCAAGAGCTCTTTGAAGAAGCTGCTGCATGTCTTCCTATAAATTTTGTGAAATTGTGTTTTGCCTCATCAGATACTGATATTAAAAAAATCACCCAAGCATATCCCGCATTATTTTTGGTGAGCGCTTCTATTTTTGCGATTCTCAAGCAAGAGGGACTGGTTCCTGACGTGGTAACCGGTTGTTTTGGAGGTGAGTATGCGGCTTTTTATGCAGCGAATGCGATGAGTTTTCCAGATGCTTTATATTTGCTCAATAAGTTTTCCACGTTGTATCAAGATTTTATACAAGCAGAACAGGTGGGTGCAGTGCGTGTTACCGGTATTTCTGCACGTAAACTTACCGCGGTATGTCAAGAAGCCAGCGATACGGCCTCGCGCGTTTCTCTAGCAAGCTATGACGGACCCCAAGATTTCTTGGTGACAGGCCACCATGCAGCACTTGATCGGTTACAAGAACATGTAGAAGATTTAGAAGCAAAAATAAAGGTGACAGCCGTAGAGTTGGGATTGCATTCAACACTTATGGAGCCCGTTGCGCAAGGCTTGTCCATGTATTTTGAAAAAGTCGATTTTAAAGATGCTCAATATCCTCTTATTAGTTGTGTAACGGGTAAAACGTTACAAACTGCTGATGAGTTGCGTAAATTTTTTCTGTCGAGCATCACGGAACCGGTGCGGTGGGATAAAATAGTCAATGCACTGGAAACCTATGACGTGATTCTTGAAGTTGGGCCGGCAAGTGCTTTGAGTGCATCGTTACGTGAACAGTATCCTGAAAAAAATATTATTATGGTAAATAAGCCTGCGGACATTCAGGTGGTAAAACAGCTTCTTGTGCCAACAAATGTGTCTGGTGAACAAGAGCATCAACAAGCGGAGTAAGGTATTAGTATGGCAGCATTTGAACGCAGTGAAACTGCAACAAAAATTATAGATATCGTGGCGCAAAAACTTAATCGTGACAAAGATTCAGTGCAAGAAACTATGACGTTTCAAGAGCTTAACACCGATTCATTAGATATGGTTGAAATCATTATGCGGATCGAAGAAGTATTCGGCATAGAAGTCAATGATGACGATGCAGAAAAACTGCTCACGCTTTCCCAAACCATTGATTACGTACATGCGCTGCGCACAAAATAATGAATGCCCCAAAAAATATCCTGTTGTTTAAAAAACAAATCCGCCTTTTACCCAGAGACTTACTTGGGACATGGTGGGTTTGTTTGGCTCACTGTCGCGTGGTAAAATACCCTCAAACTCTATTTCTGTACCCATGCCTACGAATGGTTCAGCATACCAAGTAGTAGGCAACACATAAGAAACATGCGCAAACAATGTATGGGTAAGTGCACTCATAGCGGCAGCAGATTTCACGTTAAGATCTCCCGTATTTACGAATAATGGTGATGCTGCATCAACAAGTAGCGCTTGATCTGCAAAATCGTTACCGTGCAGGGTGGCGATGCTTTGCGTAGCGCTGCTCGGCGCTCCTGCCGGGAGCGTTACATTTTGAATTCCTTTAATGCCATATTTATTGTAGGCGAGCTTGCCTTTCAGTTTGATGCGCTCGCGGCTTCTGAGCCACCCGTTGTAGCCGAAGTCAAGAGAAAAACTGTTATAGTGATAGCCGAACATAAAAAGGAATTCGAGTTGTAGCGGATACCAAACATCGCATGCTAAAGTAGTTTTATTAATCGCAGGAACCAGTCTGCGCGTGTAGGCGCCAATAGTATTAAATTCTTTAAGCAAGAGATAACGGCTACCAAAACCATTTTTTAAAAAATCAAACGAGCGGTGCTGTCTGCTGGAGCACAGGTGAGTCAAGAGAGCATCAAGGTAGACTGCAAGCTCCTGTTCACCATCTTTTTCCCAGACACGCACATGACCAGATGCGCCGATACCAAGCTCCCAATGACGACCATTGCCAATCATGGGTTCAAAAAGAAATTCTGCCGTTGAACGATTTCCGGTAGGAATACCGAGATGTGCACGTAAACCAACATGCCCATGATCACAGAGTATAAAATTCCAGCCAAGCTCCGCGTGAATGTCCGCGATACCACGTTGACTTTGAGTGCCGGCAATTTTGCCATAATTAAGTGGTTCTTGTACGTCGCCGTACAAGGTAGTGCGGTTCCATGCTTCATTGATCGTACGCAGTGGGGCATTAAGTTGTTGATCGCTCATATACTGTATTGGATAGGGAGTTGATGCCCCATCGTCGCCGACTACTTCATCCAAACGTAGGTACGAGCGGGTCCATGCGGCAGGAGCGTAGACGGTGGCATAGAGACCGCGCGCAATACCGTCGAGCCCTGCATAGAGTCTGAGGTCGACCAAGGCGCTGTGCCAATGTGGCCGTAACGTGACTGAGCCGTTGAACGTAGTACTTAGACCAAAGTAGTCAGCAAGAATATCGTTATCATCGCGTTGCGGAACCTGGCTGCCTGAAAAACGTAACGTGTCATAACCAAAAAAATATTCAGCAATACTTTTGGTGGAGAATGCATGAGAATAATTTACGGTTGCTGACCAAAATCCCCAGCTTGTGCAACGTGCAGGATCATAAGTAAAAAGTTCTAAGCCCACAAAATTGCGTGCAGCATTGGTGCTTTGTGAGCGTGGACTAAAAAACGATTTGCCGCGAAGTGGTAGTGCCTGTGCTGGTGCTAGAGTCATGAGGGCGATGCTTACTACAGCGTAGTTTTTGAGCTTCATACCTGTTCCTTTTTAATAATGCTGTATGATGAACCGCTGGTTAGCACCTAAGATACTTTTTTTGTCCTTACCAGAACAAGATTTAGGCGATAAAGAAAGAAGTAATAAAAAGGGCCCGGATAATTCCGAGCCCTTTAGTACTAGTCTTTGTTTGCTTTAAGTTGATTACAACCGAGCCTTAGTTAAAGGAGATACCACCTTTAATCCATACGCCCCATTGCGATACTGCGGCATAGTTGCTGTCATACTTACCAGCCCATTCAATTTCGCCACCTACGCCAAGGAATGGAATCCAGTCTTCGCAGTCATCCCAGTTGTAGCTGATGTGACCAAAGAGTTTATGAGACATTGCACTTGGTGTCTTGGACATGTCGATGTCGTCAGCTTTTACAAAGATTGGATCTTTGGATGTGCGTGTTTGGGAGTTGACGGCTACACCAGGAGCATAAGTGATGGTAGAAGCGGCTGCGGCACCAGCGACTATCTGTGCTGGATAGGCGTTATCAATGCCGGGATTTCTGACCGAATCAGCAGGTACGAATCCTGAAGGGAAATTCTTGCCACCATGAATGTCGGATGTATTTTGTGATGCTGATAATGCTATAGGTGCATTGCCAGCAGCAGCAGAGAATCCGTAAACAAAAGCATCACCTTTAAGTACGTATTTCTTTTCGGTGAAGGTTGAGCTATCTCTTAGCTTGAACTTTTCACCAGAGCGTGCCCAGAGGTTGTATCCGAGATCGGCTTCAAATCCGCAATTGTAATAGGAGAACTTCAAGGCTGCATCAACTTGTACATCGATGCTTACGTTGACATCAAATGTGGTCACGTTGATGACTGGAAGAAGTTTGCCAGCATATTGATGGCTAGGCGCTACACCACCAGCCAAAGAGTCGGCATCAGCAACAACATCAGTATTTGTTGTATTTGCAAAAAGATTATTACCAACTGTCGATGACATTTCAGCCAACAATGCATAACGGCTATTTGGCTTATTCTTTAAATCAAATGAACGTGTTTGTTTGGTTCTGAACAAGTGAGTGATGTTTGCATCAAGCCATACCCCAAAGAAGTGATCTTCATCACAACCTCTCCAGAGAACCGCGTGTGCGCTTACGCCACCGCCAAGTGTCCAGTGATTTCCGTTACCCACGATTGGTTCAAAGAGGAATTCGGCATTTGGACGATTACCGGTTGGTGCAGAGCCACGGATTTGTAGACCAAAGTGATAGTCTTCACATTGCCAGAAGTTCCAGCCAAGTGCTGCTTCAATGTCTGACAATCTGGTCTTTGTATCTCTGTCTTTTGACATT
The DNA here is from genome assembly GCA_023382795.1 of Candidatus Babelota bacterium. GTDB lineage: Bacteria > Babelota > Babeliae > Babelales > Vermiphilaceae > UBA6230. The sequence goes on from JAHDWT010000011.1 coordinate 30,267, forward strand.
TTGCCGTACTTAAGAGCTTCTTTCATATCGCCAAAGGTGTAGGTGCCATCAACTGCTGTTAAGAAGTCTTTACGCAAGGTTGCGTTTGCTATGCCGGCTGCATCATTACTCATGTAGCCTGTCAGATAAGCGTCTGTTCCGGCATCAGATACTGCTTCAGTTGCTCTTAGATCCCAGCGTGTGTATACGACTGGTGCATGAATTCTGAAGTAAAGACCGCACATCCATTCATCAAGCCCGAGGT
>JAHDWT010000012.1 GCA_023382795.1 Candidatus Babelota bacterium
CTAAAGATTTCGAAGAGGATGTACTACAAAAAATAATTAATCCGATTAAGTCAGCATTACAACACTCATTTAACGAGCTCAAAGAACAAATCGATCAATCTGCGAATAATACCATTAATACTCTTCAAAGGCTTATTAATCTATCTGTTTCTGATAGTAAGAATATAGAAAATATCTTACAGGAATTACGCGTTGAACTCACTAAAAATAAGCCAATTTCTATAAAGCCATTTTTTATACCAGATAACGTTAGATATAACCAAATAAGCTGGCTCGCTACACATAACGCTACTTCAGTTGGTATCAATCTAAATGACCTTATTGCTAAAATGCAAAACAGTGCAGAAATGCGTATAACATCGCCACAACAGGTGCTCTCACTACTATTGAATGTCGTGCAATTATCAAAATTTGGTTTTAATCCTACGGCGGACCAGCTTTATTCTTTTGAGCAGCAAGTATCTAATGGTATACGAGCTTTTAAGATTCCTATCCATGCCACTGGCCCCGATCAGAAGGCTGTGATTATGCATACGATGTCATTCTATGATCAAACGCCATTTGATGGGTATATTAAGGAATACGCAACCAAAATAAGTGAGCAAATTGATAGCTATTCAAAGGAAATTGATAAGCATATAAGCGAGTATACGAAAGAGCTGGATAAACAGATTAATAGTGTGCTAAGCGCAAATAACCTCATAGCACAAGCAGCTCGGGATATTAAGCAATTTTTTTTGGAAAAAATTAGATCGTTAGCAACAAATCTTACCGATAAGGTTCCAACATCATTAAGCCCATTTATTTCGAGTAGTATAGATCAAATATCAGTGCGGTTAAAAACGGTTATTTTGAGTAATGTTGACCAAGCGCCGCTATCTCTTGAAAGTTTTTTGCAAAAAATCACCTCATTCCTAGAACATAATCCGAATGAAATAGTCACTATTCTTAGTGATGAACATTTACCTGGCCGAGAATTGGGTGATAAGAGGACTTTAGCAGAACAAGGCGTCATTAATGCTTTTTTAAAAAGTGGTGCCTACACCTATATACATATTCAGAAAAATGATGAACCATGGCCAACAGTACAAGAATTAAGAAAGCGTAATAAACGTCTTGTAGTATTTTACGATGGTGGATTTTCAGAAAAACTTTTAGAACAATATCCTTGGGTGTATGGACTTCATTACACGAATCGGTTTACTGCTACTACCCATTGGACTCATGAAAGTTTAGATGAATTCATGCGAGCAGATTCACAAGTTAGTACTATTGTCCACCAATCAGAAGGTGAAATCATCCCCGCAGCTATTGTGTATATCATGTATTATTTTATTACGCCAAAACTCTTAGAAAGCCTTCCTGGTATAGCAGGGAGCGCGTTTTTTGCGCAAATTGTTCATCAATCTGAAAATTTTCAACGCAAGATAGATCACTTTAAACGCAATGTTGGTACAAAACCGACTATTATTATGGTTGATTTTTATGATCATGGTTTTGATAATTTGGTAGATGTTGTGAATAAACTTAATCAGGTGGAAAAAGATCAGAAAAAATAAAGAGGCATAGATGTTGTTATTAAAGAGTTGGAAAGAATCGCTCGAAGTATTTTTACCAAAAAATATCATGTTGTTCGGAAAGCTAACCGTAAACACTATGCTACGAACGATGAAAGCGTGGCTATCAACATGCTGGTGGCTATTGCTTGTATGGATACTTGTTACGATTATTACGGCGGCGGCGATTACTATGGTGACATTGGCTACCCGTACGAAATTATTCAAATTAGTAGTCTTTGTTCATCTTACCATGTTATTGATTATTGTATTGACGCTTGTCATTGCAGCCCGGCCGTCAGTAACTATCAAGAATTGTCGCTATTATTTCTCGTATTGGCGGCATATGCTTTTGGTAGTTGGTATGTTTGGCATAATGTTTTTTGCTCTTGAGAACATGCATAAAATTACTAAAAGCTTTCCGAGCATGAATACTGTAGTATTGCAATATATCATTCTTCCAACGGCATTAGCATTTCTATTCCTATGGATTATTGCTTTTCTAGATACTAAATTTCATATCTATGCATTATGGAGTTCTTTTATAAGAGCCTTAAAGCTTGTCATATATAACTACCCCTTCGTGTGGGTAATGTCGGCCATTACTTTTTCAATGGCAAAGATTTTTGTACATTTAATTGTTTTTCTCATTTTTTATGATCCGCACCCCTGTATGTTTTCTGGCCTTGCAGGTCTTGTTTTGCTTTTCACGGGACTAATATTTCCAATTCTTGGGGCCGTATTAATTATTCCCGTACTTTTGTTATTAAGTACCATGACGAATATGTACACACGACAAGTACATGAACATTTTGATCGATATTATTGAAAGCTTGTAGCATGATGAGATACCTCCTACATCTTATTTATTCGGCAACAGCATATATTTTTACCGGATTAGTTTTTTTGATTATAGGAGTGCCGATTGTCGTTTTGTTGTTTGTAGTGCCAGAACGTAAGCGCTATGACAATCGTGTCTATTTTTGGCTAACTCACCAATTTTATTTTTGGATACTTAAGGCTACGCTTCTTCCCATTACCTTTGTAGGTAAGCATAATATTCCTCGAGATCAGGCTGTTGTTTTTGTCGCAAATCATCAATCTTCGCTCGATGTCCCCTTGCTTGGGTATCTTACCAATGAACATCCTCATGTCTGGCTTGCCTGGTTTGCACTTGCGCGTAATCCGTTTTTAGGTTTTGTGTTACGCCGCATGGCAGTTTTAGTTGATACTACTTCGCCACAACGCGCTACGCGTAGTTTGGTACAGGCTATCAATCGTATAAAAGACAATAATCATCATGTCATGATTTTTCCTGAGGGCGGGAGATTCGCTGATGGTAGGGTACATGATTTTTTTTCTGGCTTTGTTATACTAGCTCGTCGTACGGCGCGGCCGGTGGTTCCTGTATATATACAGGATGCTTACAAAGTTTATCCTGCCGATGCGTGGCTTGCGCGCTGGCATCGCATTAAAGTGGTTGTTGGAGCGCCTATGTATAGTACAGAGGGTGAAAGCGACGAAGCATTTAAGCAACGAGTATATGCATGGTTTAGGATGCAACAGGAGAAATGAGCTATGCACTATTTTCTACGATTAGCAGTGCCTTGGGCGCCGCTTCTTTTTATCCCCTTAGCGTTATTCTGCGCTTTTCTGATGTGGCGTAAACGCAAAAATATAGTGTATTCATATTCACTTGCTTCAAGCATTCGCGCGCAAGGCCTTGCTTCACGCCATCCTTTTAAAAAAATATTTTTTATGCTGCGACTATTCATGCTTTTAATGCTCGCCGTGCTCATTGGCAAACCGCAATTAGTTGATCCGCGATCAAAAGTGGATGTTGAAGGCATAGACATGGTATTGATGCTTGATGTGTCTGGTAGTATGCAACACACTGATTTTGATGAGCATTCACGCCTTGAGGTTGCTAAGCGAGAAGCGTTACGCTTTATTGCTAAAAGAGTGAATGATCCCATAGGCCTCGTGATATTTGGAAAGCACGCAATTTCTCGCTGTCCACTCACTCTGGACAAATCCATGTTGGCTTCCTTGGTAGGTGAATTGCAATTGGGTATTGTTGATCCTGATGGTACGGCACTTTCACGAGCACTGGTTACTGCGGTAAACCGTCTTAAGCATTCAAAGGCGACAAGCAAAGTTATTATTTTACTCACCGATGGTGAACCAAGTGAGGGAGATTTGCGTCCAGAAGTGGCTCTTGAAGCTGCAAAGCGATACGGTATCAAAATTTATACTATCGGTATTGGATCGGAAGAGCAGCGATTCGCGATGCATCAGCTCTATGGCCTTGTTGCTATTCCGCGCGTTAACAAGGAGCTCCTTGATGTTTTTGCGGCGGAAACGGGAGGACGATCTTTCTTGGCACAAAATCCTGATGATATGCGTGCTATTTATGACACCATCGATCAACTTGAAACAACTGTTCATGAGACGGATATTTTTAGTGCGTACTATGATATATTCATACCCTTTGTATTGATGATAGGTTTCTTAATACTGCTCGAACAGTGGTTGGCAACATTTGTGTGGTTTGGTATATGGTAACATTCTCTGATATTTCATTTGCAGGTCTTAAGTATCTATGGCTTGTGTCAGCTTGTGCACTTGTATTTGTAGGTGTTGTGGCGTGGCGCGTGCGCAATGTAGTTCGAAGTATATCGATATTGCGGTCTGGCGCTATGACGAGCTTGTTTAAGTGCGCTTCGATGATACGCATAGTAGGCAAAGCGCTGTTGAGCATAGTAGGCTTTTTGATGATCATGATGGCGTTAATGCGACCTCAATCGCCTAAGCAAGAAGAAACTATGCAGCAAGAAGGCAGGGATCTTCTGATTGCCGTGGATGTGTCGCGCAGTATGTTGGCGCAGGATGTTGAGCCCAATAGATTATCGTTAACCAAACAAAAAATTCATACGCTTGTCGAACGATTAGGCAGCGATCGTGTTGGATTGGTGCTTTTTTCTGGAACGGCATTTTTGCAATGCCCGTTAACGAGCGATCGAGCAGCTTTTTTCATGTTTCTTGATGCAGTTGATGTAGAAACAATTTCTTCTGGAAGTACTGCGCTGGATGAGGCAATGCGAAAATCGCTCGAGGTTTTTCAGCAGGTGCCAAGCAGGCAGAACAAAATTTTAGTAATTTTTACTGACGGAGAAGATTTCTCAACTAATTTGGCCGATATTCAACAGGCCGTGCAACAAGAAAAGATGAATATCTTTACCATGGGTGTTGGCACGGCGCAAGGTGCGCCGATTCCGGTTTTTGATGAAAAGGGCAAACAGATAGGGCATCAAAAGGACAAAAAAGGAAGCGTGGTGATTTCTCGATTAGATGAAACGATGTTACAAAATATTGCGCAAGAAACTAGTGGTGTCTATGTACGTGTAATTCCAGAAAATGATCGTGATATTGATGTTTTGGTAAATAAAGTTGCTGGTTACGAAAAAGAGCGCTTTGAGGATAAAAAAATTGCACGTATGCAGGAACAGTACCATTGGTTTTTGTTTATAAGTTTTGTGTGTCTGGCCCTCGAGTGGATATGGTAATGATTTCGGATGACAACAATCAGATTAAGTACGATATGGTTAATGCAATGAAGATAAACATAGTAGCGATAAGCGTGCTTTTGACGTTAATGAGCACAACAAGTCAGGCATCATTTTTTGCCTATGATCGCGCGGTGGCTGCGGCGCAGCAAGGAGATATTGATACCGCTCAGCAAGTATTACATAAACTTCTTATTGATGATCCTGAAAATCCCAGTGTTTTGTATGACGCTGGGGTGATTGCTGCGCAAAAGCAAGAATTTGAACAAGCAGCTGCTTATTTTGATCGTGCGGCTTGTTCGCCAAAAAGTTCATCTTCCCTCCAAGAAAGAGCGCATTTTAATCACGGAAATGCGTTGGTAGCATTAAAAAAATTAGACGATGCTAGTGCGCAGTACGAAGCAACGCTTGCCATCAATCCTGCTAATGAACACGCTCAACATAATTTAGAAGTAGTAAAAAAGATGCGCGAGCAGCAAAAACAAGAGAAACAAGAACAATCTTCCGATGACAAAAGCCAACCACAGGACCAGCAGCAGAATCAGGAACAAGGTGAGCAAGGTCAAGAGGGGAAGAATAACAATAGCGATGGCAATGGCCAGCAACAAAAACAAGAAAATCGAGATGAAAAAAAACAACATGATGAGCAAAACTCCGATCGCCAAGATAAGTCTTCATGCGACCAACATGCAGAGCAATCGTCGCATCGTAATCAATCTTCATCGCATGATACCCAACAAGGTAATAAAAAAAATGACTCATCGCAATCACATGAGCGTGATGCACAACACGGTGATCAGTGTGACCGTGGGTCTGATGAGCACCATGATACTTCGCAAAAACCGAGCCCACAGGATGAAGAGCACAAAAAATCACGAGCATTAAATCAGGCTCAAAGCGAGCAAAAACAAGAACAGGCATCATCGGCAAAAGCGGCCGAGCAGAAGAGTGGACAAGAAAAGAGTCAAGCATCTACCGGCCAACAACGCCAGACTGGTAAAGAACAGCAGGATTGGCTTGAGGCAGTATTGGCGCAAACAGAAGAAGATGATGTGCGAGGAAATAAGCAGATGATGCGGATGTTGGCAGGTAAATCAAAACTACATGATGGAGATCAACATGGCTGGTAGTCTACGCTACTTCTATCAATACTTCTATCAATTTTTTTTATCACTCATCATGGTGTTATGTGGGGTTGCAGCATACGCACAACCGACTATACGGCTTCATATTACCAATGAAGAAGGCATTCCTCTAAAACAAGTAGCCGAAGGCCAATCATTTGTTTTTGAAGTATCAATAGATGGTGTGCGCAATAATGCGCAGCCGAAAATTCATGGTATTGAAAAATTTTCGGTAGAAAAGCAGAGCATGCGCATGAGTATGATCAATGGTGTATCAACCGTTGTGAACCGCTATACCATGAGTATTGATCAGCGTGGTACGTATCGTTTAGGTCCTGTGGAAGTCATGACAGATGCGGGATCTGCTCGTTCATCGGCAATTACCGTAATGGTTGGTCAAGAAGCAGTCGAGGATGCGACCGCGGTTGCTGCGATACGCCGCAAAGAGCGTGCGCGCAAGGCATTTCTGCAGGTCAGTACAGACAAGAATCGTGTGGTGGTTGGTGAGAAATTCCATCTTTTTGTGCGATTTATGTTTCAGGAGCATGACATTGCATTGCAGCAAATACAGGTGCCGGAATTTACTTCTCTGATTGAGCTTAGTAAATCAGGGCCAAAGAGTGGTAAGCAGGTTGTTGATGGCGTGACCTACGACTATCTTGAATGGGAGTGGGAATTGCTTGCGCGACAAGAAGGTAAGAAAAAAATTCCAGTATTTAGTGCGGAGTTTGTGCAGCAAATGGAGGATGATGGTTTTGGTAGTTTTCACCGCATGTTTCGCGGCCTTGTTGATCGTAAACGGGTGAATTCAGCGCCGATCTTCGTCACGGTTGATCCATTGCCTCCTTTCGATCATGAGGTAAAAGCAGTTGGATTATTTTCTCAGTTACGAGCATCTGCTGAAAGTTCAGTGGCTCGTGAAGGCGAGGGAGTGGTATATTCACTCGAGTTAACGGGCGAAGGCAATATGCAGGAATTGGACACCGTACCGTTAGTGGATATTCCCGCAGGATTTAAAGCATATCCTTCAAAATCATATCAAGTACCGCACGAGCCATCCAAAAGACGATTCGAGTTTATTTTGCAAGCGGTTGCATGTGGGGATTGGAAAATTCCTGCGCAGACATTGTATTATTTTGATACGGTTTCTCGGTCCTATCAACAAGTGCAATCTGAGTCGGTATCGGTCGCGGTAGTCGCTACTCCCGGAAGCAATAAAAATACGATAAATATGTCGCATGAAGAGCATAACATGCCGAAAGCATTATCGGAGTCGACGCAACAAGATGATGTACTTATGCCATTGTCCGAAGAATGTGTGGCTACACCAGCAGCCTGGCAATTGCCCTGGTGGCTTTTTTTAATCGGAGTGTTTGTGCCGCTTATGGCGGCGTGTTGGGTACATGTGCCACGTAAAGCGCCTGAGTTATTGGTGTGCCTTGTTCCTGCATGGGGGAAAAAACAACAATGGCGCCGATTGCGCAAGCAACTGACTCGTGCGCGTACCCAGGGAAATTTAGCATTGGTGCAGGAAATTTTTGTAACTATTTTTGCCACTCAGTGCTCTATTGCTCGTGAAGAGGTTATTGAAGAAATTATGCTCGAAAAACTTAAACGTGACCATTTTACTCACGATGAGTGCCAACGATGGCAGACATTCTGGGGTTCAGTAAATGCGGCTCTGTTTTCTTCAACCAAGCAGAAAGAAGTAGATCAGAACGATATTTTTGAAGAAGCTTCATGGTGGTTGAATATGTGCGAGCGTGCCTTGATTAAGGAGTAACTGGATGAAAAAAATCCTGCTAATAATCGGGCTTTTAGTGCAGACATTAGGCGCTGGTCCACAAGAAGAAACATTTTTACGCGCAGCATATCATTATCGCATGCAAGATTATGAAAAAGCTCTTGAGCTCTATCAGACCATACAGCCGAAACACAGTTCCGTATGGTATAACATGGGAAATTGTGCCTATCACCGTGGTGATTATGTGCAAGCGTGTTTGTGGTGGAAGAAGGCGATGTGGCGAGCAAATCATTCGTTACTGATTGCCATACAACATAATCTCAAGCACTGCTTGCCATTGTTAGGAAAAGACTTTGAGCAGGGGGGACTGGTGGGTTTTAAGCAGTATGTGTATACTGTGCTCACGAAAATTCATGTTGGCATGGTGCAGGTAATATTTTTGGTGTTGTGGTGGTTGGTCTTGGCATCCGCCATGCTGGGAAAGAAATTGCATAGAGCTGTACTTAGTGCGCTCATGGTAGGGGTCATAATAAGCGGCGGTATGATGTTGTTGCACTATCGTATGCGCCAGACTAATCGAGCGATAGTGCGTGGTGAGGCAGTAGCAATGCGTACCGGGCCAGATGAACATTATCACAGCACTGGCAATCTTGAGTGTTTAGATCAAGTTGATATATGCCAGGCTGCAGGTGATTGGTTCAAGGTATCAAGCAACAGGGGAGTTGGATGGATTCCAGCACAGAAATTAGAATTGATCGAATGCATAGAACAAAGTTAGCGATCATAGAACGAATGAGGTGACTGCAGTGTGGCGGCTGAAAAAAATTGTAGTAGGAGGATTGTTGGTAGTTTGGAGTAGCGTCACGATCCTGTTACTTTTCGAATACCGGTTTTTTAAAGAGCAGGCACATCATTTAGAACATGTGCAAAATGAATATCGTAATCATGTACAAACGGTTAAAACCATCATAGATGATTATGCAAAAACCAAAGAGCGACTTGTCCTTCTGGAAGAATCCTTGAAGGGCGAAAAAAAAAATCCTGAACTAGTGTCTGCAGTGGGATTTTTTGATGTGCCATTCCCTGATGGTGTAAAAATTCACTCCAGTGATGATCAAGAACTAGCGGCACAGGACTCCTTTTTGGTGGTTAATCGGGAGTTAGAGTATCTTAAAGAAGCAGCCATGACGCATATAAAAGATGCTAATATTGAGCAATATTTTAAGCAGGCTGATTTTGATGAGTTGCGTGATTATACCGAACGTGTTTTGGCGATTAAAAAACATGATACGCCTCGTCGAATGGCACGGAAATCAGCGCCAAGAGTGGCGAAAACGAATTCTCAAGAAGCTTCATTAATCTCACGGAATCGCTACAAGAAAGAAGCTTTTCTTTCCTGGCCAATTGATCGCTCGCGCTTCTGGTTGAGTTCTTCTTTTGGTCCACGCCGTAAAAAGAATGGCAATATGGGTTTTCACCATGGCATTGATATGGCGGCACTAAAAGGAACATCGGTTATGGCTGCAGCCCCAGGCGTAGTCGTAGAAGCTCGGTATGACAAGGGATATGGCAACACCATTGTGCTTGCGCATAATAATAAATATAGAACGCGGTATGCGCATCTCAATTCTGTATTTGTACATACGGGGCAGCGTGTACAGCGAGGTGCTCTGATTGGAACTGTTGGAAACACGGGTTATGTGCGAAGCGCATTCGGTAAAGACCCATCACATCTTCATTTTGAATTATATGTGTTTGGAACGCGAGTAAATCCGATGCATTTTTTGGTGTGATGTAGTACTCTTTGTAGTAACTTTATCAAATGACATTATTTTAAGGATGAGGATATGCAATCAAGAGCAGGGAAACCAGGATTTTTAGCGACTTTTAAAGAGGTTGTTGTATTACTTCTTGTGGTATTTGTGATTCGGACGATAGGCTTTGGATTGTATCAAGTCCCCACGGGATCGATGGAAACAACCATGTTAGTAGGCGAGCGATTCTTTGCTGATAAATTGAGCTATTGGTTTACTAAGCCAAAAGCTGGTGAAATCATCGCATTTAATGATCCTATTTTTCCTTACTCCAAAAATCGACTCAATCGATTATTTCAAGAATATGTATGGGGACCAAGCAACTGGACTAAACGTGTGATCGGAGTTCCTGGTGATCACATAAAAGGTGTCATTGAAAATGGAAAGCCGGTTATTTATCGTAATGGGCAGCGTCTTGAAGAGCCGTATATAAATAAATATCCGCTGATACGTGTTTTTAAAATTGATATTACAGAACTTAAAAATCTTCTGCGTCGTGGAGCAAGTGCTGAAAACATGGCTGGACTAGTGGTATTAAAATCATTTGATCCAGCAAAACCGTATGATCAGCAACCATTTTATACCATTGATCCTCGTCGCGTTATTTCCTTAGGTAACGATGATGCAGACATTTTACAGCCAGGGACACCACTTCGACTAGAAAAGGAGTTAGGTTCTTTACCAGACGAATCGAACTACTGGACAAGAAGTGACATTTTTAATGTTCATCTCGGTCCCAATGAGTATTGGGTAATGGGCGATAATCGTCTTGGCAGTCAAGATTCTCGCTTTTTTGGTCCGCTTGATGGTCGTCTTATTCACGGAAAAATTTTATTCCGTCTTTGGTCACAAGATAGTGATGAATCGTGGTGGATTGTTGATTTAGTAAAACATCCGATTGATTTCTGGAAGAGAGTTCGTTGGAGTCGATTTTTGCAAAGAATTCGTTAATGCATAACAACATTATAGTTGCACAACGAGTATTTTTTGCTACTCTTGAATAACGTAAATAAAGGCTTTAAGCCTGGTTTCAGATTTTTTCGAAAGATTAAGTAGAGTATGATCAAAAAAATGTTTTCTGCATTAGTATTTGGCAGTCTGCTTGTCGTATTGCCTGCATGCTTTGGTGATTCAAATAAACATGACAATTGTACTTCCTGTCCTTCACATCACCATGATGATGGCACAGAGCTCAGGGAAGCGATGCCTGGTTTGATAGTAGTAAACGTGTTAGATAAAGAGCATTTTGAAAATTGTCGTATTCCTGGTTCGATGAGCGTTCCATTTCAGCAGATAGATTCTTTTGTTACGCAGTTGAATGAAGCTTATGCTGATAAATCAGCAGTTGAAATCGTAGTATACTGTTCAAACTATATGTGTTCAGCAAGCGGCGAAGCTGCAAAAATACTCAAGAAGAATGGTTTTGAACATGTTATGGCATACGAAGCTGGTATGGCGGAATGGTACCAACAAGGACTACCAACAGAGGGCCCATGTAAGCTTGATGGTTTTACCTATCTTAAAAAAGTGATGGGACCGGTTGAAACAGAACATCAATTTGCAGTGATAACAACACAAGAGTTAGCTCAAAAGCTTGGGTTTGGGGGCGAAGTGCAAGGGCAGCAAGGAGAAGCGGTAGAATTTGCACGTGAAGCAGAATCAATTAAATGAGAGAATGTAGTGTGGCGGCATAGCCAAGTGGTAAGGCATGGGTCTGCAAAACCCTGACCCCCGGTTCGAATCCGGGTGCCGCCTCCAAAATGCCGAGATGGCGAAATTGGTAGACGCAAAGGACTTAAAATCCTTCGGGTGAAAACCTGTGCCGGTTCGAGTCCGGCTCTCGGCACCATACATAAAATAAGTTTTGTGTATAATCAATCTTGACAAAAGTTTTTCTGGTAATAATGTTACTTCTTAGTACTAGTTTTGTTTGCTTTGAAGGTAGGCTTACTGATTTAAGGATTTTTTATGAACAAGGCAAAATTAGTTGAATCTATGGCGAAGCAAACCAAGCTTCCTAAATCAACATGCAAAGAATGTTTAGAAGCTTTTATAACAGCTGTAAGCGGTTCTTTGAAAGGCGGTAAATCGGTGGTGTTAACCGGTTTTGGCACCTTCAGCATCATGAAAAGAAAAAAACGTGTTGGCGTAAATCCAGCAACTGGCAAAAAGATGGACATTCCTGCGAAGAAAGTTCCAAAATTCAAGCCAGGTAAAGCTCTGAAATCAATGATTAAGTAAAAACACTTAATCTAAACAGAGATTTTTTGGGAGTACCCGTTTGGGTATTCCCTTTTTTAATGCTGTTTTATTATGCCAAGTAGTAGTTGCGAGGCCATAAAAAGCGCATTGTTCTCTATGCTATTGATTCTTCATTCGGTAGCTTATTACACTAAAAACAAGTACAATCTGAATTATTTTTATAAAGGGTAGTGCGATGCGTGGAGCTGAATCATCACAAAAAGGCGTACTGGACACACTTAAAGATTTGATCCGTTGGGATACCATTAAGAGTAAATTTTATGAAAACCAATCATTGCTTCTTGAATTGGGATTGTTTTTTGGCATTGGTTTTCTTGTCGGATTTTTCATCAAAAAATTTGGTAAATTGGTGGCGATTATTATTGCTGCATTAGTGGTGCTAGGTATTCTACAGCAATTAGGACTCATTTCTGTGTCAGTTCACTGGTCATACATTCACGAGACGCTTGGTATTGGGCCAGTACCCGCATTAGATGAAACATTTATATCGCACAGTATTTCCTGGGTCAAAGGGCATATTTTACCTACCTTATTGTTGATATTGGGTTTTGTTCTAGGTATGCGTTTTGCGTAAATAATAAGGGGAGTGGCAATGCAAGAAAATAAGAGAGACAACACAACGTTTGTTGACCGCATCTTAGAGGTTTTGACCAAACAAGGTGTCTTTAAGCCGCAAGAAGTCAAAAATTTAAAGGCAGCTTTTGAGCAAAGTGCTGTAGAACAGTTTGATTATTTTCTGTTGAGTGAAGGTCTTGTTGAAAAGAGCGCATTGTTACGAGTGTTGAGTGTGTTGTATAAAGTGTCTGCGTTTGATGTGACCGGTGCTTTTTTTGATCATCTGTTACTTACCAATTTTCCCAAAGATTTTTTGTTGCGCAATGCAGTGATTCCACTTGAATTGGACGGCGATGAGTTGGTGGTAGTTGCCGCGGAACCAGATACTCCGGGGCTTGAGCACGCTCTAAGGCGTTTTACTGAAAATGATATTGTCTTCATGGTTGGCCTGAGAACGGCTATTTGTGATGCGATAAAAGAGTTTTACGATAAAGCGGTCACCGAAGATATTCCAGAAGATGTTGATATTCGTCAAGAACAAGATCAAGAGCGCGCCGCTGACCAGTATGTGCGTCGCAAAAGAGCTATCTCGCGTTCAGGGGACGATGAATAGGAAGTAAGTGTCATGACACATCAACGAGAAATCAAGTCAGTTATTGAATTTGTTGATGATCTTATTCGTCAGGCGATTTTCTGTCGTGCATCTGATATTCACCTTGAACCACTTGAGCGCGGTCTGCGTATTCGATTTCGTATCGATGGTGTTTTGCATGAGAGAGAATGGGTTTCGCCTGATAGTATGTTGCAAGTGATTTCCCGCATTAAAGTTCTTGCAAACATTGATATTGCTGAAAGACGAATTCCACAAGATGGCAGTTTTTCTCGTACCATTGAGCGCCGAATGATTGATTTTCGTGTATCGACATTCCCCACATTACTTGGTGAAAAATTAGTGATAAGAATTCTTGATCGTACCTGCACTGCCATTGCGCTCGATGCGCTTGGGCTTGGTACGCATCTGCGAGTATCCTTGCTCGATGTACTTGAGCGTAAAAATGGCCTTTTTTTAGTGACGGGGCCAACTGGTTCTGGTAAAACAACAACACTTTATGCCGCACTTTCGCACCTTAATAATACCGAACGACATATTATTACGTTGGAAGATCCGGTCGAATATCATTTATCTGGTATTACGCAGGGACATATTCATCCAGGTGCAGGATTTTCTTTTGCCAAGGGCATGCGTGCATTACTTAGGCAAGATCCAGATATCCTGATGGTTGGAGAAATACGTGATCGTGAAACGGCTAACATTGCTCTTGAAGCTGCGCTTACGGGGCATCTTGTATTAAGTACGGTACATACTGCGGATGCACCGCGAGTGATTATGCGGTTGATGGACATGCAGATAGAGCCATTCAAAATAAGTGCAGCTCTTGTTGGAATATTGGCTCAGCGACTTGTGCGTGCATTGTGTTCATCATGTAAAGTAAAGCGTCACCCGACTTCTGCCGAGCAGGCTTTCTTGATTTCTCAGGGAAAGGATTTGGCGCACGTCTATGATGCTCATGGTTGTGATGCTTGCCAACAGATAGGTTATGTTGGTCGTGTAGGGATTTTTCAGCTTTTAACCATGACAGAAAACATATGCTCTTTGCTTGGCAATAAGCCAACACTTGATGCGTTGCAGTATCATGCGCATGAAGATGGCATGCAAACACTTTATCAAGATGGCCTTGAAAAAGTTGCAGAGGGTGTCACGAGTATCTCTGAGCTTATAAAAGCGGCTGCATAGGGAATAGCCTCTCGTTTACGATGCTTTTTTTTCCCGTATACTTAACCATAATTCATTATAATTATAGATCATCCGATAAAGTTCTACGTAATGTTTAAAATCAATGATATCTCGATTGACATCGAATCAAAGCAGATAGTCAAAAAAGTAAATATTTCATGTTCCGCAGGGAGTGTCCACGCCATCATGGGACCAAATGGTTCTGGTAAAAGTTCTTTAGCTTATGCGCTTATGGGGCATCCGCGCTATGTCATAACCACCGGCTCAATTGCTCTTGCGGATGTTGATCTTACTACTTTGGCCGCGCATGAGCGGGCACGCGCTGGTCTCTTTCTATCCTTACAACATCCTGTAG
Organism: Candidatus Babelota bacterium; assembly: GCA_023382795.1. Lineage (GTDB taxonomy): Bacteria > Babelota > Babeliae > Babelales > Vermiphilaceae > UBA6230. The sequence goes on from JAHDWT010000012.1 coordinate 14,772, forward strand.
AAGTACCCGGTCTTTCAGTCTTTAATTTTCTTAAGGAATCATACGGTGCGTTGCATGGTGTGATCCCAGTACCAGAATTTCAGCAGTTGCTTTATGCCACGATGGACACCTTGGGTATGGATCATGCAGTTGCGTATCGAGGAGTTAACGAGGGCTTTTCTGGAGGAGAAAAAAAGCGTCTCGAGATGTTGCAGCTCTTGCTCTTAAAACCCAAGGTAGTGATTCTTGACGAGATAGATTCTGGCCTTGACGTTGATGCGCTCAAGGTGGTTGCGCACGGCATTATGCGTGCTAAAGAGAAAAATCCAGCGTTGGTGATAATACTTATTACGCACTACCAACGTATTCTACAGTATGTTCGCCCTGATTTTGTGCATGTCATACATCAAGGTGTTCTTGTACGCTCTGGCGATGCAACGCTTGCAGAAGATATTGAACAAAAGGGATATGATGACATCATCTTCTAGTATTCCTAAAGGGCTTAATCGAGTTATTGTTACCCGTATTTCTGAACAGAAGAACGAGCCCGGATGGATGACTGATTTTAGGCTTCGTTCCCTTGAAATTTTTGAACGTAAACCGATGCCAACCTGGGGTGCTGATCTGACTGGGCTGGATCCGAGTAGCCTTTTTTATTATGTAAAACCGATTGATCAGGCGCAAACAAGTTGGGATGATGTTCCCCAGAAGATCAAAACAACGTTCGAAAAAATTGGTATTCCGCAAGCTGAGCAAAAATATTTGGCGGGTGTTGGTGCGCAATTTGATTCAGAAGTTATCTATAAAAGTTTACGTAAACAATGGGCAAATAAGGGTGTATATTTTTTAGATACTGAAACTGCCTTAAAAGATTATCCAGAATTATTTAAAAAATATTTTGCTACCGTTATTCCTCCTCATGATAACAAATTTGCGGCGCTTAATTCGGCCGTATGGAGTGGAGGAAGTTTTGTGTATGTTCCGGCGGGGGTTGAAATTTCTATGCCTCTACAAGCATATTTTCGTATCAACACAACCGGTATGGGACAATTTGAACGCACGCTAATTATTGCTGAGCCAGGAAGCTTTGTGCATTATGTGGAAGGCTGCAGCGCACCTATTTATCGCAAAAGTTCTTTGCACAGTGCGGTGGTAGAAGTGATTGCGCTTGAGCGGGCTCACATACGCTACACAACAATCCAGAATTGGTCACAAAATGTTTATAACTTAGTTACTAAGCGTGCGGTAGTACATCGAAATGCTACGGTTGAATGGGTTGATGGTAATTTTGGCAGCAAAGTAACGATGAAATATCCGGCAGTTGTGCTCAAAGAAGAAGGTGCAAAAGGACAAATTATATCGATAGCCGTTGCGAGCGAAGGTCAGCATCAAGATTCCGGTGGAAAAGTAATTCATCTAGCGCCCAATACCACGTCGAATATTATTGCTAAATCGATAAGTAAAGATGGTGGACGATCAAGTTATCGAGGATTATTAAAAGTGGCACAAGGCGCTACTAATGTGCGCTCGCGAGTTCAATGTGATGCGCTATTGATTGATAAGATTTCGCGTTCCGACACCTATCCCGTGGTTGATGTACGTGAACAGCACGTTGATATTGGTCATGAAGCGTCAGTAAGCAATATTTCTGAAGAGCAACTGTTTTATTTACAAAGTAGGGGCCTTGATGAGCAAAAGGCTCGCGCGCTTATTGTGAACGGATTTATTGATGCATTTGTCAAAGAACTTCCCATGGAGTATGCCGTTGAGATCAACCGCTTGATTGCGATGCACATGGAAGGATCCATCGGATGAAAGTGTATCGCTCTGAACACAGTCTTGTTATTGAAATTACACGCAAACACCAATCAAGTGACGACAAGCCGATTATTCTTTCAGAATTATTATGCGATGGAGGTGTTTCTGAATATCACGATGATATAACGATAATGATCAACGATCAGACGCATGCGCTTATAATCGATGACATGCCTCGCACAGAACATACTACGTTACATATTCAACTCAAACCAAATACCCATTTAAGATATGTATTGCTCCAACGAGATGAATTAGTTGTTGATTCTATGGCTAATGCACGTATTACGTGCGCTGTTGACCAGAATGCCACGTTCGAAGGAGCCGTTTTGTATGCAGGTAGTCAGGCGTCACAGGTTTCTGTTGTTATGAAACTACAAGGTATGCATGCTCAAGCGCATTTGCATGCTGCCTATATATGTTCGGGAATTATGACAACCGTGCTCAAGACAGAACAACTCCACAAAGCCCCACATACGGAGAGTTCCGTTACTATGCGTGTGCTTGTTGATGATCATGCTCAGTCGACGTACCAAGGAATGATTACTATCGAAAAGCAGGCTCCGGAAGCTAACGCGCAACAGGAGCACAAAGCATTGTTGCTCAGCCCGTACGCTCAGGCTAAAGCCTTGCCACAACTTGAAGTGCTTACCCACGAAGTACGCTGTGGTCATGGGAGCGCCATAGGCATGATTGATCAGGAGCAAGTGTGGTATTTGCAATCACGTGGTATCGCTGCTTTTCGTGCTCAACAGATGCTTAGACAAAATTTTATTATGCAGGCGATACCGTCATGGATTCCACGTGAGTGGTACCAAAAAATCATTTTAGAGTAATGGGTAAAACGTAAATGTTATGCTGCATCGTTATGATCTGGTGTAGAAGCTCCACAAATTTCTGTGTCTGATGATAGTGGTGTACAATCGTTATCTTTTTTCGCTTTGGCATCACGGCGGTCATTGATAATGTCTATGACTGGTCCGGTGGCAGCAATAATGCCGAGCGCCGCAGTTATATACGGATGAGCTTTCACCGTCTCTATTAAGCCTGGGCCATGGATGGCTCCCTGTATGGCGAGATGGCCTGCTGTACCAATACCTTGTATAGTAAGCTGTGATAAAAGCATAGCGCGATGTAATCTTAGCATCTCGTCTTGCCATTCTTCATGGTTTGTCTTGGATTTATCACTATTATGTATGACACATAATTTACGTTCTTTTAGTCGGGAAAGTATGAGATCGATAGATATCGTATTATTGTCATAATAGAATGCATGCAACAAAACATCATCAACGAGGCGCTTCATAAAAGCCCATGAGCAATTGGCAGTTTGCTTGACAAGCTTTTTGATTATCCAGTCTGATTTGGTAACTAAATAGTAGATATTTAATTTTAACTCCATAGTTTTGACTGTAAATTCTAGTGCTTCGGTTTCGCGTTTCATGGTTTCTAATAGTTGGGGATATTGTTGTTTGCATATGGAGATTGCTTCACGGATGACCGCGATTTCATGTTGAATTTTTTCGTGCGCTACTTTATCGAATGAATCGGTTCGAAGTTGCTTAAAGAAAGTATCTAGATTGAGAATATTTTGCATTAAAGTATCAACTTCTTGCTGCGCTTCACCAGGAAGTTTTTGCGCTAATTGTTGCAAAATGTTCTCTATTTCTTTGGTATCTAGATCAACTACTTCGCTTGTTAAAAAAAGAGTTTTTAAGGCATTGAATCTTTCATGATCAGAGAGATGGTCTATTTTTACGTGCTCAAAGTGCCACCAGAATTCATCGTTATATTCGTGAGCACCATTGCTTGTACCTATGACAAAAATGCAGTGATTTCTTCGAATGGATTTTAGCTGATCATTGAGTTCCATATATACCGGATTATAATTCCCATTTTCATTTGATTTTAATGTCGACACGCTTGCGATGCGATCAATATCTTTGATAATAATCACGGTAGGATTTTGTGCTGTTTTTGCTTCTTCAAAAACTCTTCTAATTTCGTGAACGCCATTTGTGGGTGTTAAGTCAGAAGTATTAATTCTGATGGGTTTTGCTCCAGGAATTTCCTTCCAAAACATTTCAGCAATCGTTGATTTTCCTGCTCCTTGGGGTCCGTAGAGGAGGAGCATGTTTTGAATATAAGGTCTAGATTTAAGCAAGATATTTTCAGTATTTGCTTTTCTAAAATAATCGAATTGACGAAGAAAGGCTGTAGGTAGTGCTCGTGTGATACCATGGTAGTCCACGGTACATTTTTCATGCAACATAACGTCAGTTTTTTTGCAATGTGTAAGTTGGCCGATAATCGTTAGTATCAACATCATTATTCGCATGATAAACAACTTATTTTTCATGTCATATCCTGATTTAATAAACAAAGATCTCATCTTTGATGAGGTATAGTATGGCGATGTGGCTAGATATTGCAAATCGAGGTGGTGCGCGAGAGGCGATACTTTTTGCATAAATTTTTTCATGCCTGCGGTAATCATGGATTACTTGATCATGCATCTCAGCACGAAAAAATGTCTTATATTTGCGCTAAATGTGCACCTGGGTTATAACAAAATAATAGTTTGGTCAAAGGAGTTGCGCTATGAAACGACTGCCAATTGGCATAAGCAATTTTAAAGAGATAGTAGAGTCGAATTACTTTTATATTGACAAAACGCTCTTGATAAAAGAAATCATGGACAAGGGAAGCAAGGTTCTTCTGCTCCCTCGTCCGCGTAGGTTTGGTAAAACGCTCAATCTGTCAATGCTCTATTATTTTTTTAGTAGCGCGGATGAATACCGTAATCTTTTTGATGATACGGCGATTGCTCGCTACCCCGATATTATGGCGCATCAAGGCCAGTATCCTGTTATTTTCCTTACCTTTAAGGATGTGAAGGTCTCAACATGGCAGCAGGCATTTAACGATATTGCTATGCTCGTAAAACAAGTATTTGAGCGCTACTATCCGGTTCTTGTAGAAACGATGAGTGAAAGTGAGCACGAAGACTACAAGAATATTATGCATCGCACGGCGGATCTATCACTTATTGCACATAGCTTAAAAACTCTAGGGCAGTTGTTGTATAGGCATTACCATAAAAAAATAATCATTCTTCTGGATGAATACGATGCCCCAATTCATGCTGCGTATCAACATGGGTATTACCAAGAAATGACTGAATTTGTCCGTAACTTTTTAAGCGCAGCACTTAAGGACAACACGGCGCTGGAGTTTGGTGTGCTGACCGGTATCCTGCGCACGGCAAAGGAAGGTATTTTTTCCGGGCTTAACAATTTGAATGTGTGCACCATACTTAATGAAGATTTTTCTGACAAATTTGGTTTCACTCAAGCAGAGGTTGATACGCTACTCGAGCACTATGCTCTGACGGGCAAACGGGATGAAGTTAAGCAGTGGTACAACGGGTACCAGTTTGCGAATACTACCGTGTACAATCCTTGGTCACTGATATCATTTGTAGATAAAAAAGGAGCATTTGGTTGTTATTGGGCAAATACCAGTGACAATGCCTTGATTAAGCGACTCATTACCCACGCATCCACGGAGCTTTTAATGCAATTGGAATCAGTCTTGCATGGAGTTGTTGTGCGCCAACGCATTGAAGAAGCATTTATAGTTCCAAGCATGGAGCGCAATGAGCTCATCGTTTGGAGCTTATTAGTTTTTACGGGTTACCTTACACCAAAACGGCAAGAATTGGTTAAGGGACGCTTTATGGGGGATCTGACGATTCCCAATCAAGAAATTCATGGCATTTATGATGACCTATTGCAGGAAATACTGCGCCAACCACTGCAAATAACTAGTGTACGGGTGCTGCTCAGAGCGCTACAAGAGGGTGATGGTGCGGTGTTTGAAAAAATTGTACGCGAATATCTACAAAACAGTATCAGTATGTTCGATCTACCAAATAATGAGCCGGAAAAGAGTTATCATCTTTTTGTGCTGGGGCTTTTAGTAACATTGAATGATACCTATGAGGTGCTTTCTAATCGTGAAAGTGGCTATGGTCGTTACGATATCATGCTCATACCTAAAAATATTCAACAACGTGGTGTCATAATTGAATTTAAAAAAGTAGATGAGCGAGAAGAGCTCGAAGAAGCAGCACAACGAGCACTGCAGCAGATTCATATGCAAGCGTATGCCACCCAGATGCGCAGTCGTGGGGTATCGATCATCACGGCTTTTGGCATCGCGTTCAAAGGTAAAGAAGTGCTGCTCAAGCAAGAAGTTGTGTGAAGCTTATAGATATGCATTATACATTGAGTGTGAAAGTATACCATGATATCCCGTTCAGATTTTCCTTTATTCAAGCGTCCATATTTTGGGCGTTCATTGATCTATTTTGATAACGCTTCTACCACGCAAAAACCACAAGCAGTGATCGATGCGCTTATTGATTTTTATAGTTATCGTAACGCAAATATTCATCGCGGTATTTATACACTCGCTGAAAAAGCAACAGCTCAGTATGAGCAGGTGAGAAAAAAGGTTGCCACATATATTGGCGCTCGTGATGCAGTAGAAATTGTGTTCACCAGTGGCACAACTGCTGGTATCAACATGGCGGCGACATCGTGGGTCAAAGGGCATCTCAGTGCAGGTGATGAAATTCTTATTACCCAGATGGAGCATCATGCGAATCTTTTGCCATGGCAGCAGTTAGCACGTACGCATAACGTTACGTTAAAATATATCCCGGTGCTTGCCGATGGCACTCTTGAGTATGTTGCACTTGATACGTTAATAACTTCTCGCACCAAATTTGTTTCGTTGGTACACGTTTCACATATACTAGGCACACATAACGACGTCGAACTTATTATCAAGCGCGCGCATGCAGTCGGTGCCCGTGTTATGGTTGACGCAGCTCAGTCAGTGCCGCATCAGCGTATTAACGTGACTAATATGGATTGCGATTTTTTGACCTTTTCTGGACACAAAATGTTTGGACCAACGGGAGTTGGTGTACTGTACATAAAAAAAGAATTGCACGACCAGATTGAGCCCTACCAATTTGGTGGGGGAATGGTTTTTGACGCTGATTATGATCGTGCACGTTGGCAACCTCTGCCGCATCGTTTAGAGGCGGGTACGCCACCCATTGCGCAGGTCATTGGGCTTGGTGCGGCAATTGATTATTTGTGTGAGTTAAACGCTGAAGAGCTTCAACGTCATGAGGCCTCGTTGTGCGCACAACTGATTGAGGGGTTGGATACACTACCACGCATACGCGTGCTGGGTCCGGTCAAGCAACTTAAAAAAACAGGGCATTTGGTTAGTTTTGTTGTTGATGGTATGCATGCGCATGATATTGCCGCTTATTTAGATAGTTTTGGTATTTGTGTGCGTGCTGGTCATCATTGTGCACAGCCGCTCGCAAAAAAAATGAACATAGACGCTTCTGTGCGTGTAAGTTTTTATGCATACAACACGCATGCAGAAGTAGACGTGTTGCTCGATGCACTGCGGGCGTTATAAAATCTGTAATTTTTTGAGTCTCTTGCGTACGCTAGGCAATCGATCAAACATAATTGCTTCCATGCCGAGTTGACGAGCAGCCAAGACGTTTTCTTCCTGATCATCGATAAAAATGCATGATTGTGCAGTTAGCTGATGTTTATCAAGCAAATAAGTAAAAATAGCTGGAGCGGGCTTGATGGCACGTACATCTGCTGAAATAATGCAATCATCAAAAAGTGTGAAAATTTCTGGATAATTTTTTTTAAGCAATAAAAACGGTTCGTGCCCCATGTTAGAGAGAATGTAAAGGTGGTACAAATTAGTTTTACGTAATTTTTTAACCAAATTAATGGTGCGTTTTATAGGTCGTGAAACAGCAAGTAACTGTTCGGCATTGAGCATGGTGTGCAGAATGCGTAGAGCGAGTTGTTCTTCTTGGCGACTTGCAAAGTATCCTTCACGCGATAATGCGTTTAAATGCTCTTCCAGTATGTGTAGAAGTTCTGCGTTCGTGATGAGCCCCCTTTGCCAATCAGCCGTGCATGACGGCAGTGCTCTTTTTTTATAGATAAACGGTGTGGTGCCTACAGTACCGAGTAATTGTTGTTCACGCTCTTTGATGGCGTCTAGCGTTTTAAAGCAGAAAGCCAATGGTGATGTTCGGTGCCGCGTGATATAGCGTGCAATGCGCTTAACGCCAATTTTGCGTAGAAGTTTGAGCTTGTGTTCTTTAAACAGCACGCCAGTGATATCAAAAATGATGTTTGTCTGTTTCATGATGAACTTTGTTTTGTATTAACACAATCTATACTAAGAGCTTATCCGAAAATTCCAATAAGTTTAAAATTATGAATGGCAGAGGCTA
>JAHDWT010000013.1 GCA_023382795.1 Candidatus Babelota bacterium
TTGTAATCTTCATCCTTTATGTGATCATAACCCAGCAGATGACAAATACCGTGAACTAAAAGTATTTGCATGCGCTTTTCAAAAGATTGATTCCAGCGAGCTAAATCATGGTACACATAGTTGGGTGCAATAATAAGATCACCAAGATTTTTGTCTTCCGGAGAGCGTGAAACAATGCGCTCTCCGGCTTTAAGCTCTGTGTGATAAGGAAAAGATAAAATATCGGTTACTTTGTCTTTATTGCGATAATCACGATTATATGCGCGAATCCGAATGTCGCTCGCAAGCCAGATACCAAGATCATAATCATGATATCGCAAAGAGTCCAAAATCACTTGCGCGTTCTGATGAAGTTTTTCGATATCAATCGGTATTTTGCGTTGTGTGTTACGTATGGTGATCATGAGTCTCTATAGTGTTAATGCAATTAAGGTAATGTGATCGTTTTCTTTTTCTAAGCGCGCGTTTTCAAGTGACTCATTTTTATACATGACTTCTGATGCATGAGTGACGCCCTTGATGAGTTGTTCGTAAGCACCAATTGCTTGCAACTGTTCTCGGCCTTCATGATAGATAACTAGCACGTCGATTGGTGCTTTAAGAGAAAATTGATGCTCGCTCTTGAGTTTTCTGATAAGTGCGATCATGCCAATGAGCTGTCCTATAGTGTGCGCACTAGCAGGATAATTGAGTGGTATTTGATAATCAGCAAAACGAGTTTGATGAAGTGACTGCATTTTCTCATGATTGCGATGGAGCTTCTGGTAGATTGTTTCCGTGACAAAAGGAACAAATGGTGCATAAAGTTGTAAAATACGTAAGCCCACATGGTAAAGCGTCCAACGTGTAGCAGCGACTTCGTGCGGTTGATAACGTTCTGGATTAAAGAGTTGATCTTTTATCAATTCCAAATAATTATCGCAGAAATATGACCAGAAGAATTTTTCCACTTGGTCGAGAGCCAAAGAAAATTCTTGTTCGTTGAAATATTTATCGTAGTGGTTAAAGCAAGCAGTTGCGTGATGCAAGACCCATTCGTTCAATGCACCAAGTTCAGTTGAGGGCTTTTGTGGGGCTTGAGTAAGGTGCGGTGCGGTGAAAATAAATGCATTCCATAATTTAGTAACAAGTCGCTGTCCGATTTTTATCTGTGCATCGGAGAAAGCAATATCTTGTCCAAGACCTCCAGAAGCTGTCCAGTAACGAATTGCATCGGCAGAATATGTTTGTAATAAATTTTCTGGTGCGAGTGCATTATGCTCTTTAGATTTAGAAATCTTTCCTTTAGTGTCGCTTAACACGTGACCTGAAATAACAATATTCTTCCATGGTATGGTTGCATGATGCATCCATGTTTTGACGATGGTGTAAAATGCCCATGTTCTAATGATGTCATGTGCTTGAGGCCGCATACTCATAGGCATGAATTTGAGAATATCGGTATCTTGAAACGGTGATTTTGCCGAGCGATTAAAATAGGTGTAGCAAATATATGGCGTTAATGAAGAAGTGTTCCAGGTGTCCATAACATCTGTGTCAGGAACTATCTGCGTGCTTCCACAGTTGGTGCACGTCCCTTGTGGATAGGCTGTTTCTTGTGGATCAACAGGCAGCGTGCTTGTGTCGGCAAGGAGAATTTCTTTACATTGAGAGCAATGCCATACAGGAAATGGTATACCAAAAAAACGTTGTCGTGAAAGACACCAGTCCCAACCAAGATTGGCGACCCAATCGCGATAGCGTGATTTCATGAATGCTGGATACCAATTAATCTCATCTGCCAACGCGAGAAATTTTTCTTTGAGCCCTAAAATGCGCAAAAACCATTGCGGTAATGCTAGGAATTCAATTTCTTTTTTGCATCGCTCATGCACATTGACAGCATGACGAATTGGTGTTTGCCGCAGAAGAAGTCCGCGTAGGCGTAATTCTTCAAGAATCTTTTCGCGTGCTGCGGTGACACGCAATCCAGCAAGCAATCCTGTCTCAGGGAGCCATTTGCCATCTTGACCAATCGAAGGTTTATAAGGCAAATCAAATTTTTTGTACCACTGAATATCTGTTTTGTCACCAAATGTACAGCACATTACCAGGCCGGTTCCTTTTTCTATAATAACCTGCTCGTCTTCTAGTATGGGAACCAAAAAATCAAAAACAGGAACTTTTGCAAATGTGCCTTTTAGGTGCTGATAGCGGATGTCATGAGGATTGTAGAGTAATGCAACACATGAAAATAACAATTCTGGGCGCGTGGTGCCAATAATGAGGTCGTTCCCTTGCTCATCACTAAAAACAATATCGTTGAAATGTGACTGTTTTTCTTCGTCATCAAGTTCTGCCTGAGCTACGGTAGTTCGGCAGGTGGTGCAAAAAGGAGACGCTTCATATTTGCGATAGACATAACCTTTTTTGTAGAGCTCTATAAAAGACTCCTGTGATATTTTGCGTGAAGAGTCAGAAATAGTTGAGTAACATGCATCCCAATCAACCGATAGCCCCATGCGTTGCCAAAGATTTTTGAATGTTTCCCCAGCAAGCTTAGTTTCTTGTGAGCATAGAGCAATGAACTCTGATCGTGACATGCCATGTGCGAATACATTCAATTTTTTTTCAACGTAGCGCTCGGTTGGTAGACCATTGTCATCGAAGCCAAAAGGATAAAACACACTGTATCCGCTCATGCGTTTATAGCGTGCAAGAATGTCGGTTTGTGTGTATGAAAAAATGTGACCGATGTGTAGACTGCCGGAGACGGTCGGAGGTGGCGTGTCTATGCTGTAGAGCTGTCCTGGGTTATTTCTCGCTTTATAAGTCTTGTGTTGTTCCCATAATTGTAGTGCTTCTTTTTCGGCACCTAAATGGTCATAGCGTTTTTCCATAATGGCAATTTCGTTGCAAAGAAAAGTAATTTATGTTCCATAACACAGCTTAAAGGCAAACTGGGTATTGGTCAAAGCGGATGAGGCTCTGCCACTTGCCTTGATTAAGTTTTACAAATTGCCCGCTTTTTCTAGAAATTCAGCCACTTCATGCGCATCGATATACTCCTGCCCTGTGTGATCGCTCATAAAGATTGCAATACGGCTATCCGATATACCGATATCTCGCATAAACTCTTCGGTTTGTGCTCGCGAAAGAATAAATGATTCTTGAGAAATAATATCGATACCCTTAAGAGCTTGGATAAATTTTCTTAATGCGCTAGCATCCTTTTGTTTCCAGTGACTCCACGCATCAAGAAGAGCACGTGTTTGTTGCGTAAGTGTGCTGTCACCCACCTTTGCAGGTTGTAGTGATATATTCAGGCGCCCGATCCCTTCTCCCAGTGATTCGAAAGATCTCTGCGCAAAGAATATCGGGTGAGTGTGCTCAGGATTAGTTATTATTTCAACAGGAATACGGTCTTCTGGAGAGAATGGTTGCTCTTGTTGCTCGGAGAGAGTTGCAAGATGTTGCCTTACAGACTCTTGGCGTCGTCGCTCAACTTCTTGATTGATAAGTGCCTGTACTCGCTCTCGTGTTATGCCATTTGGACTATTTAATTCGGGTTGCGCCTGATTGATGATGGTCTGAATCAAGCCTTCAGGAACTGCTTCGGTGGTATAAATTGCTGAAACGATTTGGGCGATCAAGGTATTTAATTCTACGAGATCATGTATTGCTGAATAGTTGATAAGGTTGCTTGGGACTCCGATAATGCGTAACCTGCGACCCAGTACTGATGGGACTTGTAAAGGATTTTCAATGGGGTTATTGCGTAAATCAAGGAAGGATAACAAGGCATTAGAATCGCTTAGTTCCGGTGGCGTAGTAATGTGGTTATTTTGGAGATAGAGGTTCCGTAGTTCTGGAAGGTTTATTACTACAGGCGGCGCCGTAAGCCGATTATCAGATAGACCTATAGTTCGTAGACTATTTAAGCCGCCAAGTATCGGGGGCGTTGTGAGTTGATTGTTTGACAAGAAAACCTCAATAAGGTCGGTAAGACCAGATAAGTCGGGCGGGATGCTTAATTGGTTATTCGCAAGTTTAAGTACTTTCAGTTGTCTGAGATGCGCCAACGATGGCAATGTACTGATTTGATTATTAGAAAGATTGAGTTCTTTAAGACTGTGCGATGACGCAAGATTAGGTATTTTATGGAGCGCATTGAAAACTAAATTGAGTGTTTCTACGTTGTCAGCGCCAGAAATGCTTGGTGGTTGAGTTAACCCATTATTTGCCAGATGCAATTCTTTCAAACTCGCTGGTAATTTTAGTTGTAAGTTAATGTTGGCCAAATTATTGCCCATGATTTCAAGCTTTTGAAGATTATGAAATCTGGCGAGGTCAGGCAGGGCGCCAAACCGCGCGTTTTCTATGATGATCTCAGTAATCTGTTGTTTAGCAGTATCATTGATGCCGTTGAGTAGAGTTTGCAATACACGTGTCCCCTCTTCAGGAGTTTTTAACCAATTTCTAAAATTTAACAATAATGCTGGAGGTGGGTTGTTATTTATTAATTGAATAGTCGATTGAACTTTTTGGCCGCTTTGTATATCAAAGGCATCGGCCTGCTGAATCATGGTTGTAATTAAAAAAAATATTGTTGCAAGCCTACATGATCTGTTCATAATTATTACCTTTTTCAAGTATTATAAAAAATCTTAATTCATCTCTAATAGTAATTTTTACAGAGTGCATAAGTCAAGAATAAGATCTCGTGTAAAGGTGTGCAACAAGTGTTCAAGAAAATAGTATTGAGAATGTAATTATTTGGAAAAACAGTCCCCAGGAAAAGTCTCCCTGGGGATAGCAGTATGATAATTAGTCGCTAATTGAGCTCGGAGCTCTTGCGGCTTTTGGGGATTATTATAAGGGGTTCAAATCGTCTCAGTTTGCTAATCATTTTTTTAAAAGCTTGTAGTTCTTCGGGAGTTTTATTTGTGGGCATCAATGAATCATGATTGATGGAGACTGGTTGTTCTTGGTTCATCACATCAATGATACAGAATTTCTCACCACGATATGTTGTTGCAAGGCACCTTGTAAAGTTAATCGGCATGTTGTTAATTGCGTTATGGGGCGATAGTTCTTTAGGAGGGATGTCGAGTGAGCGCCCATGTGCAGAAAATGAATGAAGAATCATAGTATAGTCAGTATTATTTTCAATTACTTCGCATGTTATGTGGCTTGATGATAGTAAAATGGTGGTCACTGATAATAGCCGATACAGCATTGAATAATCCTTTAATTACGATGTTTTTATCTTGATTGCATTGAGTTGTGCGAGCATAACACGTGCGCCCTCTTTTATCTTGTCCACTCCTGGGTGGTTATTACCAAAATCGAGCTGCATTAGTTCGTTAAGGAGTGAGCGTGCCAAATCTATTTTGCCTAATCTTTCTAGGCATTGCGCACGGCGTACGTAGAGCTGCGGTAAGTTTGTTTTTGAGGCGTCGAGCTTTTCAAACCAGGTTAGGGCGGTTTTGTAATCGTTCATTGCATAATACGTTTCGCCAAGATTAAAGAGTGCTTGTGTAGTGTGTAATCCATCAGCGGTACTCTTTTTATAGCATGAGATTGCTTGGTCATAGTTTTTAGCCATAAAGTGTGCATTTCCTAAGTTGAACAGTATGCCAGGATAATTGGGATTAAGTTTTAACGTTTTTTCGAATGCAAAAATTGCATCATCAAATTTTTTCAATTCTAGACTTGCTCGACCATAGGTAGCAAAACCATGCTCATTATCAAAATCCCCTTTGATGCACGCGTTTTTAAAACACTCCCAAGCCTTTTCTGGTTCATTTTTCTGGGTATATAATTTGCCGAGATTATAGTGAGCTTTGCCGTAGTAAGGGCGTAGTTTGAGCGCGGTGTTCAAGGCTTTTTCGGCGTGATCGATTTCACCTTTCTGTAAGTAAAAGGAAGCAATATTGTTGTATCCTTCTGGATAATAAGGGTTTATTTTAATTCCTTCTTTGAGAGCTCCAATGGCCGCATCCACATTGCCAAGATTTGCATACGCAACTGCTAAATTATTCCATGGGTCGGGATAGTTTTTATCCATGCTGATTGCTTTTTTAAAATATCCCACTGCTTCGTCGAATTTGCGTAATGATTGTGAGAGTTCCACGCCATAGTTGTTGTAAGCTCGTGCTTTATTAGGAGCATTTTGTATCATGTTTGCCCAAAATTCCATACCAGAACGCCAGACTAAATTTCGTTGCATCGTTCCAAACCCAAGCAATAATACACAGGCGGGAATGATAGCGAATCTGCTGAAGCGAACAAAGAGTGGCTGACGTATAGAGCCGGTTAAGAGTGTCATCAAGTAAACAATTCCGGTGGCTAACACCAGTAACCAACCGCATGATGCAGTGTATGTTTTATAGTCTACAAGGAGCTCTGGTGAGGGAATAATACTTGAGCGAGGTAAAATGGCAAGAAAAAACCAAAGAAATCCAAACACCAGTGGTGAAACCTTATTCTGCTTAAATAAGCGTAGTACGAATAATCCTATTGCGAGCAATCCCAGGAACGGTAAAAAGCTATCGAGTGCAAAAAAACTGCTTGAAAGTACCCAGTCGTATTCAACACTAATAAAGAATGGCCACACAAAAATCCATAGATAATGCAGAATCACTTTAAATTGCGAGATAAAAAACAAGTATGGCGTTATAGGGTCATTTGGCTGCGCTGTGATAACGTTTCCGATGTTGTTTTTGGCAACCTTTTGTAATCCTAGTATTTCGGTAAAAAATGTTGGCTTTAAAAACCAAGCATAAATACCACCCATGAGTAGCATCAGCGTACCGTGGAGTAAGAGTCTTTTTTTAAATGAGTGCCAATCTCCCTGCGCTACAAAAAACCAGTCGATAAGCGAGAGGAGTATGGGCGCGATAATGGCAATTTCTTTGGTGCCGCATGCAAGTATCGCACAGGTAAAAAGTCCGCAAATATATGCTGATTTCATTACCATGTTGGATGTGTATACGGCATGTATGAAACAGAGTGCCATAGAAAGAATAGCCATTAAAGCAAGGCCTTCAAGTTGTCCTTGTATGACATAAGAAACCGTTTGTGTTTGTACAGGGTGCAGTAAAAATAATCCAGCTGTAAGAAATGCTATATGCAAGGCGTGTTGAGCAAAAAAATGTTGCGTGCGAGTTCTTGTTAGCACTGCCATGAGAAGAAAAAATAATAACACGCCATTGATGCTGTGGATGATAAGATCACCAACACGATATGAAAATGGATCGAACCCGCCAATTTGGTAATGTATCGCATTAAGCCAATAACTAATCCACCGAGTTCCCGTAAAAAAGAGTGATTGAAGGGTATTGTGCCGGATACTAAAGTGCTTGGTGATATTAGCTATATCATCAAACTGAAAACTATAATGAAGCGATGGATAATAAAATGCCGCAGTTATGAGAGAAAGAACGCAAGGTGGTACTAGATAGTGCCACCAGGATAAAGCGCTTTTCGTGTAGCGATCGGGTTGGGAATTGGTTTTTGATACAGACATGTTAAAGCTCCTTTTTAAGTACCATGTTCTGGCGAGAATAAAATCAACGCCAGAATAGCGAACGTGACAATTTAATCAATAATATGATCTACCAAAGGTGTTGACGTCGACCAATTGACCGTGTCGGTTATTTGTCATACCCTTAATTCTGTATTTTCTTCATATTTAAACACATAGATGGGGACATATGTTTACCGTAGAACAGGTAACCTTTTTGAGCAGTATGTTGGCCACTTTTATGGCCAATGCGGCCGCGGTGATCTTAGTTGGTTATATACGCGCAAAAATTGCGGCATATTTTGGTGACGATACCGCTGAACAACTTGGATTTGCCTCATTGAATCCGCTTGTACATATCGATGTTATTTTTCTTATTAGTTTCATGATTTTTGGGATAGGGATTGGTCAATATCCTATGATTAATCGTGATTATATCTATCGACCATACGCTACGCTTAAGTACTATCTAGCTTCCTTTGCCAATACGCTCTCGTATTTATTGATAGCGATTTTTTCATTAGTTGCGCTTCTTGTGGTATTTGGTCCATCGATATTGGCTTTGTTTAGTACCGTAGCATCAGCAGATGTTTCAGTAATGAATCATTATCACAACATATCATCGTTTTCTCTCTCATTGGCATTGGTTGGTGCCGCCATGGTTTATATTGCAAGCAGGCTGGTTATCTTCAGTCTTGTTATCAATTTGTTTCATATGGTTGCTTTGCCTCTGATTATTTCATTTGTAGGAGAAAGCAAATATAAGGATTTATTAATCTTTGGTGGTTCGATAGTTTTCCTCCTTCTTTCTTTTGATGTATTGCGCTGGTTGACTGCGTGGATTATTCTTGGTGCCGGATATACTATTGCGCTTTTACTTGGTATGGGATTGTAGCGTTAATCTTTAGCGTACATCCTGTTGGGATGGGCGATTTCTCACGTATATAGTTATGGATATTTATGAAGCACAATCATGAACACATTTTACAGCTTATAAAATCAGGAACACAGGCGGTACTGCCGGAGAGCGATTTGCTCAAAAAACTCTCCACGGGGGAAAAATTAAAAATTAAACTTGGGATGGATCCAACTTCTCCTGATTTACATTTGGGGCATGCGGTAGTACTTAGCAAATTACGTCAATTTCAAGATCTTGGGCATGAAGTTATCTTTCTTATTGGAAATTTTACCGCACGCATTGGTGATCCAACGGGTAAATCCAAAACGCGGCCACCGCTGAGCGAGAAAGAGATAGAAGATAATACGCGTACTTACTTTGCTCAAGTAAGCCGAATTTTAAATCCAGATAAAGTAAGTGTTTTATACAATGCTGAATGGTTAGATACGCTTGCACTGAAAGATTTTGTTCAAATTTGTGCTCGTACTACGGTTGCGCGCATTATTGAACGCGAAGATTTTGCAAGTCGATTGCAGAATGGTCAACCAGTGGCATTTCATGAACTGCTCTACCCGATATTCCAGGCTTATGATTCGGTGGCGTTATTTTCAGACGTTGAGCTTGGTGGAACAGATCAGACATTTAATATGATGTTAGGTCGTTTTTTGCAGGAGCAATTTCATCAGGAACCACAAGTCGTCATTACGATGCCCCTGTTAGAGGGATTGGATGGCGTTCAAAAAATGTCGAAATCCTTAGGAAATGCTATAGGACTCAACGATCCTGCTGACCAGGCTTATGGTAAGTTGATGTCTATTTCTGATGCGCTCATGTGGCGCTATAGCGAATTGCTACTGAATAGCACACCAGAGGAGCTTTCTAGATTGCGAGCTCAAGTGGATGGTGGTGATGTGCATCCCATGGCACTAAAAAAACAGATTGCTTATGACATTGTCGCCAAATTTTGGTCACCAGAAGAAGCGCGCCATGGACAGGAAAAATTTGAAGCGTTATTCCAGAATAAGGATTACTCCAAAGCCGTCCCCGTTGTTTTCCCTATAGAAGTTCCCAATCCTGCCTGGATTGTTGATATGCTTAAACACATGGGTGCCGTACAGACTTCCTCAGAAGCAAAGCGATTAATCGAAGCAGGCGCGGTAGTGGTCGCAGAAGAGACCGTGCGCGATTTTAAAGCCCAGATTGCATGGAAGCCAGGAATGACCGTTAAGGTTGGTAAACATCGAATTTATGTGATTAAAAGTTAATTAACTTGTGATATGAATTCGGCAGTGCCCAATTTTCAAACTGAAAATTGGGCACTGTTGTTTAGAGCGGTTGCTCAATGTTTCGAGGTTAAGTATCCTAAAGGATATAGATAAATGATAGGTGGAGGTTTGTATCGGTGAATAGGTTTAACACTGCTTTAATGTTCATAATCTGTTCGATTCCATCTCTTTATGCGCAAGAGCTAAGCGTACCGCAGGCTGTTCATCAGCGCTATACCCATGAATTAGAGCAAGAGCATACCAGTCTTATTAATAATCTATTACGCATTTTTGATGTAAGTAATCAGGAATGGCAGGAAGAGTTGATTCAAGCCAGACGTGATTCAGACCAAGAAGACGAGGCATGTAAGGCTCGATATACACGTATGTATGATCGCATAAATCCAGAACTTGAGGCCCGATTTCATGCGTTGTTGCGCGCTCAAGGTATTAACGGTAGTGATGTGATTATGATCAACAACGGGGGCTTCCCTGAGGCTGGTAAGGGATTTGTGGGATGTTCAAAGCATTCCTTTGATTCCATGAAGCTTACGGTCAAGGAGCAAGATGCGTTATTGCTTCACGAAATCGCTCATATCATCCATGAAGATGTGGTGGTATGGAACGCGTTGTATTCTCTTTTAAACAAAACTCCTTGGTATCGCAAAGCGGCAGCCTTTCCACTTATGGTTAAGTGGCATTGGTTTAAGGAGCGGCGTGCAGATTTGACAGCGTGTCTTGCGGGATATTCATATGCACAAGCTTTAGGAGAGGCTCTGCGGAAGATTGTGCCCTTTTCATCAACTATTCAAACTTCGCATCCGACCTTTAAATCGCGAGCTCGTTATATACAAGCATTTTGTGAGCATGTTGTAAGTGATGCTACCACTGATGGAGCCGTTTCTGTAACAAAGTCCTGAATTGCATCGAGATGTTGTTGTAGGACTTCTGAGTCATATTCAAACTCACGATCGCAGTTGAGCGTAAGTACTGGGATATCTTTTAGTTCTGGTAGTATATTCTCTTTGTTAATGAGAAACGATTCATGTCGCTCATGAATTTGTTGTAGATACTCAAGAGAGAACTCTTCTTCACCAGCACGTTTACGTTTTGCAATACGCGTAT
Source organism: Candidatus Babelota bacterium (assembly GCA_023382795.1). GTDB lineage: Bacteria > Babelota > Babeliae > Babelales > Vermiphilaceae > UBA6230. Next base: position 10,796 of record JAHDWT010000013.1, read on the forward strand.
GTGCAATGGTAGGATCTACGCGTAGGTAAATAAATCCAAGCGGAGGTCGGCATGTGTTCGGGACAAGAAAATTAAACCACTCGTTATACATATTCCATTCTAATTTGTTCATGTAACATTGATTGTAGCTATTTAAAGCGAAGCAGTAGTGCCCAGAATAAATGGATCGTTCTAAAATTCTTAACTTATTTGGTTCTTGTTGTTGTGCTAAGTGATCTTTGACGCGGCACATCATAGTGAGCATTTCAAAGGAATACGCCCAGCGTTTTGGATTGTGACAAAAATTGGTCAAAATCGATTCACCATGTACTGGATGTTGCCAGGTGGCAAGGGGCTCAAAAATGACCTGTAGGTGTGGTAGATGTTGCGCAACGAGTCTTAAGAACGTTGATTTCCCAGCGCCAATATTGCCTTCTAGAATATACATACTATCATTTCCGCGTATAAAAGGGTTTGTGGTTCTCAGTATATCATGCAAGGGTGTTGGCTCAACAAACAATTTAGTCGACAATCATACGTGGTATGTCTTTATGGATTCGTGTTAGTATCTCGCGTGGATTAAAACTCTGTATACGCTGTGCTAGTTCATGAGGCGTGACGCCGGGATGATCGGCAAGCAAGAATACCGTATCGCCAGTGATCGCTTGAGGGATGCCAGTGATGTCAATCATAGTAACATTCATGCAGACGCGCCCCAAAACTGGTGCTGCGCTATTGCGAATGATGACACTACCATTATTAGAATGTCGTCGATCATAGCCTTCATAATAACCAACGGGAAGTAGAGCAATTCTCGTTGGCTGTTGAATGGTAAATGTGCGATCATAACCGATAGTGATGCCTGCTGGCAGAGTACGAATATGGGTAATGCGTGTTTTCCAGCTCGCAACATGCTTGAGGTTAAAGTCCGGATGGCGAGTTTGTGTGTTTATGTATACTGCCTCTGATGGCCATATACCGTACAATCCGATACCAATGCGTGCCAGGGTACAAACATCATCATCAAGTAAGGTTGCGGCGGCGCTATTTGCACAGTGTCTAATTGGTATTTTAATGCCAGATGATGTGATTTCTTCAAGAAGTTTAGTGAATATGCGGTGCTGTTCGATGGTAAATGCCTGGTCTTCATGTTGAGATTGGGCAAAATGAGTAAATATCCCCTGCAAAGTGATGTGAGGGAGCGTGTGCGCATAGCCGATAAAATCAAGTGCTTTTTCAGGACTCAGACCAAACCTTGAAAGTCCGGTATCTATTTTCAGATGTATAGGCAGAGATGCGCCATAATATGAGCCAACAGTATTGGCATGTTCTAAAAGATCTTTTTCGTAGCATATAAAGGCAATATTTTTGTTGATGATTGTGTCAAGTGGGGCATCGATATGTCCAAGGACAAGAATTGGTTTTGTGATACCGTGGTTGCGTAGAAAAAGTGCTTCCGACAAATTAGAAACACAGAGCCAACTGACCTTCCTGTTATTTTGATAGATTTGTGCTATAAGTAATTGACCGTGCCCATATGCATCACTTTTGATTACCGCTGCAAGTTGTTTTGATCCAAGCGCTTGTTTGTATTGGTTTATGTTATGATCAAGGGCATTTTTGCTGATTTCGATCCAGCTGAGCGGAGAGGTATTCATGATGATATCCAAGCTTCAAAAATATGGCAGAAAAATACGTGGACAAGATGAGTATACCAAAAAAACCTCACACACATGAGTAATCTGATTGTCTAGATTAGTTATTTTGTTGATTTGGCCAGATAGTGGTAAGTTTATGTATATTGAGTTTCCAATCTTTATAGGCCGCTGCAGTTTTTAGTATGCAATATGCATGTTGGGCAAGTCTTTTGTCTGCATTGAAGTGCTTGTTGTCTATCCCTACTCCCATTGTTACTACTATGCCTCCTGGAAGGCTATCGGTATTAAAATTTGGACTATCTTTTTTAATCCATATTTTGGCAACTCCTTTGTGTCTAGGAGTTTTTTCAGCAGTGTCATGGATGAGTCTCATCATATCCCCATTGATGTTGTCTCCAGTGAGGCTACCGTGTTGATGCCCTCGAATATTTCCCTGAATGAGTGATGTTGTAGTTGAATGTTTTTTAAATAATTCTTGGGTATCTTCTTGCCCACGAACTGGACCTCTTCCTTCGGCGTAATAACTAGAAGAACCTAGTGCAGGATCATAATCGGTCCACATAGATTCAACGGTATAATATGAATCATTGTCTGGTAATTCGCGGATAATGGTACATGCGCGAGATGACTTGCTATCTAATAAAGCATGGTGGCAAGAATCAACTTGTGTTTCAATGCCCGCATGGGAGAAAAGGAGGTAGTTAGTTTTTGCTTGAGTATCGGCGGTCGGTGATTCTTTGCAGCCCACAAAACTTTCAGCTGGCATAAAATCAAAAATACGACAGATATTTTTAAAGAGGTTGTGTGTATGTTCTTTGTTACCAAATTTTTGTATCAACTCTGTATAAAAACCGTAGGATGAAGCAATTCCAGCTTCTTCATGATTACCGCGTAAAGTAATCACATTATATGGGTTTGCGAGTTGCAGTCGTAAAATTGTGTACAGACACTCGAGTCCGTAATTACCACGATCGGTGTAATCTCCCAACATAATTGCGAAAATATTTTCACGAGTTAGTTTAAAATCGTCACCAAGATAACCCTTATCTTTTAAGTCGCGCAAAAAGGCCCTGAGAGATAACGCATCTCCATGCATATCGCCATAGGTTATGATTTCACTGGATGGCTCTACAACAAATTTTTCTGCGAATACCATGTTATTATGCACGGCGTCCTCCGGATAATTTTCTTTGAAAAAGAGTGAATCTTGTTGTGGCGTTTCCCCAGTCCACGCTGCTGTTTGGTAATGATGTTGAAGCATTGTAAAACTTGCCTTTAGGAGACTTGTCATTTCGTCTAATGATATGCAATCTTTGGTAGGATCCTTTTTGGCATAAACATCCACTTCCAAGTTTGGCACGGTAGTCGCCAATTTATCGAGCCAACTTGTTAATGTTGGATATTGACATTGTGTCTGATTATAAGCGGTATCTAGTTTTTCCGATTCTTGAAGATGAGAATGCGGTAACGTATCAGTTTGTGTTGATTCTTCTAATATAGACGATGAGTGTGTTGATGGTTGTACGATCGAAGATTCGTTTAATAGGCGAAATAGAGCGACGGCTTTGGATTCTTGTTCCGACATAGACCATTCTACCGAAACCGATGATTCTTCAGATGATAGTGTTTGCAAGATACGCGAAAAGATCCCTGCATGCATGCTAGGTGTTACTAGTGCCATGTAGATAGCAGGAACTAGGATAGTAAAATGCATCTGTTTTTTCATATATAGGACTCCAATAATATCTGAATTAGGAGGAAAATGTATGTACAAGAAGGTTATCCATTTGTACGACCTTGGTCAAAGCTGCGCTGGAAGTGGTGGATTGAGTTCTTCTTGATGTCCCGCTAAAGATAGTTGGGATGGTATAATATCATCGGGAAATCTTAAATATTTAACATCGAGCCTCCAGTCGCCAATTTCTTCGCCGGTGGTTAGATTGCCGTAAGCGAAATATTTTAGGTCGAAGTCTTGGTTAGGATGCCAAGTGTTAAAGCAGGTGTCGGGTGCAACACCAAACTTTACCACTGCTCCATTCCATAAGTGGTTAGTGTTGTGTAATTGGTCGGGAGGGGACAACCAGAGTTTTGCTACCCCTTGATGGTGTGGCGTTTCATGTTGAATATCGTAAATTAACTTCATCATGGGATTTTTTGTTAATATTCCATGCTGATGGGCTCCAATAACACAAAAAACTTTGTGCAAATCAGTGGAATACTGTTGTAATAAAACTGCGGATTCCTCTTTGCTGAGAGACCGACCGCGGTTCTGGGTAAGATGGGTCGCGGTATTGGGGGCAGTATTAAAATCACACCACAAAAACCCCAGTGAACTAAATGCCTTTGTGATGACACCTGAGTCACTATCTCGAGTTTCAAGAAGTGATGGATTAAGTAGTTCGTATGCATGCGGCTCTGGGTCAGTCAAAAGTTTTTTTGATGAATAACGAGGTTCTAAGCCAGCGTGACAGCAAATTGCATAGTGAGTTAACCCAGATTGTTGATTTCTGCATCCTAGAAAAAAAGCAACCGGCATTAAGTCAAATGAGCGATGGGTGTCGGATATAATTTCTTGTGCTTGATACACGTCATATTTGTCGAAAAGTTCCTGTTTAAATCCATATCGAGATGTTAAGTCGATATCTTCGTGATTACCGCGTAGCAAGATGACATGTGCATCATTTGCTAGCTTCAGTCGATGTAATAGATAGAGACATTCGATGCCATAATATCCTCTATCGACATAGTCGCCTAAAAACACCATATAGGTATTTTGTTTAAGTTTAAGATTATTATCTAGATAACCATCTTTGATGAGCATGTTAGTTAAGGATCCTAATGACAAAATATCGCCGTGCAAATCACCACATATGATTACAGTTGATCCAGGCTCAACTACCCTTTTTTCTACGTAGGCGAGATAGTTTTGATATGCTAAATATTCTGGCAAATAATTGATTTTTAAAAAAAGAGGATGTTGTTTTGGATTTTCTCCTACCCAATGTGCTTGCGATAGGGTTTGAGTGGCTCGACAGATGGAAGCTCTTAAAAGAGTTCTCATTTCCTCTGCTGATATAATTGGCCTGTCAATATAATAATTTCCTCTAGGAATAGCGATATTAGGACGTATTTTTTTTATATGTTCATAAAGAGAGGGAAAGGACTTGTAGGGAGTAGTTTCTAAAAAATGTTCTGCTTTCTCTTGTAGCTCTGCCTCCTCTAATATCGATGAATCATCCTGTACCGCCGCCATGTTATCCAGTGCTTCAGCGTCGTCGCATGTGAGACCAATGAGATCTGCGTCTGCTTTATCAGGTTGGTGACTCTTTTTAGTTATAGAGAGGTAACGCATAAGGGTGTGGAGATATGATAGTGTATGCGAATTGTTTTGATTTGATGTCTCTTGATATGGATTGGTTGAATTTTCAGTAAATCCAGTAAAGACTAAATTCGTATATGCGAGAGCGATGATCAAGATGAGTTGTTGATACCTTGTACCTGAGATCAACATAGGCCCCTCCTATTTTAAAGTGTTTCAAAGTAAGTAACTATAAAAAATTATAGAGTGTGGTTTTTTGAGTTTTCAAGTGGCTGTTTTTGGTTTTATTGCCGATACGTGATAAATTAACAATGAAAAGATTTCGAGTCATTTTTTATATTGAAATGTAAGTATGAATAAATCGTCCAAACAAGTTCAAGGTGAGCTTATTTATGGTATTCATCCCGTTGTTGAAGTGCTTAAGGCAAAACGGAGAAAAGTGATAAGCATTTACACTACTCGCCCAGAGCCTAAGAGTTGGTCGCTGGTTGCCAAGATTCTCCCAAAACATGTACAGATACAATATGTTGCGCGGGAAGTGCTTAATAAGATGGCCGAGACTACTGACCATCAGGGTGTTGTTGCATGGGTTCAGCCCTTTGTGTTACGTAAAAAATTCTTTGATCCCAATAATCAACGGTATCTTTTAATGCTCGATGGTATTCAAGATACGCGCAATGTAGGCGCTATCCTACGTTCTGCCTACTGCGTTGGTGTGGATGGTGTTATTATGTGCAAAAAGGGTGGGGCTCCCATCAATGCTTCAACGCTCAAGGCGTCTGCAGGGCTTGCTGAATATATGGAAATCTATGAAGCGGCCTCTCCAGAGTCAGCGGTCCAATTATTGAAGGATGTTGGCTACACCATCTACCTTGCAACCTTGGGTGGAGAAAATGCTAGGCATTCCACCTATCAAGAACCACTTTGCCTGGTCATTGGTAATGAGGCTGTTGGTATTTCAAAAAGCATACTTAAAAGTGGAAAACAAATTACGCTACCTCAGCGAATGCCAGAGATTTCTTATAATGCATCGGTTGCAGCGGGTATCTTACTATTTCTGATAGGGACACAAAGTAATAAAATCTGAGTAGTGTAAGTGTTTCTTCCATAGAAAATCTATCTCATAGTTATCGTATAATGTGGCAGAGAAGGATGTTTTAATAAAATTATTGATTGGCCAAACACACACAGGCTATGAGTGTGTTCATAGCCTGTGTTCAAATCTATATTATATTCATTAATACGAGGCAATAGGGTATTTTTGAAAATCGCCCAATGGGTTTCCAGGGAACGCTTCTTTTTTTTCTGTTTGTTTCATACCCAGTGATTTTGCAGGTGCATCACTGCATTTTACATCATCATGGTATTTTATATCAACGTAGTTTGTTAGAGGTCGTTTTATTGGACTCCACAGGGTTACTCTAAAACCCCCTCTGCCGATATCTCCGCTTTGGGTTTTTTCAGTTATTTCGTAAAGGCTTATATGATAATCGGCATTATCAAAGCCAAATTTCATGGAACCACTTCCCAATCCAGCTCTCCCGGTATAGTGTACCTGATGTGGATCTCCCGTTGATATTTCTCCGAAGGGGGTTGGAATTGGAGATGGGTAGTCCCAGAGTTCAGCTACAAGCATAAATTTAGGGACTTCGTATGAATTTCCATTTGCATCAATACCCGGTAAAGTAGACGCATCATCTGGATTTTTAAGCGTAAACTCTACAGTGCCACACCCTTTAAGCTCAGGCTTTATGCCGCGATGCGCTTTCAAGCGTATGTATTCATTGACAGTTCCTTTATTTAGTACTTCGTAACCGTCAACTCCGAACAGATTTGTGGACCCCGATAGCAGGGCGACAGTAGTGGCAGAGATTGCCATAAAACTAAATAATCTTCTAGAATTCATCTTCTTTCTCCTTCCTGGCTGGTTATAACAATTACCTTATTCTACCCCTCATGATATAAAAAATAGTTTCAAGTTGTCAATAAAGTATTGCAAGATAAAGAGCTTATCCGAAAATTAAATAGGTAGCGCATCTTCTTTATTTATCGGCTAAAA
>JAHDWT010000014.1 GCA_023382795.1 Candidatus Babelota bacterium
TTTTAGCCGATAAATAAAGAAGATGCGCTACCTATTTAATTTTCGGATAAGCTCTAAATAAAAATACAAAAACACTGCTTATTATATTGGGGGAAAATCCTAGACAATTTTTGATATTTATCAAGAAGAAGATTACATTTCAAAAACATAATCCCAAATTGTTACTCAAATCACTCGATTAACGATACTGTTAGTTAACGAAGTTGAAGGATTCATCGTCTGTCACGCGTTGAACTGCGCGCTCAACTCGTATGGAAGCTTGTCTTTTGTGCATATTTTATCAATTTAAGGGTTACTCCTTAGAGGTAAGCGCAGCGTCTTGTTGTTTGTATGACGCTCCTTGTGATACGGTACTGCCTTAAGTAAGTATCAAGACAAGGATGTGTCATGAATGTTTATCAAAAAACTAAACAAGAATTAGCCAAAGAATTTTCCACTGATCTTGAACATGGACTTTCTCAAAATGATGCGACACAGCGATTGAAGCGGTATGGCCAGAACGCATTACCCGAGGGCGAGCGAGAGTCGTGGTTTATTGTTTTTTTAAGGCAGTTTAAAAGCCCACTTATTTATGTATTGTGTATTGCGGCACTGATTGTGCTTATTGCGGGTGAAAAGATTTATGATGCTTTTATCATAGCCGTGATTTTGCTTTTTAATGCGGTAATAGGGATGCTACAAGAAGGCAGGGCGCGCACGATATTAGAGGGACTAAGAAAACTATCAAAAACAACATCGCTGGTGATTCGTGATGGCCATGAGGAGCTTATAGATGACACATTGTTGGTGCCAGGTGATATTATTGTTATTCAAGATGGAAGTAAGGTTCCTGCAGATGCTCGCATAATAGAGGCGCATAATGTTCGTGTTGATGAAGCAATCTTAACGGGAGAATCAGACAGTGTTCAAAAGACGGCTCACGTTTTGAAACACGTTGCTCCTATCTATGAGCAACATAACATGATTTTTAAAGGTACATATGTGACCGCAGGTGTGGGGAAAGCCTTAGTGGTCGCAACAGGAATAAAAACTGAAATTGGTTCTATTCAAAAAAGCATAGAGGGCATCGAAACGGATATGCCGCTTAAAAAAGAAATCGATAGGATTGCCCGCCTGGTCATTGTGCTTGTTGCTATCGTATGCGCATTCTTTTTTGTGTTTGGTTTGTGGCAACAAATGCCGTTATACGATCTTTTCATGACACTGGTAGCATTGTTTGTCAGTTCGGTGCCGGAAGGGCTTCCTGTTGTCTTAACTATTGCGCTTGCGGTTGGCGCATATCGTTTAGCACAGCGCAACGTTTTAATCAGAAAAATGCAGGCGGTCGAGGGTCTTGGCAGGGTAAATGTGATCATGATCGATAAGACTGGCACCCTCACGCGCAATGAGCTGATGGTTTCTCGAGTAGTGACGGCTCAAGCATCATATGAGATAACAGGTGAAGGCTACTTTGAAAAAGGTGAGGTATTGCGCGAGGGACGTGCGATTCAGCCAAGTGATGATGCTATTTTCCAAGAAATTCTTGTCGCGTGTGTTCTTTTATCACATGCCCAGTTGCGTTATGACAAACAAACAAAAACCTTTGAAGTAAAAGGTGATCCAACCAATGCAGCATTATCAGTATTGGCACGTAAGGGTAACGTTGTCAGAGAGGATCTTGAACATGATTATCGTCGAATATTTGAAATACCTTTTGATTCTGATTGGCAGTATCATGCTATTTTTGTTGAACATAAAGGAACGTATAAGATTCATTGCGTAGGATCACCGGATGTACTTTGCGCACGTGCGTCTGCCCGCGATATATGTCAGATGCAGAAAGTACATGACATGCTTGACAGTGGTCTCAGAGTGTTGGCAGTTGCAACCAAATTTTTTGATGCCTCATTGTTTTATGGCCCTGAAGACTCTCATCTGCGTGTGGCAATGGATTATCTTAAAGATGCAATGAATGTCGTGGGTTTTCTTGGCCTTAATGATGCGATTCGTCCTGAAGTTGCAGAAAGTATAGCAGCAGCACGTTCAGGCGGTATACGCGTTATTATGGCAACGGGCGATCATGCAAAGACAGCGGCCTTTGTTGCACAAAAAACAGGTATTTTGGGTGAAGGAGAATTAATTACGCAAGGTACAACTATTGATCGGTTATCTGATGAGGAGCTAAAAAAAGAAGTCATGTCGATCAATGCCTATGCCAGAGTAATTCCACAGCAAAAGATGAGAATAGTGAAGGTATTACAGGAGCAAGGTGAATTAGTTGCTATGACGGGAGATGGGGTTAACGATGCACCGGCGCTTATTGCTTCAGATCTTGGCATTGCCATGGGTGGAATTGGTACTGAGGTAGCAAAACAGGCGGCAGATCTTATTCTCTTGGATGATTCCTTTACGAGTATTGTAGAGGCGGTTAAGCAGGGTAGACACATTTTTTATACCCTAAGACGGGTAGTATTGTATCTTTTTGCTACCAATCTTGGCGAAATTCTTATTATTACCTCATCATTACTGCTTTCTTTACCATTGCCACTAACAGCCGTACAAATTCTATGGCTTAATCTTGTGACAGACGGTTTTCTTGATGTTGGCCTTACCCTTGAATCACGGGAGCGAGGCTTACTGAAAGATCGATGGTTTTTGCGAAAACCTAAAATCATTGATTCATCTTTTATTTTTAAAATGTTATTCATGTCGTTTCCCATGTTTATTCTTTCTTTTTTAGTATTTTGCATGACGTACCACGATGATCTTGCTTATGCGCGATCCTTAACTCTTTTAGTAATGGCGGCTTTTCAGTGGTTTAATGCATGGAATTGTCGATCCGAGACAAGATCAATAGTTAGGTTGGGTATATTTTCGAATCGTTGGCTTGTTGGCGCGACAGCGGTGGTTGTTGCGCTGCAGCTGGGGCTTTATTACCAGCCAGTTATGCGGCGGGCATTTGGTGTCACCGCATTGAGTTTGAGTGATTGGCTAGTAGCACTTTTGATTGCTAGTGTGGTTTTGGTTTTGGAAGAGGGGCGCAAAGCATACATGCATTATTACCGTAAAAAACATCGTGTACGGTGGTAGATACTACGGATGTGATAAACGAAAGAATTACTGATGAATTTTTATCAACAATCTATAGAAGATGTTGCCAAACACATTGATGTTAATCTGGCACTGGGGCTTTCGCAGCAAGAAGCAGAACGGCGGTTAAAACTCTATGGTATGAATGCGCTTGTGGGGAAAAAGCCAGATTCATATTTTATGATTTTTATTCGACAATTCCAGAGCCCGCTGATTTATCTTTTAGTGTTGGCGGCGGGTCTTATTTTTTTTATGAGTGATGATTCGACAGATGCATTTATTATTAGTGGGGTGCTCATCTTTAATGCCTTTTTGGGTACCGTTCAAGAAGGGCGCTCGCGAAATATTCTTGAACAACTTAAACATTTTGCTGGAGCTTCAGCGGTTGTAGTTCGAGATGGCGAACAAAAAATTGTTGCCGAGGAAGAGGTGGTTCCTGGCGATGTCCTTGTTTTGCAAGATGGCAGTAGAATACCTGCCGACGCGCGGCTTTTTGAAGCAAAATCTATGGTCGTCGATGAAGCGCTTCTTACCGGCGAGTCTGAGGGCGTAAGGAAAACTGCAGAGACTATAGTCGCGGATACACTAATTCTCGCCGATCAAAAGAATATGGTTTTTAAGGGCACGTATGTTGTCGCTGGACTTGGCAAGGCGCTCGTGGTTGCTACAGGTGTTCGGACGGAGATCGGCAAAATTCAAGAAAGCATTCAGGAAATTGATACTGAGATGCCGCTTAAACGCGAAATTGATCGCCTGGTTCATTGGATGGTTGCGGTTATTTTGGTGATATGTGTTGGTTTGTTTGGGATTGGCTATTCAGTCGGTATCCGATTATCTGAGTTATTAGCTACCTTAACGGCATTATTTATTTGCGTAGTTCCTGAGGGATTGCCAGTAGTCCTTTCACTGGCTTTGGTGACTGGTATTTATCGCATGGCGAAAAACAATATTTTGGTCAAACGTATGCAAGGCGTTGAGGCACTGGGGCGAGCTGACACGCTGATTATTGATAAGACGGGAACGTTAACAAGAAATGAATTGGTTGTATCACGGATTGTGACGCCGCAGGCGCGTTATTCAGTGTCTGGGATTGGCTATTTTAATGAAGGTGAAATTATCAAAGATGGCATAACCGACGATCTGGGAAATGGTGGTCATTTAGTAAATCTTTTGCGAGCGTGTTCACTACTTGCGCATGCTCAGTTACGCTTCGATGAACGTACGAAAACCTTTGCAATTAAAGGTGATCCTATTGATGCAGCGCTTATGATTCTTGTACAAAAAGCGGTGTCATTACGTGATAGAATTCATGGTAATTCCTATAAAGAATTGTATGAAATACCTTTCGATGCTCAGTGGAAATATCATGCCATTTTTACTGAACGGCAAGGAGTAGGAACTGCATATTTACTGGGCTCTCCAGAAGTTGTATATGCCTGCGCGCAAGAGAAAATGCCCATTTTGCAAGAAGAGTTTGATCGCATGCTCGATCGGGGATTGCGTGTGTTGGCCATTGCGCAGAAAAGATTTGATCCACCTATTTTTTCTGTGCCCGAAGAACAGAAGTTAAGCATTGGAGCTCGGGAGTTGGCGACCGGCTTAGAGCTTCTTGGGTTGATAGGGTTGCAGGATGCTATTCGTCCCGAAGTATCTGCAAGTATTAAGCAGGCTCAAGAGAGTGGTTTGCATGTTATTATGGCGACTGGCGATCATTTAAAAACTGCTCTTTTCGTGGCCCGAGAAACCGGTATTTATACTCATCCGGGGGATGTGTTATTAGGAAACGAGCTAGAAGCATTGGATCAAGAGCAGATGGATGAACGGGTGAGACAGGTAACTATCTATGCACGGGTTACACCACTGCAAAAATTGTCGATTATTGAGGCGTTGCATCGCCGTGGAAGATTGGTTGCCATGACTGGTGATGGCGTTAATGATGCGCCAGCGTTGATTGCTGCTGATTTAGGCATAGCTATGGGTGGTATAGGTACCGAAGTTGCAAAACAAGCCGCAGATATTGTTCTTTTGGATGATTCTTTTACCAGCATAGTACGAGCGATTGAACAGGGACGACACATTTTTTATACGTTACGTCGAGTAGTGCTGTATTTTTTTGCCACAAATTTTGGAGAAATTTTAGTGGTTATCTTTGCGTTGTTACTCAGGATACCATTGCCTATTACCGCTGCGCAGATTTTATGGCTCAATCTAGTAACTGATGGTTTTTTGGATATGGCATTAACTATGGAGCCGCAAGAGCCAGGACTACTGCAACAACGATGGCTAAGAAGAGCTCGTTTGGTTAATCCACTGGTAATGATCAAGATGATATATATGGCGATTCCCATGGGAGTTGGGGCGCTCATAATGTTTTTGAGATATTATGCTACAGATCTAACCTATGCTCGTACGGCAACGCTTATTACCATGGCAATGTTTCAGTGGTTTAATGCGTGGAACTGCCGCTCGGAAACCAAATCAGTGTTTCAATTAGGATTGTTCTCTAATCCATGGCTTTTACTTGCTATAGGTGGCGTTTTTGTCTTGCAATTGGTGTTGCTCTATGTTCCCATTATGCAGCGCATCTTTGATACGGTGCCTTTAACATGTGCCGATTGGGTACTTATTTTTTTATTGTCCTCTACACTTTTTATGATTGAAGAGCTGCGTAAATGGTTAATGCGTTGGGTTGGTGTATCAAAAAAATCAAATCATGTTATGGCACATGACGATGTTGAGAATTGACGAGCAAAAGCAAACGCGCTAGGGTTAATACGGCGAGTGGGAAATAACAAATCAAACAAAGGATATGATGATTATGATGACCAAGAAGAACTTAGGTTTAGTTGCAGTAAGTCTTGCATTAGTTGGATCTTTGGCAGCGGAACAAATGCAAAAAAACATGCAGCCAGCAGTCTGCAGCCATGCGAAAGCAAAAAAAGACATGACCGTTGAGTATGTTGATGCTCTTGCTGCAATGCGTGAATCAGACGAAGGCAAGCGCATAACAAGCGAAATTGAAGCAAAACGTAAAAAAATGGCCGAAGAATTGCAGAAAATTGAAAAACAACTTATGCAGAGCGCAAAAGCAACGCAAGAAAAATGGTCGACCATGTCTGAAGAAGCACGCGAAAAAACGCAACGTGAAATGGCAAAAGCAGAACGCGACTATAAAATGAAAGCTCAAGAATACGAAGAAGAACTACAGCGTGAAATGCAGAAAGCAACTGAAAAACTTTCCAAAGAATTGGATGAGGCAGTTGCACAGTATGCCCAAGAAAGCAAAATTGACGTGGTAATTGATCGTGTAACCGGACGTGTCGTATACAGCGTAGTTGATCAAGAACCTACTAAAAAAATCACTGAACTTATGAATAAAAATTGCAAACAAAGTGTAGTTGCTGAAGGTAACAAGAAACCTGCAGGAACAACCATTGCCAAGACAGATAAAAAATCTATGATCAGCTAATACAGTATCTAAACAATTTAAAAGAAGTGGCCCCGCAGTGAAATCTGCGGGGCCACTTCTTTTTTCGCCTATAAATCCTACGCGAGATAGTATCCTCTAGATTGGTTACAGGTTGGCTATTTTAGCTTTCTGAGGGTATTGATTTTGTGCTTCATTTTCAATTAGAATATTTTTATGAAGCTTATTTGAGATATGAAGGGAGTTAGGTATGAAGATGTCTTTAACAAAATTGGTGAGTGCAGTTGTTGTGCTCTTGAATTTGCAGACTTTTGGAGCTGCTGAAAAATTATATGATCAGGCGTCAGTGCGCCTTAAAAATAAATCGGGTCAAGATCTGCGTGCTCGGGTTTTGATAGCAGAACATGATGAAGATAATGATGCGAAATCTCTGCAGGGTAAGAAAAATCAACATGATCCGTTTGATGATAATCAGAAAAAAATTGCTCGTGGATGGTTAATTATTGGAAAAGGGTCTACAAGATTTACTCAACCAGGTAAAAGTGTCCAACTTCCTTTTATCGTAATGGTTACAAATGCTTTGGATGCTAAACATAATCTGCCAAGACAATATTTTTATATCGGACGTGGCCCTCACAAGAATATAGAGCTTGAAATAGAAAAAGGGAAAAATGGTAAAAGCATCATTGTTAAGGCGGCTTCTGGCTCTAAAATCGCTATAGAAGAACTTAATTTTGGTATCCCTCTGAAAGAAGAAATTATTAAAAAACATGAACAAGCGCTCAAGGATCTTGGTTTTGATGTCACAGAATATCTTACCGTGCAGCAGATTTTTAATTTAACCGATGACGCAACGGTCGATGATATTAAGGCGGAGATTAAGAAGCAGTATGATCACTACAAAAATAATAAGGTTCCACAGTTTCAAGACCGTGTTGGACGTATTATTGCATTGCTGAGGGATGTGAATGATAGTTATGATTATACTACCGGTATTTCAGATGATGATCTTGAGAAAAAAATGCGTAGTCTGGATATTTGGTCCAATTAGTGCTGATTTGCAATCGGCGAGAGCGCGAATAGGCACTCTCGCCGATTTTGTTCATACCTGACTGAAGGGTTTTCTATGCCATTGTTACCGATTTGTATAGCGCTGGATGATCAATATGCCTTTGCCGCTGATCTTGCTCAGCAGTTGAGGTATCCATTCTATGTGCCCGTAATCACGCGATTTGCTGACGGTGAACTTGAAATTCATGTGGAGCAGGGGCTATTGTTGCAACAGAGGCACGTGGTGCTTATTGCGCCTACAGCTCATTGTGTTCATGATGAATTAATAAAAATATTTTTTTTAAGCCATCTGGTTAAACAGCGTGGCGCTGCAAAATGTACATGGATAATTCCCTATTGCGGGTATGCACGTCAATGTCAGGATTCTTCTGGTAATGTCGGGCACATGGCTGCAGTTGCTCGTATGGCGGAAGCTTCTGGTATTGACGAAATTATTGTTACTGAGCCGCACGATCACACATTGTCTTCGCTTTTTTCTATACCAGTACATATGATGAGCATGCATAAAGACATTGTGCAAGCAATACGCGATCAGAATATCACGCTCAATGAAGCGTGTATTGTCGCGCCTGATCAAGGAGCCATTGCAAGAGCCAGATTGGTGGCTCAAGCGCTTAATGCGCCACTGGTGAATATGGTTAAAGAGCGTTTCGACACTGATCAATCCCGTGTACTTGGTATTCATGGATATACCGGTTTTAAAAGGGCGATCGTTGTAGATGATATCCTGGACACCGGAAGAACCGCGCTCACGGTAGCACAGGCGTTGTTTGATCTCGGGGTTGAAGAGATGCATGGAATTTTTGTGCATGGAATCTTTTCACGTGGCATACAAGAAATTGTTTCGACATCATGGTATCGTACGATCTGCTGTTCTCCAACCGTGCCGTTACCTGAATTGGCCCTTCATGATACACTATCTGTGTTTTCCATCCCGTACACCATGGCAGCACTCGTGCGTATCATACAAAATCCGACTTAAGACGATTTAAAAGAGGTTTTATGCAAACTCAAAAAATTCCCATAATGGCTATTATTGGGCTTGGCAACCCTGGCCCGCAGTTTAAGCATACAAGGCATAATATAGGGTTTCTTGTGCTCGACAAGATTGCCGAAAACTATGGGGCTTCATGGCAGAGTAAGGATATGATGGAAGTGGCGACTGTGCGGATAAATGACAAGCCGATTGTATTGGTGAAGCCACAAACGTTTATGAATAGTTCCGGTAAAGTAATTCCTCAGCTCCTTAAAAAAGGTATCAAGCCAGAAAATATACTGGTAGTACATGATGAGCTAGAGTTGCCGGTTGGTAAGTTAAAAATTCGTTTGAGTGGTAGTGCCAAAGGGCATAATGGGCTTAAATCTATTATTGAACAATGTGGTGATAAATTTGCTCGCTTATCATTTGGTATTGATCGTCCACTTAATAAAAGTGACGTGCCCAATTATGTGTTACAAAAATTTTCATGGGGGTTGCAGGAGTTAGAGCAGTATCTTGAACCTGCACTTGAATTAATTGAATCAATTATCGAATAAATAATAAGAGCTTCGTCATGCATGACGAAGCTCTTATTATTTATTATTGCGTTATTTTTTAGCCTGAGCAGGTTTTTTGACTTCTTGTTCTTTTTTGGCGGCAGCTTCAGCCTCTGCTTCTAACGCTTCAAAGTCAATCAATTTTTCACCAGAGATTGCCTCTAGCCCGGCAATGCTAATTCCCATGATAATACCGAGTTGCTCAAGGACTTTTTCAGTTTCACCTGGAGACTGCTTGGCAAATTTTTCAGCTTCCAAGGCGAAGTCATGCACTTTTTTCTGGATGTCAGCGGCCTTTTGGTAAAAAGCGGCAGTGACCGCTGTTTGTGCAGGCTGTGCTGTTTTGGCAGCGACTTCTTTGGTTTCAACTGGTTTTACCGTGACTGCTTTTGGTTCAGGTGTTATTGGTTTTTCAGCTGGCTTTTGTTCAGCTTGTTTTTGAGGTGTTGCTGGTACTGGCGTTTCCTTAGCACCGGGAGTACTTTTTTCCGATTTTGCCGGAACAGCGGCTGCTGATTTTTGATTCTTGGTATCTTGTGTCATGGTAAAGGCAGGGGTAAGAAGCACAAGGCTTAGCATAAGTAGCTTTTTCATAATTTATCTCCAATGATTTAAGAAAACGTTATATCTACGAATTTATTATCTTCAGCGTACTGATTTGATGTTAACAAAGTAAATATTTTGCATAGCGACAGGGCGTTGTTAGAAAAATGTAACGTTGAGCCTTAGATTTTGTAGTGCAAATCAAACGAGATGAAGCCATACTTCAAGGGCTGCATAAGCCGCATACGAAGCAACAAGAATTATCCCTGTTGTTTTTGATAATCGACGGTAACCAATGATTCCGATGGCGAGCGTTCCATATGCAACTGCCTGAAAGTATGCCATATACCAGATACTGGTTAATGTTATGGGTTTGGGGGAGGCGAGAGCAAGAATTCCAAGTACAAGTGTTCCTACCTCTAATACCGATCCAAATGCGTTGCCGATTGCCAAATCATAATCACCTCTTCGAAACGCTTGGAGATTGAGTGCGATTTCTGGAAGTGAGGTGCCAACTGCAAGGATTGTGGTGCCAAGATAGATGGGCGCTGTACCAAGTTCTTGAGCCAAAAGAATTGCTTGAGCGACGACAAGTTTTGTGGAGATGAATAGTCCGGCTGTTATGAGTAATAATTTTATCACGATAACGTTAGCCGGTTCGGCGGTGTAAGGGATATCGTTGTGTTCACCGGTGTAATTGTTTCTACTGGTTAACCAAAGTGCTATGAGTGTGATGGGATAAATGGTAATTAAGAGCAGTGCAAAGGGACGAGTGATACTGGTTTTTAGAAAGATAGTTGCCATGAGGATAGTGATGCCGATAAGTAAAGATGCTTTCTTTTTAAACATCTTACTTCCAATAGTTACGGGACCATAGAACAGGAGAGGGATTCCTATGACTAAAGAAGTGTTGACTAAATTAGAGCCAATAAGATCGCCAGTCGAAAGGGAAGGAGCTCTCTCTATAATCGCTTGAAGGGCAATTGCTAATTCTGGGAGTCCGGTGATCAGAGAGAGCATCACAAAACCGGCAAACAGGGTTGAAATATTCAATACTTGAGCGAGACGTATTGTGTACGCAACAAGGTGATCGCTGGTTATCCACAGACCAGCAAGCCCTACCATCATCAAGACTATGGTGGTAATCATACATTCTCCAAAATGGTTTTATTTTTGATTACCCTACCAAAGTGGAGAGATCAGTCACTAGATGTTTGTGCAAGGGGCGATGTACGAACCTAGTTTCGCTTCTTTACCGTATTTTCCATTCTTCTAACGAGCGCTTGAGTTGCGTAACCATTCCTTAATCGATGTTCCTAGCTTGGCATCAAATTTAAGTCCTCCGCCTTGTAGCGATACTTCTTTTCCACCACCACGCAATTGATGTGCTTCGTGAAGCCACGTGCCAAATTTTTTCAAATTTATGCTATTCGCAAAATGTGATGTGGTACCCGCATAAAAATTGCAGCGTTGATCATCCGTGCTTATGAGGAAGTAAAAACCAGGTTTTTTATCGAGCATCTCTTGCGCTATGTCCTTAAGTTCCTCAGTGCTGTAGCTTTCAAGGGCTACAAAACCGAATGGAATCTGATTAATCGTTTCAACCGCTTCTAGCCAGGTTGGAAGCTGAGCTTTCCAGTAATCTTTTTTAAGGAGTTTTATGGTGTGCTGTAGTGCTTTGATGTGTTCGCGTTGTTTGTCGACGGTAGCGACAATATCTTCACGTTTTACTTTAAATTCGATACTGAGCGCCTTGGTGATATCAAAACATTCTTGATAGAGCTCTAAGGCCCTAGGACCTGTTATTGCTGTGATGCGTCTATGACCTGCAGACAGTGCAGATACTTCAGTAATTTTAAAGCATCCAATGTCCCCAGTACGTGATACGTGAGTGCCGCCGCATAGCTCGACAGAAAATCCAGGAATTTCAACCATGCGAACATGTTCAGGATTATATTTTTCACCAAAAAATGCGAGAGCGCCACGTTTGATTGCTTGAGGTAGTGGTAGGTACTCAATATTGACCGCGATATTTTCTCTGATTTTTTCATTAACAAGTTGTTCAACGCGCTTGATATCTTCATTATGTAAATTGGTATGGTAGGTGAAATCAAAACGCAAATAATCTGGTGCAACGAGAGAGCCGGATTGCTTTATGGTGTTGCCGAATAACGTGATGAGTGCAGCCTGTAGTAAGTGGGTTGCAGTGTGATTTTTCATGGCATTGATACGCAGTTCTTTGTTCACGGTAGAAATAACTGCATCGCCGATGGTGATAGAAGTAGGAGTTTTAATGCGCGCACCGATCGCATTTTTTATGTAAGCGACTTCTAAGATTGGTGTTATTGCCTGCTGCATGGTTAACCAACCCTGATCCGGTACCTGTCCTCCGCCAACGATAAAGAATGGAGATTTTCTTGCAATAACCCAACATTCATCGCCAGCATCAACCTGGTTGACGAGTTTGTTGTCTTGGACGAGAGCGATGATTTCAGACTCGGTTTCAAGTTCTTGATAGCCAGTAAATTCGGTAGTGACTGATTCATCAAGTGCAACATGCACCGTATCTTCTTTTTTCTTGCCTGATTGCGCCTGTTGTTTAGCCATTTCCTCTTTGAATCCTTGCTCATCCACCGAAAAATGATGTTCTTGGGCGATAAGCTTGGTGAGTTCGATGGGGAATCCATACGTATCATAAAGTTTGAATGCCTGTTCACCTGTAACAAGTTTGTTGGTAGCTTGGGCAAAAACCTTAGAAAGTAATTGTTGGCCACGGACAAGATTTGCAGCAAATTTTTCTACTTCGCTTTCCAGAATGCTATAAATCAGAGTTTGGTTGGCAATGATGTCAGGATACACAGACCCCATTTCTTTGATTACCACCTTTGATAATTCTGGGAAAAAGTTCTTTTGAATATCGCGCTTAGAAGCTTGCGCTAATTTCTGGGCAAAAAGCGCTGCGCGTCTGATTACTTTGCGTAATACGTAACCACGACCTTCATTTGAAGGAGCGCAGCCATCAGCGATCAGCATCGTTGCTGCACGAACGTGATCACACAAAACGTGAAATGCGGCTTTAAGTTCAGGTGGTTGCTGGGTGTAGGCAAGTCCTGTATGGGATTCAATGTCTTTGATGATTGAAGCGAATACGTCGGTTTGGAATACTGAATCGACATTTTGCACAATACTGCATAGTCTTTCAAGCCCCATGCCGGTGTCAACTCCGGTTTGTTTAAGAGGCAAGTCAGTGCCGTCAGATTGTCGATCAAACTGCATAAATACCAAATTCCAAATTTCTAAAAAGCGATCGCAATCGCATGAAGGATCACATTGTGCGCACCCGAATTCTGGACCGCGATCAATATGAATTTCAGAACATGGTCCACAAGGTCCTGTGTCGCCCATTTGCCAGAAATTGTATTCTGCGCCAAGTCTATGAATCCGTTCAGTCGGGATACCGATTTCTTTGTGCCAAATAGCATAGGATTCATCATCGGTTAGGTAAACGGTTGCATGAAGTTTGGAAATATCAAGGCCGATTTCTTTGGTTAAAAAATCCCAGGCAAAGCGAATTGCTTCACGTTTAAAGTAGTCGCCAAAAGAAAAATTACCCATCATTTCAAAGAAGGTGAGATGACGTTTGGTAAACCCTACATTTTCAAGATCATTATGTTTACCACCGGCACGCATGCATTTTTGAATAGAGACTGCTCGTTTATAGGTACGTTGCTCTTTGCCAAGAAAAACATCCTTAAATTGATTCATGCCCGCATTGGTGAACAGGAGCGTTGGATCTTGTGCGGGAATGAGCGATGAACTTGGTACAGGAGTGTGGTTGTGTCTGGCAAAAAAGTCGAAGAATTTTTTTCTGATGAGTGTGGATTTCATATAAAAATCCTTACGTTAATAGTATGAGTAGGGGTTTTTAAGGTACCAGACAAGCGTACCGACAAATTTATTCCTAAGCAAATTCGTGCCAATTGATTCTGATGTGTCTTTATGGGGAATTAGCCCGTTTTATGGGTTCTTTTTTCTGACCCATTGTTTTTTATATTTTATAATTGTAAATTTTAATTAAGGACTATAGTAAGCGAATCAGCGAGGTTATGGGTTTATGATTAAAAAAATTAAAGTTTTTACAGCGCATTTATCAATATTTTTGGCATTGCTGGCGACATGGGTGCCTTGTGATGTGCAGGGTATGTGGAGAGGTGTAGCTACAGGGGGACGCCTGTTATCCGGTGCCAGTAAAGTACCTAGAGTGGCTACCAGGCCTACTACCACTCGATTGCCAGTTAGCTCTACCGTTCCTCTGACAGGATGGAAGCCTACCCCGGGCGTAGGTGTTTCGCAACCGGTTGCTTCAGGAGTAATATCACCGGAAGTGATTGGAAGGTTTTCTCAACTGCCCACATCAACTCAGCGTGCAATTTTACAGCAATACAGACAACGGCAAGGACCTGGTTACCAAGAAGAACTATCTGGTGCCGAAGTAGAAGAACCCGTGCGTGAGCCAACTATAATCCAGGAAGCTCAAGAAAGCTCGGAAGATATCAAACTTTTTCAGCAAGAACTAGATCAACTTCTTCAGCAACAGTATACCGAGGGACATAAAGAAGGATTTACGGCCGGTGGTAAGGCTATGCTGAACATATCATCCCCATTATTTAAAGAATTGGCGCGTGATAGTGAAATTGAAGAGGGTGATATAGCACGATTTATCAAAAATCCGAAATCTGTTTCCCAACTGATAACGCAACGAAGAGAAAAATTAAATCAATTAATGGCGCAATCTGAACAATACCGTAAAAGGTCTGAAGAACTTGGCCAGGAGATATCCTCGTTAAAATCAGAACGTACGCAAGCAGCGCAAGAGCTTGCAGCTCTCAAAGAAAAATATGAGCACGATGTTGCTTCTGCAGTTGCGCAAGCGCGCTTGACCATAGAAACAGAAAAAGAGCGCACGATAGAAGAACTTAAGGCAACCTATGCAGAAGAAATTAAACGTGGTGTGACTGAGCAAACAGAGCAAGAATATGCGGCAAGGGTAAAGCACGTTGAAGAAAAGGCTCAACAGGACCTCGTTGCGCAAGAACAGCGCATACGCGCTGAATTATCTGCTACGGTAGAAGCCAAAGAAGCTGAATTGCAGGGGGTACGCCGCGAACTTAACAATGCTCAAGGTAAAGTACGTTATGCTGAAGGCAGAGTACAGGAAGCAGAAAGTCAACTTGCTGAGATGCAAAAGAAAGAACAAGAAACTCGAGAGCAAGCAGATTCAGCACTAAAATTACAGGAAGCATTTGCTCAAGCAGAAGAGCGTATACAAGAACTAGACCAGCGGATAGCAGAAGAGCGCGAAGCGAAGCGTATTGAGCTGGAAGAATTGTTAAGCACCAATAACCAGTTGCGTAATGAAAATAGTGTACTGCAGCAAAATGCAACAGAACTTGCGACGAAACATATACAAGAATTAGCGCAATTACGACAAGAGTATGAAAGTCAGCTTACTGCAGAAAGAAGTAAA
This sequence comes from Candidatus Babelota bacterium, assembly GCA_023382795.1. Taxonomy (GTDB): domain Bacteria; phylum Babelota; class Babeliae; order Babelales; family Vermiphilaceae; genus UBA6230. The sequence continues at coordinate 15,174 of JAHDWT010000014.1, forward strand.
GTTAGCGAACTACGCAAGACCGGACAAGAGGTGGTACAGGAGTTGAGTAATTTACAAAATACGATTGATGATCTGACCCAAAGAAATACACAACTAAGTAACCAGCTTGTATCACAAGAAGAAGCTGCACATAGACAGCTCGAACAGCAGCAAAGTCAATCTGAGGCAGCATTGAAAAGCGTACAGGAAGAGTTACAAGCAGCTAAATCTAACATAGGAGATCTGCAGCAGCAACTAGCGCAAGCTCGCCAAGAGGCAACACAACAAACTGAACTGGTGCAAAAAGGATTGGCGGACCAATCAGCGTTACGCGATGCAGCTGAACAAAAAACACAAGAATTAGAACGCGAGCTCTCAAGTCTACGCGTAGTAAACCAAGAGCTCGAAAACCAGGTGAATCAGTCGCAAGGGGCTGTGGTTACTACGAAAAGCGAGTTACAGTTAGCACAACAAGAGATCCAAAGATTGGCCGATCAATATAATGCAGAGATCAAACAGCTGCGAGAAAATCAAGAAAAATTAGTTCAAGAAAATCAGACATTACGAGTATCTGATCAAGAATCAGCGCAAAAATTGCGTACTGCGGAAGAACGTATTGATCAGTTACAAGTGTCAAGCCAGGAGGCTGAGCGTAGTTCTGTAGATCTTCGACAGAAACTTACTGATATAACATCACAGTTGCAAGCAGAACAAGCTCTTGCAAAAGAGTTGGATCAGTCGAGAGCGGAGATTGAACAAATAAGGGCAGGATCCGCGGGGTTGCGCGAACAAGTTACTCAACTTGAAGAAAGCAATGCGGCGTTGCAACAAAAATTAGAAGAATCAAATTCTTCAAGAATAGTAGTGGAACAGCAGTTATCGCAGACTCAGAGTGAAAATGAGGCGCTGGCCCAAAAAACTTCTCGCCTTGAAGAAGAGTTGGTAACACAGATGACGCAGCGTGCAGAACTTGAGCAATCAAAAACGGAGCTTGCACAAATAAGAACACAGGCTGAAACATCACGCGAGCAAATTGTACAGCTTGAAAAAGAATTGGCCGGTACACAGGAAGAGGCAGCAAAACAATTGGCTCAGCAAACAGCACTGTCTGCAAGGCTATCTGAGTTAGAATCAGTAGAAACGAAATTAAAAGAAAGCGAATCGCAGGTTGCTCAGCTTGA
>JAHDWT010000015.1 GCA_023382795.1 Candidatus Babelota bacterium
AATACTACTGGAATAGTCGATAGGATCGCTATAATTACATTGAGAAAATAATATCACTCTCACTGAAACAAGGCGCTTATATTCTAGAAAACAGCCAATTCTTCTAAGAAAATGCTCTGAAGACACCCCAAGGCGCGAGAAAAATCATCATTTATTACATGATACCTATAGAGCTTATTTTGCTGTTCATCACTTAACTCCACGCAAGCCCGTTCTAACCGGCTCTGAATCTGTTCATGCTTTTCAGTTCCACGCAAACACAATCGCTCACGTAATACTGCCAAAGAAGACACCTGAATCCAGACAGTCACTATAGAATAGGCATCTGGTACGTTAGCAATTATTCTCCTTGCACCAACCCTATCTATAACCAGGATCAATGAATTTCCTTGGTCACATTCAGTAAGTATATGACGTGGAGTCCCATAGTAATTACCACAGAAAGAGTTCCATTCTAAAAAAAAATCCATTGAGATGAGCTCTTGGAATTTGTCCTGCGACACAAAATGATAATCTTTGCCCGGGATTTCATTCTTGCGCGGGCTTTTTGTGGTATAGGTAACAACCCTTGCCAAAGAACACGCCGCTGACCAATTTTTCAGCAATGCGTTAACCAACGTTGTTTTTCCTGCCCCAGATGGCGCAGACACAATAAATAATTTTCCTCTCATAGTCTTTCATCACCAAATCAATACAAATGACCACACATGTATCTCTATACTTAGTTGTAACACGTCTTACATCATGGAACAACCATACCTCCCACTTACGATCATCATGTGGTATAGTCGTAGTATAAAAATCCATATATCACCTACCACCACCTAGATATCGGGGATGCTTACGTGCTATTCGATGAATTACAAGAATTAATCAAATCTATAGAGCCTGACATAAACACCATTCAATCATTCTGGAAAGGCAGCAGCCTCGAAGATACCTATAACCAGCTACACGCTCGCACAACCCAGGAAGACTTCTGGAAAGACCCTGATCAAATAAAGATATTAAAAGCGCTTCAACACCTTAAAGAACAACGTGAACAATATCGTTATATCAATCAAACATTTCACGACTTACATGAGCTCATAGAACTTTTTAAAGATGACGAACAAGAGCTCGCCAAAATTCGTTCTGACATATTCTCGCTCAAAAAAACCGTAACTTCATTTAAGGTTTCCCTACTTCTTGGAAGTCCTGAAGATAGCTCCAATTGCTTTTTGAGCATCAACTCCGGAGCCGGCGGCACTGAATCGCAAGATTGGGCCAGCATGCTCCTGCGCATGTATCTCCGTTTCTGCGAACGAAATGGGCTTGGCGTTGATATACTTGACTACCAATCCGGGGAGGCTGCCGGTATAAAATCCGCAACATTATTTATAAAGGGGAAAAATGCTTATGGACTATTAAAGGCAGAAATCGGCATTCATCGCCTTGTACGCATCTCTCCCTTCGATTCCAACAAGCGTCGCCATACCTCTTTTGCCGCAGTAATGGCAATACCAGAATCCCCAGAAATTGAGATCACCATTGATCCAAAAGATTTACGCATTGACACCTATCGCGCTGGAGGCGCCGGTGGGCAACATGTTAACAAAACTGATTCCGCTGTTCGTATTACTCATCTACCAACTAACATCGTGGTACAATGCCAAAGTGAACGATCTCAAATACAAAATCGCGAAACAGCCATGAAAATGCTCAAGGCAAAACTGCTGCAGAAACAGCGTGAAGAAGAAGAGGCAAAACTAGCAAGCATCGAGCGTAAAAAAATTGAGTGGGGATCACAGATTAGATCGTATGTCTTGCACCCATATAAAATGGTGAAAGATCATCGCACCGACATTGAATCTCCTCAACCAGATCTAGTACTTGATGGAGACATTATGGAATTTATTGAAGGATGGCTGCTCACCACAGCTAAAACTGCATCTTGATGCTAAATTGGTACTAAAAAAGAAGATAAACATTATGAGCATAGGCTCTTATTCAGAAGATTTATAGATATTCACCCTGAACAAGAGCCTATCTAATTTCGGACAAGCTCTAAAATAGAGTATGCTTATTTTTGAGCAGCTGCAGGATTACTTAAGTGATAATCTGCATCAGGAAGTCCAACCGCACCAGGACGATAATATACACGCTCTCTATCGTATAGAGCTCTGAGGTCATCTCCCTTAAAATCCTCACTACCTTGCCCCCAACTGATTAAACTAGTCGCAGATATTCGGAATGGCACCCCGCTAAGATTACGACCCGTGTAATTCTTCAGGGCATTATACACTAAATTCAACGTCTGTTGAGCATCCTCCTTCGACGTTGTAGTGATGGTGATAGTTCTTTGTGGCGCCCCTTGTTGTACATATGAATCAAAGATATTTATATCGCTATAAAATGGCTTTTGAGCATTTGCATAATGATCACGCAGCGCAGTAAATAATGTCGAAGTTATAAGAGCATTATCACGTGGATTTGGTGTTATATAGATACGATACACGCCCGCAAGATCTTCAGTCAAACTCTTATAGAGAGCTATATCAGCCTGATATTTTTTGCCTTCCTCAGAATTTGGATCCATTCCAAGTAGTGCTTGGTAGCTGGCACGACGGTACCGCACCACGTCATCATAAAACTCTTTTGGCGTCTTAAAGAATTCATACTTAGTAATAGGAATAGTTTTTTGTTTGTTTTGATCCAGCACACGTACCCAATAATCCATGGTTGCTCGAGGAATATCGCAAAAGTGTCGTGGGCCATAGATGATGCTACCTTGTAATTTTGCACTTTCCAAATCTGCTACCGTACAATGGCCATTCTGTTCAAATGATACGGCATCTGGATGTGTTTCGCCAACTACAACAGCAGAGACCGCTTGCGGCGCGAGAATCATAAAAATAGCCAACGTCAATGTTGACAATGTTACCTTTGTCATGAACCATCTCCTAAAACATAACGATGTTAAGATATAAAAATACACAATCCCTTTGATAACATTATGTGCTTTTTTATTTCACATAGTCAATGATTTGATAAAAAAGGCTGAAATCCCCTGTAAATGGCGAGCCTTGTTCTTCTTGTATTTTTTAGTAGTACTATACACACACGCTCGTACCCACGATCAGAACAGTCAAAATTATATCTTGGAGAGTAGTACATGAAGCACTTAACACAGCGTTTACAGCTAGCACTTTTGATAACATTATCACTGTATAGCAATAGTCATACTCAATCAGTTGAAGCACTCTATCAAGAAGCACAAGAATGCAAAAAATCAGGAAAAAGTATCGCAGCGATCGATTGCTATGAAAAAATCTTGCAAATGGATCCAGAACACATTGCAGCACATTTTTATTTAGCAAATGAATGCTTCGCATTGTATCGCTTAGAAGAAGCATCCACACACTACCGTTATCTTATTCATCGATATCCCCAATTTACCAGCGCACTCTACAATGCAGCTTTAACTTCACGTTATTTAGGTCGTATGCACGAAGCACAAGAATATTATGCAACATTACTACTCAATGATCCCAATAACGCGCACTTGCACTACGGACTCGCAGAGAGTCTTTTGACTTTGGGGGATTTTGAACAAGGGTTTGCAGAATTCGAATGGCGCTGGAAGCGGGATGCCGATACTCGTAATTTTGCACAACAACTTTGGGATGGAGAAACATCACTCGAACAAAAAACAATTCTCCTGCGCGCTGAATATGGTCATGGTGATACCATACAATTTATACGCTATGCGCAACTACTTAAAAACGCCGGCGCTCGTGTGCTCGTAGAGACACCAGCTCCTCTCGTAGATCTCCTTTCCCACTGCAGCTATATTGATTCAGTAATCCCAATAGGAAAGCCATTACCCGAATTTGATGCCCAACTACCCATCATGAGCTTGGCTCATGCTTTCAAGACAACGCAAAAAACCATTCCCAATATCATCCCCTATCTCGAACCGGATCAACAGCTCATGCAGGAATGGCATACGAAATTGGCCAATGACCACACCTTTAAAATTGGAATTTGTTGGGATCCATCACCATACTTTGATTCTTTTCATTCCCCACTTTCTAAAAAAGCGGTACCACTCTCTCTTTTTTACCAACTTTCACATATACCAGGAGTAAGCCTCTACAGCTTACAACGTATAAATGGCACTGATCAGTTACAGCATATACCTCAAGATATGGTTGTACATGAATTTGGCGACGACTTTGATAAAACACATGGACGCTTTATGGACACCGCCGCCGTAATTCCACTTCTTGATCTCATCATCACGGTAGACACCTCGGTAGCTCATCTTGCGGGAGCCCTGGGGGCTCAAGTTTGGGTGCTACTTCCCTATGTCGCCGATTGGCGATGGATGCAAAATACTGACAGCACACCATGGTATCCCACCATGCGCCTTTTCAGGCAAGAAACGCCCCAAAACTGGGAACATGTTATGGACAAAGTCTCGCGAGCACTCATCGATCACTTAAACAAAGCCATCAACAAAACGGACACTATAACTGCAGACATATCAGTAGGAGAGCTCATCGACAAGATAACTATTCTTGAGCTCAAGCAAGAAACCATCCGTGACCCCCAAAAACTCGGTAACATCTCACAGGAGCTTTATGCTCTTCAAAAAACTCGTGGCATGCACGTATCATGGACACCAAGATTGTTACAACTAAGTGCACAACTGAAAAAGATTAATCGGGAGCTCTGGCATATTGAAGATGCTATACGTGCAAAAGAAGCATCAAAATCATTCGATGAAGAATTTATACAACTTGCTCGGTCGGTATATATCATCAATGACCTACGCTGCCGCACCAAACGCCAAATCAATGACCTATCAGGATCAAAGCTGGTAGAGGAAAAATCATATAAAGACTACTAAAACTTCTCAATAATAGATCAAATCTGGGTACTTGACCACAGCAACACTGCTGTGCTATCATGATAGTACAGCAGTACAATAAATTAGGAAAGATTATGCGTAAAAAACGCTCTCAGCTCAACACATATGATGATTCCGTACGCGATCTATTCGCAGCACTCCTTTCACTAAAAAATATCGACGAAATCGAGCGTTTTTTAAAAGATCTTTGTACGCCTCAGGAAATTAAGGCCCTTGCAGAGCGATGGCGCGTATGCCGCTTACTTGATCTGGAGGAATTGTCATACCGAGAAATCAATCAACTTACTGGAGCAAGCGTTGCTACCATCGGCAGGGTAGCTCGATTTTTGAGAACTGAGCCGCATCGTGGCTATCAACTTGTCCTGCAAAGAATGCGCCGTAAATCACCAACACAAACCAAAGAATAATAGGAAATAATTATGAAATATCCATTACTTGCTACAGGTGGCCTCCTTTTAATAATTATCGTAAGCGCATATCTTCTGTTTAGGCCAACAACAGAAACCGATCGTGCTGATCACCTTATTATCGGCACCGCCGCAGGCTACGCACCATTTGTCAGCATGAACCAATATGGCGAATATGAGGGCTTCGACATCGATGTAGCAAAAGCGCTCGCCAACCAATTAGATAAAAAACTCGAAATTAAAGATCTCGGCTCCATGACTGCGCTGTTTGTTGCACTTGATCAGGGAAGCATTGATGCAATTATTTGGGGTCTTTCAATCACCCAAGATCGCCTGAAAAAAGTTGCTCTGATTCACTATCAAGGCGAAACCGATACTTCTTATCCGCTGCTTTTTTGGAAGCGCATTCCCGCAAATATCAACAGCCTCGATGACATGAAGGGTAAAACCGTCGCTATTGAACCAGGCTCATCGCAAGAAGGTGTACTCAACAAATATCCCCTTATTCAGCGTATAACTACCGATAAAATAGACGATGCTCTTTTGAATATACAGTATGGAAAATCAGATGCAGCACTGGTAGAACCTGCTATCGCGAAAAAATTTAAAACACGATACCCAGAAATACAAATTCTCGATATTCCACTCGCTGCAGAAGATCAAGTGCATGGTGTTGGTATCGCCATCAAAAAAACAAACTCCGCGCTCATCGAACAAATACAAAATGCAGTAACACACCTTAAAGCACGTGGCATCATACAACAACTTGAAAAAACATGGGGAATTTCTTAATGGATCTTTTGCTTTACACTCCATTTCTTGCAAAAGGAGCTTTTATCACCTGTATCGTCTGGCTCATCGCAGGTTTTTTGAGCATTATGATCGGCACCATCATGGGCATCATAAGTTGTCGACATTTTGCACGCAAGAGCCTTACCGCAATGGTAAGAGCATACACCTTCATTGCAAAGGGAATTCCTGCATATGTACAAATTTTAATTGCTTATTTCGTAATTCCTTCGATGCTTGGCATTAACATTCCTGGCTTTATTACTGCGGTATTGGCATTAGCATTCTGTTCAAGTGGCTATGTCACTGAAATTATTCGTGCAGGTATCAACACGGTACCACGTGGACAATGGGATGCAAGTTTTGTTCTTGGATACTCATTACGGGCGACCCTAGCTCGTATTATACTCCCGCAGACGTTTGCCAATATATTGCCATCACTTTTGGGAGAGCTCGAACAGTTACTCAAAAGTACATCACTACTTGCTACTATTGGAATCACCGAATTAACACGATCAGGCATGAACATTATATCACGCGAACTCAATCCTATTCCGATATATCTTACTATCGCAGGTATATACCTTATCTTTTCAGCTGTATTACAAAGTATCACCATTTATTTAGAAAAGCGCGCTCATGGTTACCGTCGATAAATTGGTCGTAGAACTATCAGACCAAACTCTTTTACAAGAACTATCTTGCACATTGGTACCGGGAAGAATAACTGCGTTTATTGGCAAAAGTGGCGCCGGAAAAACAACGCTTCTTAAAGCTCTCGTGGGACTTATGCCAATTACACGAGGCACTATTATAATTAACAACAAAAGTTTACACTCGCTATCCCCCCGACAACGCTCTGAAGAAATTGGTTTTGTATTCCAAGATTTTAATCTATTTCCCCATCTCTCCGTCTTGCAAAACTGTATTGACCCACTTATACATCACGCCGTGAACTATGAGACCGCTCGCGAACGAGCTCATCATATATTGCGAGAGCTCGGCATCGATCATCTTGCAGACAAGTACCCGGCTTCAATTTCAGGGGGGCAACAACAGCGCGTGGCAATTGCGCGAGCACTTTGCCTCAATCCCAAGATACTTCTTCTTGATGAGCCAACCGCGTCTCTTGATCCGCTGAATACAGACATACTTGCTGGCATTTTGCACAAACTAGCAGCGCAAGGTTTAACCATAGGCCTTTCAAGTCAGGACATGAATTTTATGTATAAAATATTTGATCGCGTGTACTACATAGAAAGTGGAAGCATTGACGAGTATTGTGATGGAATCAATAATTTGTCACAATCTCCACTCATTAACTCTTTTTTGTCTCACCGATAAATAAGTCCAACGCGCACAACATAAAACTGACCACGACTCATACCGCAAAAAATCTAGAAACTCCCATACCTTTTCTATCACACTCAATACCGTAGAAGATCATAAGCCGCGAGGAAAAGAGATGAAACGATTTTTGTATCAGGAAATTTCATATAAGATAATACTGTGTTCGCTCATCTATACGAATGGAACACATTCTCAACCTACAAACGTATCTGACCAAAACGAACCCGATGATATCGTCATAACAGTAATCGCCACAGGGCAACAAAACACAACTGTGCAACAACCCGAAAAACGATGCTCTTCATGTCACGGACTCTTTGGCACGCAACTTAAAGAATGCATGCACTATCTACAGGATGACGATTTTAAAAACCAGTTTTTTAGTATGCATCCCAGAGCTCGTTACTTGTATCTCATGAGTATTGATATTTCGGAGTATAACTCATTGCTTAAGCGCTTTAATGAGCAAGAATGGCGCACCTATCGTGACGCCCTTGCACCAACAGAGAAAGAATATCTTCCCGAAACACTTGAAGAGCAGTATGCCGTCATCAAAAAAACCCCTGATCTTCCTCATTACTATAAAGCCCGCTTTGATTGCTTTTGGCGTTTTTATGAACCTGATAATAAATATTGCTTAGCAAAAGCCAGAGGGGAGCATTATCAATCACTCAAGGAAAGTCTTCTGCAAAAATACCACCACGTTAACGAATCAGACCCTGATACCAAGGAACAATCATGAGAATAACGTTAATCGGCTCAATATACCTCTCGCTATTCGCGACTACAGTATTTACCAGCTCACCTCTATTCTGCAAGCGCATTGTCGTCACGGTCATTACCAACAACAAACAATCTTCAGCACTTAATGGCACGGGGGATGTCACAGAAACTATGGTGGCACCTTCGACAGATTCAACGGCTTCCCAAAATCCCATTTCGGTGATCATTAATCCCCCCCCATCGCCAATCACTATTGACGCTTCTCCCACACCATCAGAGTTCATCATCACACCGGATACCATGACACAAAACACTCAACCATCTGACATACACATCAATGTCCAAAACAATAATACTCAACAAGCGCAACTTAATAACACATCCTCTTCATCAATTACCCCTACACTTATACAAGAAACCGCAAATCAAGCGTCTAAAAACTTCATCAATCAAGTTCTCGACTTTTGCTGGAACCACCAAAAAATTACGATTTTTTGCACTCTGGCAACAAGCTATCTTGCGCTATTATCTGCCCTACGTTATCAAGATCATAAAATACGCAATCTACACTGGGCCCGCTGGGGGGCATGGAGTTTACTCAACGAGATAGAACAAATGCCAACTAATGAACTCGCACAAAACCTCTATCTCGCGATACAAGATCACTATGAGAATCACGAGAATCATTATGGCTTTCTTTCACCCATCATGTTATTTTTCAAAGATATAGAATACGAAACAGCACATCTCAATCGTTTCTGCCTGATGCATCAATGGCTAAGACGTATCCATCTAACATTCCTATTTCCAACAAATACATCACATACCCAAGCAATGCAGATGAAAGATAAGCTGAACTTTCTCAAAGAAACACTTCTTACTTGGATGCATTATGATACCGATGCCGCGCGCTATCGCATCGCATACTAGATATCTGTTGGCAATACTTATCATCACTACGCCATATCAACTACACACAAATCATTCAGTAAAACCAACGTTCTCTCACCATTTTCTCCAAACGTGTTTTGCCACACACCTTATCAACGCGCACAATCAACCATCAATGCCACCAAAGCCCACCCAACAAACAATAGCGTTAAGCCGCGAAAAAATTCACCGCATCATTTCTCTCAGTGCACTGCTATACGCAAGTTCAGCTATTGCTTGGCATGCCAAAACTATCTACCTATCTAACTCCCCAAAAAATAATCTGCTACCGTCCGCCCTGAACAGCTATCTGCCAAAAACATTGGTTACGCTCTATAAACATCACCAACTGCTCGGCATCTGTTTGAAAGTGACGCTAGAAACACTCATTTTTAAATGCATTGCACACTGCTTGGTAGCATGTGCGTATAGCTCGCTATTTGATGAACTACGCAACATACTCAAACACGTTATCCCTGGTATCCGCCTAGGCAGGCACACAAATTCTGCTAGACTTAAACCATGTTTTTAAATGCATCTGGTCACAAAAAAAACTGGAACTTTCATGAGCAGCATATTACCATCCTCTCTTGCCGATTTTATACAACAGGAACTTAATCCAACTCAACAGCAAGCAGTACTTACCAAAAATGGCATTCTGCTCGTAGTAGCTGGAGCTGGATCTGGCAAAACACGTGTCATCACTACACGCATCGCGCATCTCATTGCTCATGAACATGTTGCACCAAAATCTATGCTCGCTCTCACCTTCACCAATAAAGCAGCGCAAGAAATGCGTGAGCGCATCAAATTTTTTATCGGTCATCACACTGAATTGCCATTTATTGGCACATTTCATGCTTATTGCTTGCGTCTTCTTAAGCAAAATGCGCATCTATTGCCAACACCATTTTTATCTATTCTTGACGAAGATGATCAACACAAACTTTTAAATGCTATCATTCATCGCAACAACCTAAGTAAACGCACAACCGCCAAAAAATTGTCATATCAGATTTCTCAATTAAAGAATAACGCTGTTGACCCCGAAGAGCATCTACACGCGCTTACCTGGAGCTCTCCCTTTATTAAGGATGCTTATCATGCATACGAACGTGAAAAACAAGCAAGCCATTGTCTTGATTTTGACGATCTTTTGCTTCATACCGTCAAATTGCTAAAAACAAATAATACGTTTAAACAACAATTACAAACCAACATTAGACATATTTTGGTCGATGAATATCAAGATACCAATGTCGTGCAACACGCGTTACTCAAAGAACTCGCACGCGACCAGAACTCCTCCGTGATAGTCGACTCTCTATGTGTAGTGGGCGACGAAGATCAATCAATTTACTCATGGCGTGGCGCCACGGTTGCAAATATCGTTGATTTTAAAGAAGATTTTCCTCAAACAATAACTATTAAAATCGAACAGAACTATCGTTCAGTTCAACCAATATTACACTGCGCCAATGGTATAATTCAGCACAATACCAACCGGAATCCTAAAAATTTATGGTCCGAGCGTATCGGCAATGATCGCATTCGTGTTATTTCCTGCCTTTCTGAATACCAGGAAGGGGAAATGATCGCCCAATTTTTAAAAACAACACCTCAAAAAAATCATCCTATAGCCATTCTGTATCGCGCCCATCATCAATCGCGCGCTATTGAAGAAGCACTTATCAAGCATTCTATACCCTACACCATTATCGGCGGCATCATGTTCTATGAACGCAAAGAAATCAAAGACTTACTCGCTTATTTACGCCTAGCGGCAAACCCCTTCGATCGCGCTTCATTCAGTAGAATAATTAATTGTCCACAACGCGGGCTTGGTGAAAAATTTGAAGAAATGTTTTATGAACAATGGCGCACAGAACCATTATATGATTTTAAACAGGTAGCACATGCTCTTATTACACAAGACCATCTACCACGCACAAAAAAAGCCGCATTAATTACGTTCACTACCTTATTTGAAACCATATCTCCTACTGATCGTCCAAGCGCTGCCTTAGAACGCATTCTTTCTATGACTGCTTACATGACGTATTTAAAAAATGCACATGAGTCACAAGAAGCAGAAACTCGTATGGATAACGTAAAAGAACTACTCCATGCAGTGCGTTATCTGGAAGAACAGGGCATTACCACGATCACTCATTTCCTGGATGAAGTTTCTCTTATGCAAGAAAAACTCTCAACACAAACTACCGACCAAAAGGTTTCCGCAGTGCTTATGACACTGCATGCCGCTAAGGGACTAGAATTTGATAATGTTGTAATCGCAGGATTAGAAGAAGCCTTACTTCCAAGCTCTCGCTCATTACATGATACAGAAAATCTTGAAGAGGAACGTCGCCTGCTCTACGTAGGCGTCACGCGGGCAAAAGAACGGCTTTTGTTGAGTACCTGCCGTTATCGATATACGTATGGTCAGATGAGCGCGCAGAGCACTTCACGCTTTCTTGATGAAATTCCTACTCAACTGGCGCAACATCATGACGCATCCTCATGGTCTGCTATAGATGCACAACGTTATTATACTCAGTGGCTTGGTATCCAATTAGCGTCAACAACCAACGTTTTAACTTTTAGTGGCGCATACCAAAAGCAATCTGTAGAACATGCCAAAACAATACCAAACCCCACAACAAAAGGAACCACTACCTGGAAACGCAATCAACCGGTCATACATGCAACATTTGGTACAGGAATCATACAAAGCATTGAACCAAAAGATGGGACCACCTATCTTACTATCGCGTTCAAAGGTGGTTCCAAAAAGATTGATGCTAAGTTTGTAAAGATACTTTAATTCTGTTTAATACATAGCATGAAACTTGCAGCGCTTCACGCTATCTGGTTGAAATCCATCGCCAAATACGTTCCGGATGAAAAGGCGACCTTAGCCAACCAGCCTTTGATAATGCATTTTTTAGCACCTCGCTAGCTTCACGACGCAAAGCAGTAATTCCAAGTCTATGATATACCAGCAAAGTAAGCGGTTGCTGTAGCTGCCGCGACAAATAAGCTATAAGAAGAAGCAACTGATCTTCTTCTGAAGCTATCAGATCGTAAGGATTCACCCAGGCACGCATAATTCCATCAAAGGCACTCGAAACCAATGTTCCATTAGGCATTGCAGCTAAATTATTAACGGCAGAAGTATGCCCGGTAAGTGTGATCTGCTGCCAGACACTCCCAATCTTTTTAAATACTCCTATGGTACCATCACCAAATCCAGCTGCAACCACATTATTTGGCAAACAGACTAACGATTTAACAGGGTTAGGCAAATTTGCTTGATTTTGTAAGATAATCTCGGTTGATGACACACCATTATCATCTTTTTGCCATAGATATATAGCACCACCACTCAAGCCAAACACAAGTTTTTTATCTGTCCATGCAGCCAATGCAGAAAACTGCCTGCCGGCCTGAGCTCCGGTTAGTATTATCTCTGACTCCCAACCCCTCGCACCTTTATTCCATAATTTAGAGCTTATCCGAAAATTAAATAGATAGCGCATCTTCTTTATTTATCGGCTA
>JAHDWT010000016.1 GCA_023382795.1 Candidatus Babelota bacterium
AAATACACCGCGTACAGCAGTGAAAAAAGTAATGGATAAAGCGATGGCGCATAGACTACGCCCTATTTTTTGCAGAATCATAAAGGCCAAACTTTTCGAAAATGAGTGTTATTTTTTAATATTTTTTTGATCTTCAGATTCTTTTGAATTAGTTTCAAGCGGCGTATTTTCACCATCCATAAGAATACTTTCTGGGTCGATAGGACATTCTTCTCCCATCTTTTCTATACATTTCAAGTAAGCTTCATAAAGCAGTTCTCTCGCCTTTTTCCGTTTTTCTTCGAGCTGTTCTAATTTTTCTGCGTAGAAAATTTTTTCACGTTGTTGTGCAAGGAGTTCCTTAAGAGAATTTTTCTGTTTTTGCTCTTGATAAAGGAGTTCTGTTCTTAAAATTTCTATTTCTTTAATCGTCAGCTCATGTTGCTTTTGAGCAGCTTCAGCTGCATCCTTTTCAGAATTATTAGATCCTCTACACAATAGGCCGGCCAATGCAGTCACAACGAATGCTTCAAAAAAAATACACTGTGTTAATTGAGTCGAACTTAATACTGCTGATAAAAGTAAAAGTGTGGATAGGCGAAATGGTCTTTTCATGTAATCCCTCATAAATAAAAATACAAAAACACTGCTTATTATATTGGGGGAAAATCCTAGACAATTTCTGATATTTATCAAGAAGAAGATTACATTTCAAAAACATAACCATAAATCGCCAATCAAATTACTTGATTGGCGATACTTGTTGGTAAACGAAGTTCGAGATATACCACAATCATTTCCATTTCACAGCTCTTCTCGTCCTAAAGTATTTTGGACATAATTTTGTGGTGCTTTTATTAGGGGAATATGAAATATTTGATAGCAGCAGTGGCCACTTTGATTATTGTGGTGCTGATTGTGCGCAAAGTATTTAACTACAGCTATGGTAAAACATCATGCGGAGTGGTCATCATTTTAAATGGGCCTTCGTCCTCAGGGAAGAGTACCATCCAAAGAGAATTTCAGTATCTTATGATGCCAGAACTATGGATAAAATTAGGTATTGATACGCTCTTTGATCAGCCAATGCCGGATATACAAGGAGATAATCTATCGTTCTGGCAAACTCCCAATAAGATTCGCTGGGTAGATTCAGCACATGATGCCGATCATAATGCAATCATTACTCTATGTACCGGTCAAGAAGGTGAGAAGGTTGCCTATGGTATGAATAGCGCTATAGCTGCATATGCCAAAGAAGGATGTAATGTTATTGTCGATTACATTGCTTATAAAAAAGAATGGCTTAATGATCTGCATGACAAACTAAAAAATATAAAAACGTATTGGATTAAGGTAAATATACCCTTACATGTTTTAGAGGAGCGTGAAGTGGCTCGTGGTACTTCACCTAAAGGTCATGCAAGAAGTCACTATGATAGTGTTCACTGGGATATAAAATACGATTTTGAAGTCCATTCTGATCAAGAAGATGCAGCTGAAATCGCACAACGCATCAAAAAATTTCTTAATCTGTAGCGATGCAGTAATGATCGCGTCACTATATCTCTTGCACTTCTCCAATGAGCTTCATTTCTATATCGCCATTTTCTTGTTCTTTTGTGGGTTGGCCACCATGCTGCACGCCTGGCTGCTGTGTTGGAGCGGTTGTTTGTGGCTCTGAACCCCACCAGCCTTTGAGGCGCTCCCAACGAGATGGTTCACTGGTCCGACTTGATTCTTCCACCTTTTTCCCAATAATTTTTTGCTTAGTAGGTGTTTCTGTAGCCACTGAAGTTCCTGGTATCCAGCTATAGGCGCTACTCATCATTCTTCTAAGTAAAGATTCGTGCGTCTCAGGGGATTCTGTTGTTGATGTTGCAGAAGTTTCAGTTGTTGATGGCGCAGCTCCAGACATTGATTGTAGTCGTTGAAAGTTGTCAGAAAGAACTACAAAAAGAATAGGATCTTGCTTTTTTAGTGAATGAATAAGTTTTGTAATTTTTTCCATATCTTTGCGTTGTACCAAATCTATGTAGCCGGTAATTATTTCTTGGCGTTTTGTGCCCTTTGTTTCTATCTCTTCTTTTATTACTCTTAATGGCTCTACTAGTTCTTGTAATAATTCTGTGAGTTCCTTGCTTTTTGAAAGCAGTTGTGCTGATTCTGGATCATACTTAAAGTCTATCTCTCCTGTAATTGGATTTATCAAAGCCAGGATGCTTTTTCTTGCAACTTCTATTTTGTTCTCTATGTCTAATAGTTCTTGATATTTTTCTTCCATTTCTTCAACTTTTTCTATTTTATCTAAAGTTTCTTTTGATGTTCTAATTTGTTCATTTAAGGTATTGATTCTATCTATTATAAGAGCATTATATTCTTGCGCTTTTTGTTTCATCTGATTGATTTTTTCAATTCTTTCTTGGTAGTCAGGTAGATTTTTCTTTAGATCTAAATTTTCGGCTTGGGCTTCTAGAAAATAAGCCAATTCGTGCTGAGGATTTTTATCCTGTTCCGCCACGACAGATAGGGCAGTGGTGATGAGTAGAAGCAACGATGCGCATAAATTTTTTTTCATAAATAGACCCCTTGTTACAAAATTAAGTCTTACTTGTATTAAAATTAGCGAAATATTGCGGCTAAAATCAAGATTTAAGCTGTTTTTGCGTTTTTTGCGCACTATATTAAATATTTTCTTGGCTGTTTACAAAATTGTTGATTTGTAATTTTTTGTGCTGGTAGTATGAGGCATCAGAAAGGGACTTAGAGAGTAGGGGGGCAAATCATATGTTTAGGGGAGTAGGACAAGTGTGCACGTATGTGCTCATTTGTGTGCGTATAGCAGTACTTGTTGTCGTGGCGCTTTTCGTTCCACGATTGGGTATCGTATACATGCAGTCGCGAGCGCAAGCTTCGGAGTGTAATGCAAGTGCGCGATTTAAACTCGGAGTAGAAAATATCACCCGTGATTTTTTGATTTCATTGACACCAAAGGGTGATGTATCTTTTACCGTTGGTCTTATCACCAACCAATCTGGATGCGATCAGTCTGGACGAAGGACACTTGATATTTTATTAGACCATGGTGTTACCGTAAAAAGAGTCTTTGTTCCTGAGCATGGTTTGGATGGTACCATAAAAAATCATCTTAATGCGGATACTGAGTTTATTGATCAAAAAACAAGCACTCCAGTTGTTATGTTGTATGACAAGTGGACAACCAAGACGCTTGATAAAAAATTGCTCGAAGGCATTGATGTACTGTTTTTTGATATTCAAGAGATGGGAATCCGACACAATACCTATTTAACCACGCTTTTCCAGGCGATTGAATCAGCAGCGGTGCATAAAAAAAAGCTTGTTGTTCTTGATCGTCCAAATATCTTGGGGTCGTGCATGGAGGGTCCTCTGGTGGAAGATGGGTTAAAATCGAGCATCTCTTATGCATCAATACCGGTGCGTCATGGCATGACCATTGGAGAATTGGCGATGTATTTTAATACGTATTGTGCAAAGCCAAAAGCCGATCTACGTGTTCTGACCATGGAAAATTATAATCGCTATCAAACTTCTGCAACAACATTTCCAACACGCCTGTCTCCAAATATTAATTCCACAAATGCATGTTATGGGTATAGTTTTTTAGGTATGTTAGCGGAAGTTCGCCCATTTGATGTTGCGTTGGGCACCGATAAAGCTTTTCAGTGTATCGCACTTCCTGATTCCATAAAGTTTTCACAAAAACAATGGTATGAGTTACGGGATTTGCTTAAGGAAAGTGGCGTAGAAACCTGTTTTCATCGCTACTTTAGCGAACGCAAAAAGCAGTATTGTAGTGGCTTGCTCGTGCGCATTAACGATATGAATACGGTTTCATCGTTTAAAAGTTTGTTGTCGGTGTTAAGCTTCTTTAAGAAATCTGGTATCGAACTGAAATTTTCAAAACTCTTTGATCTGGCTGTAGGCACCAAGAAAGTACGCGAATTTCTGGAAGGTTCATCGAGTAAGTATGAGCTCGAAACGACGGTAAACGCTTATTTGCATGATTTCTTTGCCAAGGCATCATCGGTGTTTAAGTATCGTCCTTATCCGTATTTGATACGCCTCTAAGATATGTTTACTTACGGCTGATCGATATCAAATAACTCTTTGATAAGAGTTTTGAATTGCTCAGTGAGCACGATATGAGGCACTCGTTGGGCTTCTATACCATCTTTAAAAAAGATGAGCATGGGAATAGTTTTTACCGAAAAATGTTGTGCAATCTCAGGTGTATTTTTAATGCCAACATTGGCAAATTTAATGAGCGTGGCGTACATCTGAGCAAATCTTGTGAAAAGCTTATTCATTGCGCCACAGGTACTACATTGTGATCGCGCGAATTTTACGACTACCGGACCACCATCTGCAATAAATTCGTATAATTGTTCTATAGTGCCAATCTGTTGAATTGGCCTTGATGATTGGCAGGCAAGAAGAAGGGTTGCGGCTAAACATACGCGCGCTATTTTTTTATTTATTATTCTGATGTTCATAAGGTTCCTTTTATTGGCACATACTATTGTGCGTATACTACGACTAACTGATGGTTAAAGTCAAAGATGTTGCATGGCATAAAGAGGAATAAAGCATATGAGCACCTATTCATTAAAAGAAGTAGTGTATGTTGATTCTATACCACTCGATGAAAAATGCCTTTTAGCCGCTGACATTGGAGGAACCAATAGTAATTTTGGTTTTTTTGTTATTCACAACAATTCGTTTACGCTATTGTTTTCGTTGCATGCAAAAAGCCAAGAAATAGAAAGTTTTGTAGAACTTGTGCAACAAGTTATCACACATGTACAGCAACGATACCGTATTGCCGTTACACACGCATGTTTTGCGGCTGCTGGAGTTGTTTCTCATAATCGCGATTATTGCAAACCAACGAATTTGAATTTTGCAATCGACGCAAAAGATATTTTATTGCATACCACATTACACTGTGCCGTTATAGTGAATGATTTTGAGGTGATAGGGCATGGCATTGGTGTTATTGATCCAAAATCACTTGTGCATGTAAGTAATGGATACCCAGAGCATTATGCCAATCGAGCGATTTTAGGTGCCGGAACCGGATTAGGCAAATGCAGTTTATTATGGAACCAAAGTACTAAGCGCTATATGCCGTTGCCTTCTGAGGGCGGGCATGCAGATATTGCCGCACAACATCCGATTGATCTTGATCTTATTGAGTATATTCGTACCACAGAACAGCGATCATGCAATATATCATGGGAAGATGTGCTTTCAGGAAATGGCATTAAAAGGCTGTATCAATTTTTTAAAAAACGTAATCATGCTGATAAAACCAATGAAGAGCTTGAAAAAAACGGATTACATCCTGATAAAATATTCAAAAGCCGCATGCTGGATACACATGCATTTAATACCTACAAGTTATACCAAAAAATATACGCTCGTTGTGCTAAAAGTTTCGCGCTTGATACCTTGGCCCTGGGAGGGCTGTATATTGCGGGCGGTATTGCTGCCAATAATCTTGAGTTGTTTAAGGATGCTGATTTTATGCATGAGTTTATCAACTGTGGTAAACAGCAAGAACTATTAAAGCGTATTCCTATTTATGTCATCACGGATTATAACGTAAGTTTATACGGCGCAGCGGCGTACATGGTGCTCGAAGGTTTGTGCAAATAGTGGTTATCTGAAAACTCAATGCGTGTACCTCATTTCATTTCTTGACGCGCAAGTAGCCTTTGTTATGTTGGGTGTGCATCTGTCTCGAGTGAGAGAGACATGATTTGCTCCATTAGAGTAGTGGTTATGAAAGAGAGCATGTGAAGTTCATTCCCAATATTATTACCGACTGGTGGTTTCGATCTTCTGTGTCATTAAATATGCAAGTAGATATAGTAATCTATTCCTACAATCGTCCCATGCAGCTCTACGCATTATTAGAATCTATCTATCACTACATGAGCGGTATGGGTACCATTTTTGTTATCTACCGCGCTTCCCATGATCGCTATAATGATGGATACAGCATCATCAGAAATAAATTTCCTGCAGTATGCTATGTCCGACAGGGAACTGATCCAGAAAAAGATTTCAAAACATTAACACTTGATGCGGTATATAATTCATCAAACGCTTATGCAATGTTTGCGGTTGATGACATTATTGTTAAGGATGTTGTTGATCTTGTTTATTGCACAAAAATGCTTGCATATATCGGAGCTTATGGATTTTACTTACGTCTTGGCAAAAATATTAGTTATTCCTATGCAAATGATCGTTTTGAGAAAGTTCCGAATCTTGCCGCAGTTGAGGGCGATATGTACTCATGGATGTTGGGCGATGGAGAATGCGAGTGGCGTTATGCACATACCGTTGATATGACTATCTATCGCAAAAAGGACATCAGGCACGCGCTACATAGCCTGAGCTATGAAAATCCCAACACTTTCGAAGGTCATTGGTCTACTCTTGCATACAAGGTCATGCATCGCAAGGCGCTGTGTTTCGAATACTCAAAAATTGTGAACATTCCTTTAAATCTCGTACAAAATGTATGCAATAATCGACACATGGGTGCGTATACACCAGATGAGTTGTTGGAGCTTTTTGAAAAGGGTTTCAGAATAGATATTCATGATTTTTATAAGATACAGAATAATGGTCCACATATGGATTACCAACCGCACTTTGTTATGCTCTCAGGCGAAGATAATAGTGTAGTAAAAGATATTTAATTGTTACATCATCTTAAGATGATAACGCGAGGGGTATATGAAAAAAAGATTAATCTATTTGGTAATATTGTTTGTCAGTTATGTATCAAGTGATTTTTGTATAACCCAGAAAGAGCATGAAAAATGGTGGGAAACGAATGTTGAAAAACAGATGGAAACCTTTGCGTCATGGTTGGGTGGTATTCAGGCGGAATCTCGTATAACCATGCGTGAATATATAAAGAATAGGGGTTACAAAAGTGTTTTAGATATTCCATGTGGCCTTTGTACCGAATTATTAGGCTACAAGGCAGATGGAATGGATATTGCTTATTTGGGTATTGATATTACTGAAAAGCTTATAACACGAGCGCAATCATTGGGAATTAATGCGATTCAAGGGAGTATCGAGAGTATTCCTTTGCCAGACAGCTCTATAGAAGTTTGTTATGCACGACACATATTGGAACATCTCGATTATTATGAATTAGCATTAAATGAGTTGATTCGCGTAGCTCGTGATGAAGTTATCGTGATTTTTTTCATAAAACCACACAAAGCAGATGACTATATTTGTTCGGCCATCGATAGAGGATGTGTATTGTATCACAATGCATACAACAAAAATAAAATTGAGCGCTTTATTCATGGCAATGCCAAGGTGGACACGCTTATCTGGGAGTGTATCGGAGAAAAAGAGGAAGCTTTACACATTTATTTGAGGAATTAATGTGATAAAAAGCGCTATTAAGAAATATTTTCTTGTCATTCTTTGTTTTATTACGGTTTCTATCCATGCAGAAAAGGTTGGTCTTTGCGTGGTTGCCACCGGAAAATATACATGCTTCATCCCATCTTTATTACAATCTGCGCGCAAGTTTTTTTGTACGAATCACGAAGTCACATACTTTATTTTTACCGATGGTGTTATAGAGGACGATGGCCGCGATGTTGTCGTTTTACCGCATGATCGTTTTGGTTGGCCTTATGACACGATGTTTCGGTATTACGCCTATTGGGATCATAGAAGTTATCTACAAGATATGGATTATATTTTTGCATGTGATGCAGACATGTTATTTGTTGATTTGGTGGGAGATGAAATTTTCGGAAGCCTGGTTGGTACGCTACATCCCGGATATATAGATAAACGTGGTACCTATGAAATTCGAAGAAAATCAACGGCATGCGTGTTACAAAGTGAAGGGGAATATTATTTTGCTGGTGGATTTTACGGCGGAGTCAGTGATTGTTTTTTTAAAATGATATACAACCTTATTGGTATGATGGAGTCTGATTTAGAACAAGGAATCGTTGCTGTCTGGCACGATGAGAGCTATTTGAATCGTTATTTTGTCGATCACAAGCCATCACTGATATTGCCAAGAGCTTACTGTGCTCGATCATTTGATTATCCTCAGAGACTTGTAGCACTAGTTAAAGATCACAACAGTATGCGTGCCTAATTTTTTGAGAAATTGTAATTGAATAAAAAAGGTGTATCCGTAATGTTTAAAGCGAATCTCTCTGTAGTGGTATTGGTGTTGATAACTTTTTTTGCACAAACAGAGGCAATTTTTTTTAACGAATTTCACGAGTCTGAATCGGTAGATTTTTTATCGCAGTTTATTTCTATCGGTTCGTTAGTGTTTGATGTTGGGGCAAATGTGGGCAAGAAGGCAGAGCTTTATATTAAATGTGGTGCGGGCCATGTAGTCTGCTTTGAGCCGCAAATCGAATGTATAGGGCGCTTGAAGAGTCTTTTTGGCAGAAGGGGATACCTTGTTTCGATAGAGCAATGTGGATTAGGAGCGATTGAAAAACAGGAAACACTATATATTTGCTCGCAGGCATCGACATTGTCAACTTGCCACCAGAACTCTTTAATGAGTGGCAGATTTTTTGACCACCAATATACATGGGATCGAAGAACGACCATTGATATCAAGACACTCGACATGATGATTGGTAAGTATGGTATTCCTGCTTATTGTAAAATTGATGTTGAAGGATTCGAATATGAGGTACTTAAAGGACTTTCGCAACAAATACCCTGTATCTCGTTTGAATGTAATATTGAAAATTTTTCAACAACTATAAAATGTATAGATTATTTATGCCAGATGGGTTACAGAAAATTTAACTTCGCTCCTGGTGAGCGTGGATGGTTTTTGTTTTCAGATTGGCTTTCTGGCGAGGAATTAAAACAACAGATTATGGAAGAATCAAAAAAAGATATTTGGCGCGAATGTTGGGGGATGTGGGGAGATGTTTATGTGTCCATATGAATATAATTTATTAGTTTAGTTTATTTGGGATAGGATAAAAATGAAGATCGCACAACATTTTTATATTTTTTGGTTTAGTTTAGGCTTTTTTGTCGATTGTGCTGCTCTTTTTCAGTGTAACAAAGTGGTCATTTGGGGACATAAGTTACATACACATACTCATTCATATGTCCATTATGCTTTTTATAGATCATTTAAGTACCTGGGATACGATACTCTTTGGTTGGATAACGACGACAATATAAACAATATTGATTTTAGTGGCTCTCTTTTTGTAACAACGGGACTTGCAGACAAAAAAATTCCACTTCGTGATGATTGTTATTATGTTTTACATAATTGTGACCTTCAAAAATACCACGATTTATATCAGAAGGGACGCTGCTTGATACTACAGGTTTATACGCATGATCTTCTTAGTCGTGATGTAGAAAAAATTGAAGATTACATATATTTCCAAAAATCGAACAAAACGTTGTACATGCCATGGGCAACGGATTTGTTACCTCAAGAAATAGACGTTATTAAAGTATCGATGCCGCATAATAAAGAAAATTATTGCTATTGGGTTGGAACAATTTGTCCAGATGAACCCTTTAGTAATCACAAACAATTGTATCGATTTATTAAGGCATGCAAAGAAAATGGCATTCGATTTATACATAAACAGAGTATTTCTCCTGAGCAAAATAGAGAGCATATCATACGGTCTATAGTAGCTCCTGCAATACAGGGAAAGTGGCAGTGCGAGAAGGGGTATATCCCATGTAGGATTTTTAAAAATATCAGTTATGGTGCACTTGGAGTTACGAATTCAAAAACGGTTTACGAGCTTTTTAAGGGCAAAATTGTATATCATGAAGATCCCTATCAATTATGCTATCTTGCTTTGGAGCGTAGCAAGTCTATTACTCTTGGAGAACTTCATGAGCTTATGGATTTTGTGAAAGAAAAACATACGTATGTAAATAGAATTGAACATATTTTACATGCATTAACTTTGATTGAGCAATAAAGTTTATATTGGGTTTAATTTGGTGCAAAGCATAAACGATGAGCATGCGATTGTATAACAATGGCACTGAATCATGTTGTAGCCTTAGAAGCCTTACCTTTGTTTGGTAAGATAAATGGAAAGTTTAAAAAAAGGAGCTTTGCATGAAGTATGTTATCTCTACAATTGTTATTTTATCGCAAGTTGGCTCTTTATTAGGAATAACCGACAAAATCCTTATAATGACTCATGCTCATAGTCGTCCCGATATGATTGAGCTCCATGTTAGAACATTTAATGCATTTCTAGAAGATGAATATGAATATGTAGTTTTTAACGATGCGCCCAATAAACAGCTAGAGCGGGAAATTAATGAAACTTGTAAAAAATTGAATGTTAAATGTTTGCGGGTTCCTGAAGAAATGCATGTTGAAAATACTCCTGGTGGTCGCCATATGGGAGGATTACGTTATTCACTAGAAAGCATGGGGTTTGAGTATGATGGTATAGTGCTGATAATAGATTCAGATATGTTTTTGATTAAACCTTTACACATCAAAAGCTTTGTAGGTGAAGAGCATTTAGTTGCCGCAAAACAATGGCGAAAAAATTCCACAACTCAAGTTACTTACATTTCCCCGGCGGCGGTATTTATAAATATGGCAACAGCTCCCAACAAGAAAAGTATCAGTTTTTATGGTGGTCGAGTGGAGGGATTATTGTGCGATGTTGGTGGGCATTTTCATTATTATTTTAAAAATAATCCGGATTTGCGGTATCGGTTCGTACACATGGGTAGAACGACTACCTCTGATAAAGATGATACTATAACCATATTGAATAAAGATAAAAATTTTCTGAAAAGTCTCGGCTACGATAAGCAAGCGATCAATTTTATCCTGGACCTTGATCCTGTCTATATATTTGAGTTTTACTGCGATGGTTATTTTTTGCATTATTTCTCTGGCGGTTCGAATTGGAGGCAATATCCACCGAGTTATATAGCGCAGAAAAATCATATAATGCGTGCATTTATTGATAATCAGCTTACATATTATGATAAAAAATAGCTTATTTGAGGCGCATTTATTAATCGCAGCGGTACTTATGTTGAATGGATAAAGAAGTAAAACAAAGTTGATTTTGATGCGGGGATACGATGATTTTTTTTGTTTTGAAAATATTGATTATAATGCAATTGGCAATCAATATTTTCTCCCAAGCGTACACATTAAATGAGTTATTCTGTGGTAAAAACATCATAATTTTTGGCGGTACCGGGTATTTGGGTCAAGCGATAGCCATGGAAGTCTTAAAATATTCTCCTAGAAAGATTGTTATTTTCAGTCGTGATGAGGTAAAGCACTTCAAAATGCAGAATCTTTGTAATGATCCAAGAATTGAGAGTGTCATAGGAGACATTCGCGATTATGAGCGAGTGATATACGCAACGCGTGGTATTGATATTGCGTTTCATGTTGCAGCACTTAAACGGATGGATGCTCTGGAGTTCAATGTAGAAGAAGCAGTAAAGACCAATATTTGGGGCTCGATGAATGTTTTTGATGCTTGTGTTGCGAATGATGTTAAGAAGGTTCTATTTGTTTCAACAGACAAAGCTTGCTCGCCAGTAAATGCTTATGGAGCATCCAAATTTGTAGCGGAGAAGATTTTTACTAACTATGATCGAACACGTATAGCAACACAATTTATGGTTGTACGATTTGGCAATATCCTTGAAAGTACTGGTTCAGTCGTACCAATTTTTTTAGAGAAAATAAGTAAGGGCGATCATTTAACGTTGACCGATGAGCGTATGACGAGATTTGTAATCGATAAAAAGCTTGCGATAGAACAGATGTTTGACGCTCTGCGTTTTGGGGTTGGTGGAGAAATTTTTGTCCGTAAACTTTCTTCTATGAGAATCGTTGACCTTATTGATGTGCTTAAAGATGGTTTTGGTGTGAATAATGAGACTAAGATTACAGGTATTCGTCCTGGAGAAAAATTACACGAAACTCTGATTAATCAACAGGAAATGGTGCGGACAATTGAGTTTGAAAACTATTTTGTGATTCAGTCTTCTATTGTGAAGGATGAGGATCAAATAGACCAACAAGCTCACTACATGAAGTATGGCAAAAAGGTAGATGTTTCTTTAGCCGGAAGAGAGTATTCCTCTGATTCGGCTGTCATCTCTAAACAACGACTTACAGAATATTTCGAATTGTTAGGAATACTACCAAATTAAAAGGGATATAATGTTATTTCAACGAGTTTTGATAACTGCATTTTGTTTCCAGTTTGTATCAATTGAGGCAGAGCGAGTTTTGGTTTTTGGTGGCAAAACTGGATGGATAGGACAAAGAATAGTTTAGAGCTTATCCGAAAATTAAATAGATAGCGCATCTTCTTTATTTATCGGCTA
>JAHDWT010000017.1 GCA_023382795.1 Candidatus Babelota bacterium
TCAATTACCAACTTCTGTGTATCAAGACAAACTTGTTGTTCTGGTAGCTGATCCGACACATGCTCTTATCAGAATGGCGACGACGTGGCGAAGCCAATTTTCTTATCCGGTGGTGGCAATTTCTGGCTCCATTGGTAAAACGTCCACCAAAGAGATGTTAGCGCATATTCTGATGGCAGCAGGAAAACAATGTTGCGTAAGCAAAGGCAATCAAAATACTCGCATTGGACTAGCTCTCAACATTTTTAATATGCGCGCGAATCATCATGCTGCGGTGTTTGAATTGGGAATCAGCCGGCGAGGTGAAATGGCGCAGATGGTTGATGTCTTGCGGCCAACTACCGCGGTGATCACTGCGGTGGGGCATAGTCACATGGAAGGCTTAGGATCGCTTGCAGATATTGCGCAAGAGAAGCGCGATGTTTTCAAATGTTTTACCGAAGAAAGCATCGGGATTGTTAATGGTGATCAGGCTGTGCTGGCACAGGTTGGCTACAAACATCCAGTTGTGAAGTTTGGTACAAAAACCATGAATCAAGTGCAGGCGCGTAAAATCCGTGTAGGTAATAATCAAGTAAGCTTTGTGCTTAAATTGTATAAACAGAAAATACCGTTGACCCTTCAGGGCACCAATGAAGGTCGCGTATTTAATAGTCTTGCAGCAGCAGCGGCTGCATATGTTCTTGGCATTTCAGAAGAAAGCATTATGCAAGGATTGCAGCAACCAATCGTAGTAAACGGTCGATTTGAAATGCGGTCATTGGCACGTGGTAAAGGCGTCTTAATTAATGATTGTTATAATGCGAGTCCTGAAAGCATGAAGGCTGCATTACTTGCGCTCGAGCACCTTGATACTAATGCCCAAAAAATTGCAGTGCTTGGCGACATGCTT
Organism: Candidatus Babelota bacterium; assembly: GCA_023382795.1. Classification (GTDB taxonomy): domain Bacteria; phylum Babelota; class Babeliae; order Babelales; family Vermiphilaceae; genus UBA6230. The sequence goes on from JAHDWT010000017.1 coordinate 893, forward strand.
GAGCTTGGCGTAAATTCTCCTTTCTGGCATCGCCAGCTTGGTAGATTTTTACGCAAAGCACCGTCATTAAAGAAGGTGGTGTTGGTAGGAGAGATGGTCAAATGGACGCAAAAAACCATTCCGCTTGGCGTACAGATCGAGCTTGTACCATCTTGGCATGAAGCGGTTACCAAACTCGAACAGCTGGTTGGTCAGGAATCAGTGGTATTAGTTAAGGGATCACACGGCATGAAGCTATCCAATGTCGTGGAACATTTTGCACCACAAGAACAGTTATAGTGAGTTACTCGTATGCAGGAAACACCAATTACACCTATGTTGCACAAATCAGTCTTAGTAGAAGAAGTTCTCCAGTATCTTGATCCGCGCCCTGGTAAAGTGTATCTCGATGTTACGTTTGGTTCAGGTGGACACACGAGAGCTATTCTTGAAAAAGAGCCGGAATGCACGGTCGTCGCCTTGGATTGGGATAAAAAATCTTTAGATACGTATGGGCTACCCCTGCAAGAAGAGTTTCCAGCACGGCTGAGGTTGGTGTGGGGAAATTTTGCACTACTTTATAAAATCCTCAAAGAACAAAAAATTACGAGCGTTGACGGTATCCTTGCCGATTTTGGCACATCGCAGATGCAGATTTTTGAACGACCAGGATTTTCTCTTTATCGTGATACTGAGCTTGATATGCGCATGTCGCCTCCTCATCAAAAAACCACCGCAGCAGACATTGTGAATAATGCAACGCAAGAAGAGCTGTATGAAATCTTTAAGGAATTTGGAGAAGAGCGATTTGCGGGAAGAATTGCACGTGTCATCGTGGAAGAGCGTACCGTAAAAAAAATCGTGACAACCAAAGGTTTGGCAAGATTGGTAGAGCGTGCATTGCCCGGTGGCGTAAAGCGCGGTGCTATCCATCCGGCTACACGAATTTTCCAAGCATTGCGTATTTTTGTTAACAAAGAGCTTGCTAACATTGAAGCGTTTCTTCCCATCGCATTCAAAGTACTTAACCCAGATGGTCGTCTTGTCTGTATTAGTTTTCATTCGCTCGAAGATCGCGTCGTGAAACAATTTTTTGTCCAGTGTAAACAAGAAGGACGCGCAGAAATTTTGACTCCGCGCGTTGTGATGGCGCAAGAAGAAGAAACAAAGACGAATCCGTCAGCACGGTCAGCGCGTTTGCGTGCATTACGCAAACTTTTATAAAACCTTAAAAATTGATAAAAATGACTTTAAGAAATTTGACAATGACGCCTGGTATACTATACACTGAAGGCACAATTGATAAAGCACGATAAAAAGGGATAGTAAAGGTATCTCCAAAAGGATTGCTCACATGGAAATTACGGAAGTAAAAGTTTTTCCTGCAAGGGAATCAGGTAGTAGGCTTAAGGCATATGCAACGATCGTCTTTGATAATTGCTTTATTATTCGCGATCTAAAAGTGATTGATGGCGACAAGGGATTGTTTGTATCCATGCCTTCGCGTCGCAGGAAAGATGGGACTTTTAGGGATATTGTCCATCCACTCAATTCTGAAATGCGTAAAAAGATTGAAGATGCGATCGTCGCAGAATATAAAAAGGTTGGCGATCTGGTCGGTGGTGATCTTGAAGAGTATGACGCCGATTAATAGATAATGAAATTTTGGGGTGTTGGGACGTAGCCAAGCGGTAAGGCACCGGTTTTTGGCACCGGCATGCGCAGGTTCGAATCCTGCCGTCCCAGCCAATGAAAAAGTTATGAATCCGTATAACACAATGTTATACGGATTTTTTTTGTGTTGATGTGTGCAGTGTTCAGATAAATGATCGATTGAATATTATCTGTCAAAGAATAATGTGAGGGTTTTTATGAAACATAACTTGTTGTTAGCATCAGGATCTTTTGCTCGTAAGCAATTGTTGCAGGAAGCTCGTATTCCTTTCAGTGTGGTTCAGCAGTCAGCGGATGAGAGTGCGTGTGATTGGGGAATGCCGTTACCACGTGTAGTCAAAAGCATTGCGATACACAAGATGGATCATGTGCTATTACCCAAAGGCAATTATGAAGGAGAGCGATGTTTTGTATTGACTGCGGATACACTGTGCTTGGATAATCAAGGTAGATTGCAGGGTAAGCCAACAGACTATGCCGATGCAATAGCAAAAATTAAAGCAAGTAGCGGCGGCGTTCGCGCAGGTACGGCATTTTGTCTTGATCGCAAGGTGTGGAAAGATGGTTCATGGCATCTTGAGCAGCGTATCGATCGGTATGTGGAGGCATATTTTGAGTTTGAAGTTCCTGACTACTTAATTGAACACTATATAGAATGTTCGCGGTGTTTAGAGACTGCTGGAGCAATTGTGATAGAAGGTTATGGCTTTCAGTTTCTCAAGCGTGTAGATGGTTCATTTACGACGATTTTGGGATTACCACTTTTTGAAGTACGTGAAGCATTGCACGAACTAGGGTTCTGGTGATGTTGCAATAAGAGATAGTAGCTAAAGGCCCCAGCGTCATGCTGGGGCCTTTATAGTTTTAATGTGCTGCTGATTTCTTGGCTGGTTTCCAGTGTTTGAGTAGTTCCTCAAACAGAAGTTCTTTTGGGTTGAGTTCAGGGTTGTTTTCACTTTTTACCGTTGCTTTTTGCACACTTGATTGTATGGTTGCATCATCACACATGGTTATATCAATATGATCAATTGCCGGCATAAGTTTCTTTTCTATTGCTTGTTGCGCTAATTTTTCTTCCATGCATTCGTGCAGAAGCACCTCAAGTAAGCCTAAAAACTCAACAATGCTATGATGAATCCCTTCCGTGTCTCCTTTTGCCCAGTGTTCGGCGGTATGGAGTTCTTTTTTAAGCCCCCCCTCCAGGGCCCTACTAATCACTTTTTTTAGCCTATTGGCATCATGTTCTACAAGCCACTTGAGAAGGCTGAGGAGCTCATAAGATACCACAAATTGATTTTGCGCAGTATCAAAAAATGATGAATTATCAATCATATCGGTACCCTTCCTTTAGTGCCCGCTTTATAATTCCTTTATAAGCTTTAGCATGTTGCAACAATCTAAGAAATAGTTTTTTCTGGGTTCATCAACAAAAATTGGTCGTATCTTAGCTTAATCGTCGTAGGAAATTTCCCAATTGTCAACATCAAAAGGTGCTTTTTTCGTGGTGTTGTTCGTTGAAGTGCTTGATGACTCAGCTGATGTTGCTGGTGGTAATTCCTTAGGAGCTGCTGGTCGCCTTCTGAACGTCATGATGTCTTTTACATTCGCCTTGATAGTTTGTTCTGCGTGAAGTTGTTCCTGTTTCAATTCAGCATGTGTGTCATCAAACAAGGCATTCATTTCTTTTTGAAGGCGTCGAATCTTTTTCTGAAGCTTTAAAATCATTTCCACACCCGCAAGATTGATGCCAAGTTGATGTGTGAGGTAAATAACTTCCTCGAGTTTGTTGACATCTTCTTCAGAAAACAATCGCGTATTGCCAGAAGAGCGTTTAGGGGTAATAAGCCCCTGCTTTTCATAAAGACGGATTGTTTGCTGGTGCACTGAAAACATTTTTGCAACAGCTGAGATAGAATAGTAACCCTTTTTTCGTTTCATAGACGATTCCTACCAACTTATATACATGAACAGTGTAGCATAATTCTGCTACAACGCATTGATTTTGTGGCGCCGTTCCGCAGCCATATTTCCTTATTCACCGTAAGATAGTCATAAAAATGCTGCCCTGTAAAGAGTGACTGGAAGTTAATGACAGAGGGCTTTATAGGTAATGAGCGGTTCCTAAGGAGTAGATTTTATAGGTTATTGTATTTTGGGGTGTTGATTCATTAAGATGCAACAACAAAGACCAGAGCAGGAGATGAGTATGATGAAGTTATCATGGCACGTTGTAGCGCTTCTAGTTCACCTGGCTATCAGATTGGGTGTCGCCGCTCTTGTGGTGTTTAGTTCAGTGTACGGCTTTTATGGTTCTTCTACGTTTGTCGTTCGCCCATTTGGTAGTGAGAGTATTCATGCCATTACCGCATGGGCCGATTATATACAAGAATATGATCAGTCGCCCGGAAATGGTATCGTGCGGGCTAGGCTTGATTATGGCCAATCGTTTGCAAGTGATCATATTGCTCGTTATATGCTGGGAAGTAATGAAGTAAGATTTTCAGGGAGCCGAGTGCATGATCGGTCTGATCGAGATATTTTAGCCGATTATTTTGGCTTACCTTCTGATTTTCAGAGTAAAGTAACCGTACAGCCTCGCATACAAACCATAGTAGGTGATGTGGTTGGGTATAAAACGTTGTATCAAAAAACGGTAGGGGACAGTAAAAAAAGTGTGTATGTCTCATGTCATGTGCCATTCGTCCATACAAGATGGGATATGCGCTTACATGAAACCGTGCTTGAGGAGGGAGTCAATTTTCATCCAGCTGGTTATCTAGGTGGTGGTAATCGGAGAATCAATCGCGTGGATTTAGTTGATCGTGTAGAGACGGCATTGCGAGGCGGTGTAACCTTTGGAGATATGTTGTAACCGTTACGGTTTGGCAAAATTGACGGGGCGCGTCACGCAACGGGTATTTCTGCTTTTAACCTGGCTTTTGGTCTAACGTTGGATAGATCAGAAGATCGAGTAGGCAGTGTTTTTATTCAGCTTGGATTGCCTGCCGGTGCTCGTCGCAGTGCCGAATTTTTATTTGAGCCCTATGTTGGTAATGGTCGTCATGTCGAATTGGGAGTAGGCATGCAAGGGCATGTTACCCTTTGGCGAGATTGCTCACATTATTATGCACTTATGGTGCGTTTCTATTGTTCCCATCTGTATGCGGCAAAGCAGAAAAGATCGTTTGATTTGGTACGGAATGGCAAGGGAAGCCGATATATGTTACTACAAAAAATGGGAAACATGCGTACCGATGTACAAATCCCTGCAGGGGCTCCTGTATCTACACAATACCAGGGACTATTATTGCCAGCCTTACATGTCACGACACTCGATGCTGATATCAACGTTGCTATTCAGGGAGATATGACACTTACTCTAAGAGCAGGGCATTGCAATTGGGACATTGATTTAGGCTATTCCTGGTGGGGGCGTAGTCGAGAAAGAATAGTAGCGCGTCAAAAAATTCCTCATTTTAGTTATGCAGTAAAAGGAGATGCAAGTGTATACGGATTTACGGTTGCGGGCAGCGCGGTGGAATTGAATGCGACACAGCATGAAGCAACGTTGCATGCCGGGCAGGGAGCAGGTAATGCAGCATTACAGGTGCTGGGTGATATGGCGTTTGCGAATTTGAATGCTGATCATGTCGCCGCAGCTGATGGCTTAGCGTCGCTTACTATTTCTGATGCTGCTGATTTGGGGATTCCAGCAGGTGTTGCACATGGATCACATCCTCCAGAATTATTGACTGACGCGGATATCGATGAACAATCGGGGCTTGCTCCTTCTGCGCACACGCATACGCTTTTTATGCAAGGGGCATATCACCTCGATTCTGTCCTGAAGCGAGATGTTTATATAGGTTTTGGAGCGCGGATCGAGATGGCCGGAGGTAGTGTGGATACCCGTCCGGTTGCATCACAGTGGGGAATATGGTTATTGGCCGGTTTTAGTTATTAGGGAGTATACCTTGCCATGATGAAGTATTATGTACTACCACTAGTCTTGTGGAGCATTCTCATCGATGCTCGCTCTCTCTATACGCCCGACTATCTACGATCATTAAATGAGAAGCAGGTTCGAGTACTTGTAGAAACAGCAGAAGAGCAGGGTTTTGGTGAAGACGTAAAGAAGCAATTGCAGGAGCTAGGTATTTTTCCTGATTTATTTGCAGAAAAACGTGGTGCAGGCCTTGGGCCTGGCGCTGGAGCCCAACCGGGAGGTGGTATTCCAGGCGGAAATGGAGGAGCTGGTGGTGCTGGCGTAGGCGGTGATGCAGGTCAGGGAAATGGTGCTGGTCCAGGGGGTGCCGGAGCTCCAGATGGTCAAGGAGCACCGCCTGCTGTTGAACCAGGGCAAGGTGCACCAGGTGGTGTGGTACAGCAAGAACCTGAGAAGCCGAAGCCAACTATACAAGAACTGCTGTTGAACGCTATTCTAGCGCAAGAAGAAGGTGTAACTCTTGAGCAGCAACAAAAATCTGATGCGGTGTTAATCGAGACACTTCACAAGTGTGCCTATAAGACATTTTCTGCTGAAGGTAAACCGCCAGTAGGTGCCGGAGAATTTGCAAGAACATTTGATAACCGTGTTGATGCCTATCGCTATTATATAGCTTATATGTTGGCCGTTGAGCTAGGTGGTAAAAACAAATTATTTAAGAAGCGGCAGGAGCTTAAAAATCTGTTTACTAATGACGATCAAAGTTTAGATCATTTCCTTGATTCGCTCACCAAGCCTCAAGACAGAGGGGTAGACGATTGGCTCTCTCACTTTGATAGCGATGGGTTACTGCGTACTTTTAAGAATCTGATTCAAACATGTCTTTTTGATCAAACAAAAACAGATGCCTTAAATTTGGACATGTCCATTATCATAGGGAATATGATTGTATTTCAGCGTCCGCACATAGATAGTGCTAAGATTAGTATTGCCGAGCAAGTGCGGTCAGACGCAGAAGTGATCGCTTTGCTAAAGAATATTGCCGCGCAAGTAGCATTAGATCAGAACTATATTGAGTATCGAAGAAAAATGGTTGCGCATGAAGAAGTGGTGAAAGAATATGAAGACGCTCGTGTGAAATATTATCCAAATGATGAATCCAGAGAGCAGGCTCTTGCCGATATTAGAAACAAAGAAGCATATCTTGCACCGGTGCTACAGCAACTTAGTAATTCATATACTACTATATTAGCATTGGGCATTAATAATCTTCGTATGAACCCTATTTTTTTACGTTACAACGGGCTTATTGGTAATCTGGGTGAAGATGGCCCACTGCTCAACATGCTACTTGGTCCCATACAAAAAAGAACGTTGACTGCAAAGATCATAACGAGCCTATTTTTTGAAAATCGACTTGCCGAACCACTTTCTATTGATGCGCAGGGCTCAACAGTTCAGGACGTTCTTTTTGCAATTGAAACTGATCATAACAACAGAATTAAACCAGAAGTAGTTGTTTTAGATCTTTTTAAGGAGATGAAAGAACGAATTAATCGAGTCAAAACAGTAGGCGATCTTATGAAGATTTTTAAAGATCGGCGACTGTTGGCAGGGCTTAATGGGCAACAAAAAGTGGTTTTTGGTGATGCAGAAAATTATATTAAATCACCTGACCCAGGAGAACCCAAGATTGAAACTTTTTTTGAAAAGTTGTCCCCATTATTTACACAGGGAGAGCTTCGAGATCTTAAGGGTGCAACCGAAAAAAAATTAGGACAACTCTTTGGCAATTATCTTCTTATTAAAGGGTTGCTTTTAGAGCTACGTGAAGAAAGGAATAGAGGTGGGGATGCGTATAAGTTCTTATCAGAAAAAATACGTGGTTTGAAGTTTACTCTTGAAGCATTCAAAAATGAACAGAAAAAATTTTATGGCGCTGTGCGTACTGCGCGCAGTGCATATCAGGCTCTTGTGGATCTTGTTGGTGATGCAGATTTGCTGTATGGACTTTCAGGCATGCAAGAACAAGATTTTTATACGGTGATTAAACCCTATGGCATCTTATTGAATCTTATGAGAGTGTATCCAACCGAGCTTCCAGGAGCTCCACGAGATCGCATACCCTTTTTACTCGATTCTTTGGAGGCGCTTAATGGCGGCGAATTAAAGTCTAAAAAAACATATAGCAAGGCTATTGACGTGGGATGGCCAAAGAAATTGATCACTGAATATAAAATTTATCAAAACAAAATTGATGACTTCATACGTGCCATCAGAGAATTTCGATTTTTGGATGCAAAAAAATGGTTGGAGCAATTTATGCACGACGCACGTGCAGTCGATGCTCAAGGGAAATCATGGACGCTTTCGCGTAAAGAATATATTACCCCTGTTGAAAATACCTTTGATCGGTTGTTTTTAGAGGCTCTTCGTGAAATTGCAGAAAATGTGCAAATTCTTAATCAGGGCAAGGGGTCTGATCAAATTGATACTATTAGAGTGCTGAGTACCATAGATCCAGAAAATCTTAAGCGAGCAGAATTTTATCAAAAGCTATCCGGACTCTTCGCGTCGCTCATCGATGCATTATACTATGGGGATTCTGCCGCGGATGCCAAAAAGAAGATGCGTTCTGTAACTGATGAAAAGCTTGAACAGTTCAGGCATGATTTTTCACAAGGTATTGGCCAAATCAGGTTGAGTGACAGACAACCAATTTCGGATGATATGAAGCAGAAGGCCAATGGATATGTGAATTCCCTAATAGAAAGCATAAAAAATCTAAGAACTTATGCAGCTCCTATTGCTGGTCCTGGTCTACCTCCACCACCTCCTGGAGAAGAAGGTATCCCAGAGGCACCACCTCCACCGCCCCCATTACCAGGGGAACAATCTGGAGGTGAAGCTCCACCACCTCCACCGCCACCACCTCCGCCAGGTTGGTGATCTGAAGACAATGCTCGCCGTGGTTAAGGTGGCTGTCCAAAATTGAGAACGTACTAGTTTCGAGGGAGTCTGATACAGACTCCCTCTGTGTTGCAATAAATCCAATTTGAAAAAATATTGATTCGTGATATGATGAAATCCATAGGTTCTAGATAACATCGTGGTGTTTATGGAGGTTAAAAAGTCATGGTTATAATCAACAAAAAATTTCTACTGGCATGGTGTCTGTTTCAGGGTACGTATCTTAGCGCAGCAGGCGAAATGGTATTAAAGACTCATCATCAATCATCTGGTGTTTCTCGGATATGGAGTACCTATATTACTCGGCTCGCATCGACGCCTTGGCGATTACTATCGAACTATTTTTTGCTAAATCGACATTCAAACAAATTAATATTGCCTGTGAGCAATATCCAACAAGGCACCATTGCGCAACAATCAAGTTCCCAGTTTTTAGGCAATTCTCCGGTGATAGAAATTCTGAGTGTGCCTGTTTGTAGACAGGGGTTTGATACCAGTTGCGGATTTCATGCGTTAAAAAACGGTATTTTGGTTGCCCAGAAAAATTTAACCCAAGCGGATGATGAGCAAATTAAAGATGTACTCTTTGGACTTCCAAATTCACGCGCCCATATGAATGGTGGTTTTTGGCGTCAAGCAGTTGTGGCAAAACGCATGCAAATGGTAATGTTTGAATATGCTAAAGCAGAAATGCGTCAGAATTTTTTTGGTAATCCCACTAATCCAGATGCGGTGCAAGCTCTCTTGATCTCCATTGGGGACGCAATTTTACAGAAAAAAATTCAGAAACTTTTCAATTCCTCTTGTGCAAAAGTAGAGCTGACTATTAATGATTTTCACGATGCTCTCAAGGTCTTCAAATCTGGTGAACACGATTCTCAGGAAAGACATCAAGCGGTTGTATTTTTACAGGCAAATCCAAGCATACTACAAGTATACATGAATGCTGAAGCAAAATTAGTTTATACGGAGCAACGTGTTGAAGCAGCCCTTGGGGCTTATAACAATCGAGTACAATCGTATGGTCTCACTTCTGTAGATCCAACTGGAAATGGATTGAATAGTGGAGAGATAGAAGCTTTGATTGGCTATGAAAGAGAACATGGCGTTATTCTTCAAGACAAAAATTTGCCAATTACTGTCATAGAAGATATTAGTTTAGCGGGTAATCCGGAGCTTAATTTGTATGACTTTGGGGCCGTTAGGAATGCGCTAAAGACTCAACCTGATTATAAGCATGTATTTCTACTTGGCACTATGAGGCATAGTAATGCTATAGGTAGTGGAGGAATGGGGCACTGGTTTACGCTGGTAATAACGCCATCAAAGGCATATGTTTCAGATTCTGTGGGCGTTGATAGATGTTTTGACGAGAACGTACAAACAATTTTAGCATTGCTCGGCAAAACTGATATACGTAAAGCAACTGATCATTCCATACCAGCTCAAGTTGAACTATATAAGCAGCGACAACGTGCACTTATTGCGGAAATAAATCAGCTTATTGATTCTTGTTCTTATGATGCAGCAGCTGTTGAGAAGCTACAAATAGATCTTATTGCTAAGCAGCAAGCATGTGAGAGATTAGGGGTTGATTTTGGTCAATGTGCACAGAAACTTAAAAATCGTTTTCCTGGTCTTATGGTGGGTTGAAATAAAATATATTCCGTTAAAAGTGATAATTTCAAAATTGGCTAAGCCAAAAAGGCCCAGTACCAATATCGGTGCAGGGCCTTTTAGTTACGATACTTGTTGCACCTATGTCATACATTAAATCTGATGTTCAATAAATCACCATCTTGGACGATATAATCTTGACCCTCTATGCGTACTTTGCCTGCAGCCTTGAGTTTTGCTTCGGATCCATATGCAAAGAGATCGTTGCAGTTAAAGACTTCAGCACAAATAAAGCCTTTTTCTAAATCTGAATGGATTTCACCACTTGCTTTGCGTACGGTGATGCCCTTTTTGATAGGCCACGCATGCGCTTCCTTGGGTCCACAGGTAAAGAAGGTAATGAGGCCTAGATGTTTGTAGGTTTGCCGAATAATGGTATCTAGGCTGCGTTCTTTGATGCCGAGCATAGCCATCATTTCTTGCGCTTCGTGGTCGCTGAGCTGTGATAATTCCTGTTCAAGGCGAGCGCTTACCGGAATGATGCGCTCTGTACCAAATTTGGCAACCAAGGCTTGATAGTGTTTATTGTTTTTGTAGGCATCTTGT
>JAHDWT010000018.1 GCA_023382795.1 Candidatus Babelota bacterium
GTGCTGGTATTGCTTATAAGGGCTTGTTGTATGGAACAAAAGCCCTTTATCATGGAGCGCAGTATGGAGCGAACTTCGCCTATCAGAATGCGGCACAAGGAGCCACTTTTATTGGACAAAATGCTCTTCCTATTGGACTTGCAGTCGGAGGAACATACATTACCTACCGCATAGTAAAAAAAATAGTACAAGAGAGCACTAAAGCATCTAATGAAACCCCACCTAATATCATTAGGTTAACTAGCAACTACTATTTACCGCATCTTATCAGGCTTCAACAGCAACAAGAAGCCTATATAGCCGCGAAGACAGAAAATAGAGCTATCGGTGAAAATATTATTGCTGAGGCCACTGAATTTCGTGAAAAGCAATCGTTTGTTCATCTTAAAGATCATAAATCAACCAAGAAAGAACTTGCACGAAAGATAGCACTTAAACACGCGATTGCTCGTGTATCGCATCCTAAGGGACCCGATGATGATGAAGATAAAAAGCGCTACAAACGTCCTAACGTGCGTTACACTCCGGAAGAGATCCGCAAGATTGCACAAGAGAGAGGATGGGAGGAAGTTAAAAACCATGATGCTGAGACTTCGAATCAGAAATTGTGGAAAACTCCCGACGGCAAATTTTATAGCTATGATCGTACCGGCCACGGTGGTGGTGTATGGAAGCAATTTACGAAAGATGGTAAGCGATTTGTCAGATTTGCAACAACTAATGAATTTTTTGATCCGATTAGAGGTTAGCAGTGCACAAGAATTTTTTCATAAGTACGCCGATCAAGAAAGATGAATATGGGAAAGATGTCTATGTTTTTACATTAAAGATAAAAAACAAAATTATATTCGCAAATAATATGGTTCTTGGTACTTGGACAATACGCGAATATAGAGAGCAGTGGATAAATGCTCTACAGCGATTAAGAACTGAGGATATATCGTGTATTGTTCAAGCATATGTGCACATTTTAAGTTCAAATTATACTGGTGTCACGATGTTTACCCTGTTCAGGAGTGGTTTGACGTTATACATACAATATAAAGCATTAATGTCTGATAGCGATCAAAGATTGCTCAGGGAAAAAGAGTTTAATATCCAAACATGTTATGAGTTTATTACTCCCATACGAACTCACAATGAATATGGTCAAGAACTTCTTGTATGGTCATGTAACTATGACCCTCAGGAAATTGATCAGCTTATTGCGGAGCTGAAAAAATAATTTTCGCGATCCTCGTCGTCATTAGGGCCTGATGACGAGGATAAAAGCGCTACGCTCCAGAGCAGATGCACCACATTGCTCGCGCGGTTGGGAGGAAATCAAAAATCATAATACTGAGACTTCGAATCAAAAGTTGTGGTACTGTCCAAAAGAGAATCGTTACTACAATTATGATACTACTGGTCATGGTGGTGGTGTGTGGAAAGAATTTAAAAAAGCCGGTAAATCATTCAAGCGCATTGCAACGCTAGACGATGCATTTAAAGATATTAGGGGCTGAGATATGTATAAAAATCTTTCCATTCAAGTTACAAGAGAACGATATGAAGGAGATAATTTTTACACTTTTGAGTTTAATCTGATTATAAATAGTAAAGTAGTTCGCCAACGTCCGTTATTATTTGGTAGCTGGCATCTTGGTGACTATAAACAACAATGGGCTGAAGCCCTCGAAAGACTTAGAACGCACAAAACAACATGTTTAGTAACTTGTTACAATAACAATGTTGCTGAAGGTGATTTTCCTGGAGTCAATACGATAGATATCTTCAAAGTAATCAATAGCAAGCTTCTGTTTCAACCACGTAATTTTTCTTCTGATGAATATATAAAAATGCTTAAAAAAAAAGAATATAATATGCAAAGTTGTTACGATTTTATCATGCCCTTTGAAACGCATAATGATCATGGGTGGGAATTGCAATACTGGTCATGTGATTATGATCCTCAAGAAATTGATCAACTTATTGCTGAGCTGAAAAAATAATTTTCGCACTAGTAAATAGCGTGTAGTAACTCGTGCAAAATTACTTCCCTTATTGTTACATATCAAAGAATTTTTTATGACAAAAATTGCCTAGAGAAGTTGACAACAACATCATAATCCAACGCAATATTTGTAATTGTTATATGATAATAATAACCAAACAGTGTAGCCCAAAACAAACTAACTTTACCGCTCCACGGAGCATTTGCTGATACTAAGGAAGGGTTCTTTATTTTTATACCTATGGCCGGCATTGGTGTTGTAGGTATGCAATAGGTATTGATTTCTTGAATATTATCCCAAGGAATAATGCCATGAAATTTAATTCTTATGCCTTCTTGATTAAGAATTAATGCAGGCTCATCGCTCTTATCTATATAATATGCATTAACAAAAGCACCAATCAATACGATATTCCATAAAACAAGCAGGGCTTGAATCGTCCATGCTAAATATCGGCCCATATGTCTTGCATACAATATGCTCAAACCAAGCAAAAACAATGATGCAGCAATGATGATTATTAAACCATTGGCACTAGTTGATGTGAAAAATTTTTTATAAGGAACAATTAACATGTTGTTCATGATATCCAATTCTATTGATTACTATGTAGATGCACCCAAGTAGCGGCTCGCCTACAAGCCCTCTGGGTGAGTTGTTGCAACAGAAGTAATTATAGCACATGTAACAGGTGATAACACACTAAAAATATCAAGCTTAGCGCAAGAATGGCCCGAAGAACTTCGGGCCATCTTTATGTATTCAATAACATTTTACTGTGTTATCAGCAACCTATGCCAATGCAAGTAAAAGCGCAACTACTGACATCAACTTAATCAGAATATTCAGTGCAGGTCCTGACGTATCTTTGAATGGATCGCCTACCGTATCACCAATAACAGCGGCTTTATGCGTATCAGACCCTTTGCCACCAAAATTTCCTGCTTCGATAAATTTCTTTGCATTATCCCAAGCACCACCACCATTTGCCATCATAAGCGCAAGAAGCACGCCTGCAACAGTAGCACCGATAAGTAATCCACCAAGAGCTTCCTTGCCCAACAACAACTTAATTACGACGGGAGACAGGACCGTAATGAGTCCCGGAAGAACCATCTCACGAAGTGAGGCCTGGGTACTAATAGTAATGCAACGTGCATAATCAGGATCTGCTTTACCTTCCATTAATCCAGGTATTTCTTTAAATTGCCTGCGTACTTCCATGACCATTTTTAATGCAGCATCACTTACTGAACGCATAGTAAGTGCAGAAATAAGGAATGGCATAGTAGAACCAATAAAGACACCTGCCATGATAAGTGGATTTAGTAAATCCAATGATCCGATATTTGCTTGTTGTGAATAGGCTGCAAACAACGCCAGTGCTGCGAGCAACGCGGAACCTATTGCAAAACCCTTGCCCATAGCAGCAGTAGTATTACCTAATGAATCTAGTTTGTCGGTAATATCACGAACCGATTTGCCAAATCCTGCCATTTCAGAAATGCCGCCAGCATTATCAGCTATAGGGCCGTATGCATCAACAGTCATCGTAATACCCACCGTAGCAAGCATGGCAACTGCGGCGAGTGATAGTCCAAATAAACCGCCACCAAATAGATAAGCACCAAGCACCGCTAATGATAGAAGAATAACAGGAGCAACTGTTGATTCCATGCCAATTGACAAACCATAAATCAAATTAGTAGCAGCACCTGATCGTGAGGCATTTGCTAATCGTGAAATCGGTGTTCCACCCGTATAATATTCGGTGATTAAACCGACAAAGATTCCTGCAAAACATCCGATAATAATGGAGACGAATAGGTGCATATCCATTCCCATGTAGAACAAATAAGAGCCGGAAAGAATAAGGAATCCTATAATTGCTACATAAGTTGCATTACGCAACATTGCTGCAGGATTTGCTTTAAGAATGAGATTTGATCCAAGACCAAGCACTGATCCAATCAAACCACAAAAGGCTAGAACAAGCGGCAGTGATAAATAGGCAAGATAAGAGCCACTTGATGCATATGTAGTAACCGCAAGTATCACCGAAGCCACCATAGCACCAACGTACGATTCATAGATATCCGCTCCCATGCCAGCGGTATCACCAACACAATCACCAACGTTGTCCGCAATTACGGCAGGATTACGTGGATCATCTTCAGGAATACCTGCTTCCACTTTACCTACCAAATCTGCGCCAACGTCAGCTGACTTGGTAAAGATACCACCTCCGACACGAGCAAAAAAAGCAACCAAACTTGCGCCTAAACTAAATGCTGTGAGTAGTTGCACAAAATTTTGTTGATGAGAGAACAAATAAAATATGGTAGCAAGACCTAAAAGACCTATACTTGCTACCGCAAAGCCCATTACGCCACCGCCTAGAAATGAGGCCATGAATGCGGCATGTTCACCTTTATCTTTTGCTGCAATAGTAGTACGAACATTCGCATCAGTTGCTGCACGCATACCAATAAAACCGGTGAGCATTGATAGCACAGATCCGGTAGCAAAAACAATACCCGCCACAATGCTCATAAAATACGCCATGATAACGGCGATGATCGCAACAACTAGGGCGATAATTTTGTATTCTTCCTTTAGAAATGTCATCGCACCTGTACGAATTGCCGCTGCAATTTGAGCTGCTTTTTCATGACCAACAGGCAACGCCTTAATACGACTCAGCAGGGTAAAAACGACCGCTAAGCCAAACAATGATACACCGGCAAAAGCGGCATAATAATGGACTACTGTCATAGTCTCCACCTTTGAAGTTGTTAAAAAATTACTATTTTATCCGCAATAAGATGAAAGTTATAGTACTGAGTCTCGATCTCTTTGTAAAGTCGTTCGCTCGGCATAGTCATCCTGCGCAGACAGCCTTAAGATTATTGATTTTTCGCTAAACACATGCTTGATTCCCGCAACAAGCTGATACTCATCAGGTCCTTTTCCCAATAATGCAATAATGCTGTCACTTCGAGACAGGCGATAAGCCTCAACTATAGCGCGCTCACGATCAAGCTCTTTAATAACTCTGTAGCGCGAACTAGAAGATACACCGTGATAAATTTGATCGATAATAGTTTGCGGATTTTCTGAGCGAGGATTATCGATAGTGATAAAAACCAAATCAGCATGCTGTGTTGCGATATTTCCCATAATCGGACGCTTATTCGCATCGCGGTCTCCACCACAGCCAAATACCACGATAAGATGATCCGTAAGCGATTTTAACACTGAGAGCACTGCACTAAATGATGACGGATTATGCGCATAATCAATGATAACCTGGGCACCATTAGGCATTCTATAGCGTTCCATGCGACCAGGCACTCCCCGGAATGACAACATAGATCGCTGAATGTCGTTCACAGAAACACCCAATTCATGCGCAGCAGTTACGGCTGCAAGAACATTGTAGCAATTGAATTTTCCAATAAGCACTGGACACGTAATATTATCTGATTGATTGTTGTGATGATAGATGATGCTCACCGGCATCTGCGCATAATACTCACCAAGTGAATATCCTTGTGCTTGCGCATACGATGACAAGGCTTTGCACCACGTATCATCCGCATTCACCAAAACAGAAGCATCTGGCTTTAGATAATCAAAAATGCGTTTTTTGGCATCAAAATAGTCCTGTATGGATGCATAAAACTCTCCATGCTCTTGGCTGAAATTAGTAAATAACGCCATATCAAATGCCACACCATCAAGCCGGTGTAGCGAAAGCGCTTGCGCTGCCACTTCCATGATCACATAATCAACATTTTGAGCAACACAACATGCAAAAAATTGGTGTAAAAAATCAGGCTGCGGTGTGGTCAATTCATGCGGCACCTCTTGGCCGTCAATCATATTTTTGACGGTACCAAGTAAAGCCGTTTTAAATCCCGCGCAACGCAATACATGTTCCAGTAAAAACGCAGTCGATGTTTTTCCTTTAGTTCCCGTTATACCAATGATACGAAGCTTTTTTGCAGGATACCCCAATGCTGCAGCACTGAGCTGAGCAAGAGCTATACGTGCATTATCAACATAATTAATAGTGGCATGATACGCATCAATCATTGCCAAAATATTCTCTGTAATACATGCATCACGCTGTACCACAATACTGCGCGCTCCTAACTCAAGCGCTTTACCGATATAATTGACACCATCTTGGTGTTGTCCTTTAATAGCCACAAAGGTCGTCTGAGGACCAACATTATTGGTATGACATGCAACTGGATATATTTTTGGAAAGAACGCCTGAGTCATAAAATAACATCATTTCTTTTGTGATTGCATAAACTTTATCACCTCTCGACGAATCAGAGGAGTTAACCACAGAATACCAATTAAATTGATAGTGAGCATTCCTGCATTCGGCAAGTCAGCAAGACTCCACAAAACAGTCGGGTCAACAAATACTGCTCCAAAGGCAACGAGACTGTAAATTGTGGCAAACAAATACTCAAAACGATAATTTGTGATATAGAACCAGAATTCACGCGTAACATATGCATATGATACCAAAACACCCATACCAAACACGATAGAAAGAAATGACACGATCCAACCACCATAGACACCAAACACGGTGGAAAATGCGGCAACGGTCAGTGCGGTGCTGGTAAGTCCAGAATCCCAAACACCTGAGACAATGATACATAACGCAACAATGACACAGACCAAGGTACTAATAAAGGAGGTGAGCATTGACATAATGCCACTTTTAACGGGCTCCTTACTACCACTTCCGCCAAAAAATATTGCGGTAGTTCCTAGCCCGGATTCTGTTGCTGCAATGGAGCGGATCACCCCATACTTTACCGCCTGTTGCACCGCAAACCCTACCACACCGCCTGCAAGCGCTAAGGGTTGAAACGCAGAAGAAAAAATCAATTTACATGCTGGTATTAAATTTTGATAGTGATAAGCGAGCACAATGGCAGATGAACCAAAAAAGGTTATCACTTTGACAGGAACCAATCTATCAGAAACCTTTATGATCCGGGCTGCTCCACCGAATACTACATATGCCATAAACACTAAAAGGAGAGCTGCCGTTACCATAGGAGCCACGCCCCAGGTTGCATACACACTAATGCGAATAGAATTAGTTTGCATGCCATTGCCAACGATAAAGCAGAACAATAATCCAAAAAAAACATATATTCGCGTTAACCAGACACCACCAAGCACTGCTCGCAAGTAGAGCATTGGTCCGCCAATGCGACTTTCAACAGTGCTATGAGCCGCAAAATATGTTCCCAAAAACACTTCTGCAAAACGGGCAGACATGATAATAAGACCAAGGGCAAGCATCCAAAAAGCCGCCCCAGGACCACCAGAATACATAGCAGTAGCAACACCAGCCAAACTTCCATTTCCAAGTCCGGTGCTCAGAGAATTGAGAAACGCCTGAAAGGGAGACATGTCGCCCGTTGATCCCTTTTTTT
Source organism: Candidatus Babelota bacterium (assembly GCA_023382795.1). GTDB lineage: Bacteria > Babelota > Babeliae > Babelales > Vermiphilaceae > UBA6230. The sequence continues at coordinate 7,469 of JAHDWT010000018.1, forward strand.
CAGGGAATAACATATATCGCCAAGCGGCAATAAAGTATCTAAACTGAATAAAGCGAAAGGCGACGGTACAGATCAGGCACACTGCGATAACAAAGATCAACATTGGCCAACTTACCGTCATTTCATTAATTTTTTGTATTAACGCGCCTAAAGACATGACTTTCCCTTCCGCTCAGGCATAAAATTAACTATGTGCACTCAAGTAGTGTACTATTGCCCACAAAAATTAAAAAGGTTCACTCGCTATGAAAATTATTGCGCTCGATATTGGAGACCAATGGACAGGAATTGCGCTTTCTGATGCATTAGGATTACTCGCAAAACCATATAAGACCGTTACGACTGATCAGCTCATTCTGCAACTTAAAGAACTTTTTATCAAAGAGCGCATAACACAGGGAGTAATTGGCTACCCAAAAACACTTAGGGGAACCATCAGCGAGCAGACAAAAAAAATTGAAGAGCACTACGAAGCATTAAAAGCGCAATTTCCTCACATCGCTTGGATTCTTTGGGATGAACGACTCAGCAGTAAACGCGCAGAGCTCCACAAGAAGTCAACGTCAAAAGAAGAAAAACAGCGTTCGCATGCCGTTGCGGCAGCATTCATACTAGATTCATATCTTGGATATCTTCACATGCATAAAAATTTGGGTTAGGTTGAAACCTTCATGAGCGTTATTGACAACAAGATTTAAGATACATTACATTTTGATTAAGATCACGCCGATAAAAGCGTTGATCAATGAAGCAAGATCAAAATTACATACTACACCTCCGCACCATCTAGCCTGAAAATAACGCTGAGAGTAGTTTTTCTGATTAATCGACTATCCATAAAAAAGGAGGGATAGGAGAATGAAGTGTAAAAAGTGTAATGGGCTTATGGTCTTGCAATCATTTTTTGATCATTTCCTCAATTTTGATGGATGGAAATGCTTGAACTGCGGCAAGGTTATTGTAAGAAAAGAAAAAAGCATCGAATTTGATGCTTTTAGCATATTTTACCAACAACAAAAAAATAAGAATCGCAGCTAACCAACCATGAGTATATTTTTAAGTGTTCAACATACCTATTCTGGCGTCGAAATTGCCCTATTTGACAAGCTTCATCTGCAAGCGGCAGTATCTGATGACAAGAAGCGTGCAAGCAAAACATTTATCGCTCTTATCGACGAACTACTTGCCAGCCAACAACTCCACGTGCGTGACATTGCATTCTGCGCTGTAAACCAGGGGCCAGGACCATTCACAACACTGCGCGTAGTAATCGCTTCCATGAATGGGTTAAACTTCGCTACAAAAATACCCCTCATCGGCATTGATGGACTTGACGCGCTCGTGCAAGAGTATGGTGTTTCCCACACTCCTACCATCGCTCTGCTTAACGCATTTACTCAAGATGTGTATTATGCCATACACGATGCTAGTAGAAGTGCATATCGCAAGGGATACCAAAACATAACAACACTACTTCTCGAGCTGCATGCCACATATCCATCGCAACCACTCTATTTCATTGGCAATGGAAGTTTACTGCATGAAACACTCATTAAAAAAATTCTAGGCGAACAAGCAATTTTTGCACAGCCACTACCTGAACACTGCTCGATTAATCGCATTGGGTTAATGGGATATCACTACTGGCAAAATCATATGAACATCTCCCAGCAACTATCCCCTCTTTACCTTAAAACCCAAGAATTGGGTAAAGCGGTACCACACGAACAAAAATAGAAAGCTTTAAACACAAAAACAGCGTCTTTGTTGGATAACAAAGACGCTGTTTTAATTCTTAGATATTAATATCTGCGACGTTCGCGATCCCTATCGGAACGATTACGTGGTGGGAAATCTCTTGATCGGCCTAAATAAGCGTTACTGCCACGACGCTCTGATGATCTATGATGGGAAGCATCTGGATCGCCAGCAACGGTTGTAACGCGAACCTTCTTGCCAAGTAATTTGCGCTCTTTCAATTGCTCAACAAGCGAAGGTGCAACGCGTGCTGGAACAACAATAAAGCTGCGTTTATTAATCACACGAATGCGTTCAATAACACGCTGATCAAGACCATCAACTTTACAGTAATGCACAATATCTTGTCGAGTTACACCGTCTTCAGAGCCAATATGCAGCATGATTTCTTGCTTGTCGTCTCCGGAAGAAGAGCGTGTGATATCAGTAGGCGTGCCAAAATTGATATCCTGTTCACACTCATATCCCTTAAGAAACTTATCAACTAACAGTCGCGTACAAGCGATTGCGAGTTGTCCTTCATCTAGTTTTCTGATTGCTAATTTTAATGTCTCCACCGAATCCATTGCCATAATTTCCCGCTCTTCGGTGAGTGTTGCCAGATACTGTGCGGCTTGCTGCGTTCGGGATTCTACTATTTGCTCGATACGAGGAACTTCAAGAGGCTTAATGTCTGCACTAAATCTTCGCGCAAGCTGTTGCATTCTGCGCGTTTCACTGCGACCAATAAAGGTAATTGCGGTGCCTTCTTTGCCCGCACGACCAGTTCTACCGATACGGTGCACATAACTTTCTTGATCTTCTGGTAGAGAGTAGTTAACTACATGTGTTAACCCTGAAACGTCTATGCCTCGTGCGGCGACATCAGTTGCAACGAGTATTTTGAATTCCTTAGCTCTGAATTTTGCAATAACCGCATTTCTCATGTTTTGATCCATGTCACCATGCAAGGCGCTAACGCTGTATCCGCGCTTAGACAGGGTTTCAGCAACCTCGCTCGCCAGAACTTTGGTCTGACAGAAGATTACTCCATAAAAATCATCTGCCTGATCAATGAATCGGCACAATGCGGTTAGGCGCAACTTGCTAGGGACCATACAATAATATTGTTTGGTATTTGAGGTGGTAGTCTGTTGTTTTGAGCTACGAACCACTACTGGATCGGTCATATGCTCAGTTTTGATATCTTCGATACCCTGCTTGACCGTAGCCGAGAAGAGCCAGATATTGCGATTTTTTGGGGTAAAGTGCAAAATTTCGTCAATTTCTTGTCTGAAACCCATATCGAGCATGATATCAGCTTCATCCAGTACCAACGTAACAAGCTCTTTAAGCACTAATGTTTTTCTGCGTAAATGGTCATTGAGACGTCCAGGAGTTCCCACAATGATCTGCGCACCATGGCGCAAGTCTCTTATCTGACGTTCAATGGAAACGCCACCATAAATAGGAACAATGGATATAGATGTATAGCGAGCTGCCTTGGTAAGGCTTTCGCAGATTTGCAAGACCAATTCACGCGTTGGTGCCACCACCAAAGCCTGTGGGTTGGAATTGTTTTGATTGATATTTTGGAGCAGTGGAAGTCCAAAAGCCAACGTTTTTCCGGTACCCGTTTGAGCTTGTCCATGAAAATCAATGTGATTTTGGGTCAAAAGCAAGGGAATGGCTTTGGCTTGAATTTCTGTGGGTTCGGTAATACCAACCTCAGATAAAGCTTTTTTGAAGGATTCGGCTAACGCAAATTGATCGAATGTCTGTACTGACATAGGGTCCTCTTAAAATTGTATGTCGTCTTATTAAACGACAGAATGCTTAACCCACAGCAGACAGACAATACTTGCTACGTTTGCCACTCCACTATGAGTAGATTATTGAAATATTAAATAGTTATATTCATGGATCATTAAGAACGAATCTGATTGCAATCATGCAATAATTTCATTATAGAAGAATTGCCATCTTAGTCAATTTGAATTTTGATCATGCCCTAAATTAGGGCTAAGCTCCATATACTATCTAACCTGTAACACTCTCTTTTGACCATGCTTCAAAAGAAGGGAATACAAGCGGACCAAGAATCGCATGCTTCCACTGTTTTTTTAGTTGATTCTTACGGCTCTGCTCTTGCCTCTCTTGCTCCTGAATTCTTTTTTGCATAACAAAACCAAGATTTTTGGCTATAGTCTTATAATCGGTGTATGGACGGGGTCGAGAAAAGTTCTCAACTACATAATTTAGAGCTTATCCGAAAATTCCAATAAGTTTAAAATTATGAATGGCAGAGGCTA
>JAHDWT010000019.1 GCA_023382795.1 Candidatus Babelota bacterium
TTAGTAAAGAACGCCATATTTGACAAAAATGTTAAATATATACCGCAGACCGAGTTAGTCATTATCAAAAGAAGTGATGGCACTATGCGATTTGGTCGCGTAATACGCCTAAAAGGCGGATTAACCTTCTCGGGGAAAGACATCTACGAAATTCTTGTTGACGAATCAACGAATACCATCAAACAACTTCCTCCAGAAGAAATAGGAAGACTTCCTGAATCATTAAAGTCAAATGATGCTCGTATCGGTCAAAAAGTTTCTATTGATGATTTTGCTCGTATCGCTCATAGTCGGACCAATGCGTTTCGCAAAGGAGAGCTTATCGCACTAACCAATGATTTTTCATCGCCATCGATGGATACTTATGAATATGCTGAAATAACCGCTCCCGAAAAACCTGTCTCTACCGATTTAATTCAACAATTTAATCAAGGTCATCCAATCAATTTTTCAACGTTTGAGGTAAAAATTGTCGGACCTTACGGCGACAAATTTGATAGAAATGTTAGTGTATGGGAAATTGGGAAAATAACGCCTTATCATTTGGGCGAAACTGTTCCTTATTGGATACAAGAAAGAGCAATAAAGGAAAACAACGGAAAATCGATTTTCGGACTACCAGATCAAATATTTCAAGTTGGAGAAATGGTGGCTGTGTACAACGTCAATGAACGCGCTGTAAAATTTGCACGTATCGTTGGGATAAAACTCGATGATAGAGGAAAGGTAGCTCATTGTTATGTAATAGTAGGCGTTAAGCCAACCGATAAGCTAGATTTAGTATCAGAACAGATCGGAAAAATAGCTCCTTATCTTTAAATTGAGTAGCTAAAGGACGCACGAAATTTACGTAATGGTAAACTCCGTGCGTCCTTTACTAAAACAACAGCATTATTTGCAAAAACTCATACCAAAATTAAAACACGCCCGACCTCTTCCGCCACATCTACCGTGCCATGGATAGTAGCATGGATCGTTAGCATAATAACCACAGCCATACCATGGCCCCCAGCCGCACGGCCTACTATAACCGTACCAAGGATATCCGTAGTAATTATACCACCACAATGCTTCTTCTCGGCGCCGTCTTCTGTCCTCTTCTTTTTGTTTTACCAAACGCCGTACCTCATCACCCACATGATCATCAATAAATGCAATAAGATCTGCCTTTGTCGCCTGACCTTCCATAGTTACCACCTGGTCATGCTCTTGAAAAGCTTGACCGTCCGCAAATAACATAAATGTCGGTCGCGCGGTAATCGCATAGTCACATTCCAATTCAGCTACCTTGGGCAATGCCGTATTAATTATCAAAAAAGAAATCTCGGCGTCTTTATATTCAGCAATGCAATTAGTTGCTTTGATAATCTGAACCTGTTCTTTTAGAGCTTGTTTCTCGCACCGATCACGACAATTGCGAACATAATGATAAAAATATGCGACACAAAGTGGCTTGTTATTAATGAGTCGATGAAACTGATTACTTGAAGTAACTGAATAAACCTTGGCCTCAGCTGCCACACACAAAACCAGTGCGCTGCACATGACCACGCAAAAAATGCTGCTCATAGGTGTCCTCCTTTTAAAACACTTCTGCTCGCGGGTGCATAGAATCATCCGTGATTTTTCCCTGCGGCAAGGCATCATAATTATCATTAATCACGCGAGACACAAAACGTTGCACCTTGCGCACATAGCGTTCAGGCTCATGAAAAAACGAGTCAAAATGCTTTCTTCCCCCCGTTATCCACAAATGTTTGTACCGAGATCCGGTATTTTCAAACACTTTTTTAATGGAGGCAACCGGAACCTTTTCATCATTCTTGCAATGAATAAAGAAGCACGGCACTTCAACCTTTTTCACGGTTTTTTCAGGCTTTACTTCATGAACCATGATATTAAGGCCATGTGCGTCAAGCGACGAAACAAACCGTAACACTGCTTGTACCACAGGCTGCGTATAGCGATTAAACGCGCACCGTTCTAATAATTTTTTACCTGGAAGCGGAACCTCATAGCCTAAAAATGAGATTTTCATTTCATCAAGACCACGTCGAATAAGCTTTTCTACCGAATCAAACGGACAATCAAGAATCATTCCTTTAAAGAGATCTGGTTGACGAGCTTGTGCTTCTATCGCTGAAACAGCTCCCATAGAAAATGCATACACTAAAAGCGGTATATGTTTTATTTTTTCATGATTTTTGATGACTTGTGCTGCGGCAAGCACATCAAGCATTTCATCTCTACCCAGTGTGCAGTACTGACCAAAACTATCTTGCCCATGAGCTCGGAAATCAAAAAGCATAATATTGTACTCAGTAAATAACATGCGCAACAATGCAATATCTTGTTTACTACATCCAAGACCATGGCACATCAGAATAGTGGCTTTTGCCTGTGGCCGACGTAGCAAAATGCCTCGGCGCATAATGGTTTCTTGTGATCCATCATGCAACGGAACTTTGAAAAGAACGTGCTCTACGACACTGCCATTTTTACTATCGTGATAACGAGTTACTATGGATGAATCTCCAGCAAAATGATAGTCATCAAACTTAGTCAGATGAGCTTGCAACGGTGGTCGCAGATAATTACTCACAACATAAAGGCTTATCGTGATACCTACCGTAAGCAATTTCCAGCGATTTATGAGTTTTTTTACCACCGTACAACCCACCATAACCAACCTCTTTATCATACGTACTTCATGTACACCATCCTTTTCAGGGAACTCTTAGCTCGATCTTATCATTCAATATTTTCAAATTGCAATATTTATCGTGTGGGGGTTCGACAGATATGACAAATTCAATGAAAATGCCCTCGCATAAGCGAGAGCACCACGAAAACAGATTTCCATGCTAAAAAAGTCTAATTCTATCAGAAGCTCACAAAACTTGTTCAATAAGATCAACAAGCTCTTTTTTGCCCAGAGCCTCATTATAACGGGCGGCAAGTTCTTTATTTTTAATAACAATGATGCACGGCACACGATACACGAGGAATTTTTTTACTAATTCATCAGCAACTTCGGCATCAACTTTGAAAATTTTCGCTTTACCATCATATTCTTGGGCTACTACGCCAAGTATTGGTAACATTTGAAGACATGATGGACAGGTATCAGTATAAAAATCTAGTATGACCGGTACGGAGCCATCACCCAACGCAGTTTCATATGCTGCGAGAGTTTCTAATTTTGGCAATTCTTTGCCAGATTTCTGAGCGATAGTTAAATAATTCTTTGACAATGCTTCTTCCATACGAGCATCTATACCAAGGGCTGTCAAAAATCTATCCGCATCAATCCCCGCTTTAATGCCATTTCCTGCTGCAACGCCTGCCTGACGATACACATAATCTTCAACATCACCTGCGGCAAAAACTCCCGGTACTGATGCTGCCTGTGATCGACCAGCGATTTTGATATACCCAGCGTCATCAACCTGAAGATCTCGGGCAAACAACGCGCTGTTTGGTGTATGGCCAATCGCCAAGAATACCCCGCTTACCCGCATATGACTCGGTTCTTGCGTTTTGGCGTCAACAATATCAACGCCAGTAACATGAACGCCATCGCCCAATATCTGTTTAATTGACGTGTTATAACGCACAACAATGTTTGGATAACCAGCGAGCCGACTTTGCATAACCTGACTTGCTCGCAGTGCGGTACCACGCACTAACAAGGTGATCTTTTTAGCATATGGCGCGAGCTGAATTGCTTCTTCAACCGCAGAGTCTCCCCCACCCACTACGACTACTTCTTCATCCTTATAAAAGGGAGCATCACAAATAGCACAGGTTGTTACCCCGCGTCCCCAATATTCTTGTTCACCCGGAGCGCCTAATTTTTTGGGTGAAGATCCTGTAGCAATGATCACAGACAATGCATGTATGGTTAAACCATCATTAGTTTTTATAACCAGCGGCCACGCGCTGAAATCAATACTTTCTACGGTATCGGCTAAGAATAAGGGATGAAATCGTGCGGCCTGCTCATGAAGCTTTTCCATCACCTCGGGGCCTAATATTTTTTCAAATCCCGGCCAATTTTCCACATACGACGTTTCCATCAACTGCCCACCGCGATTTTTCCCCTCTATAACTACGGTTTTGCGCGCAAAACGTGATGCATACAGAGCGGCAGAAAGACCTGCAGGCCCTGAACCAATCACCGCAACATCAACGAGGTTGGGTTTATCTAGAGCGTTTTGTACTCGTACCACCTGCGACCATTGCACTTGTTCTGGCACACTATTAACACAATAATGACGTTTAACTACATAACCAGAAAGCGCTGCTCCAACTAAAAAACCACACGCAAGTAATCCATATCTTTGTATATGATTCATGAGACTCCTTAGAATGACTATTTGTATCAAAAACAATGAAAATCCGCATACATTAGACAAAAATCACAATCAACTTTATAGTTATTTTTGTCCATATATATAGAGCTTATTTCAACTTTCTGGAAGAATACCATATGAATAACTCTCTACCAAAAAAAATACTTGCGCTACTATGTAGCTGGTTTACATTTACTTCTTTACCAACAGAAGCGCGCGAGATAACTCACCCTAACACTGAATCCTCATCACAACTCGCTCGTGAGTCTCAAGAATCCACCACCCCATCTGAAACACGCGAACAAAACATTACCCCAGAACAACAACAAGCAATCGCCGAGCTCATCCATACCTTGGATACTAGTGCGCATAACATTTCATCATTGTATCAGGGCCTTGACAGCGTCATTGAACAAGTTGCTCATATGATTACCCGCAACGTGATAAAAATTGCAAATAAGGAACACGCATTAAAAGCGCTTGTTGAGCTACGAACTATTACCCAACAGTGTGGAAGCTATAAAGAATTTGAAGTAAATCCTGAGGCACTGTACACCTTGTTGCATATTCATGAATATCTTCTTAACTATCTCGATACCACTACGGCAAGTAAATTCAAGTCGCTACCAAGCATCGATATTAACTCGATCATTAAGCGAGGCATGCAGAACGGTGATTTTTCATTAGAAGACTTGCAAAAAAAGATTAACACCCAGCAACAAAAGCTTGCGGTAATTGCCGTACGTAGTACTTCAATAGGGCTTACCTGGTACAACAAATTATTTAGAAAACTTTCTGATATCGATCATAATTATCGTCTCTTTACGATCGGTGCCAAAGCAGGCTTTAGTACTTTGACTGCTGCAGTGTTTTATGCTTATCACACAGGATTTTTTAAACATGACGAAAATAATCAGGACACAAGCCTTTGGTTCCGCTTAGGGCAAAAACTTATAGGAACAGCACCGACTAATAGGGCAAACAGTGTATCCTTTGACGAATACGTCACAGACAAACACACTGATGAGACTATCAGAACATTTCATGGCGCACCCGGTGCTCTTGGCCTTATATCCAAATACCTTACCGAAAAATCATGGAGTTTACGTTTTGTAGAAGGCGCAGCATTTGGCTATAACACTTATTTGTGGCATCCAGAAATTCTGAAAGTCTCTTCCTATCTTGGCAAAAAAGGAAGGGCCTTAATCGGAAAACTAAAAGGCGGAATTGAGCGGACAGCAGTCGAAGAAGAGCAACGCGTCACCGCACAGATCACCTTTGACGATGTAGTTGGACTTGATCATGCAAAACAAGTACTTGCAGAAATTGTCAATTACCTCAGAGATCCTGAACGCTATGATCTGCTTGGCATGACGCCGGAAAAGGGATTCCTCCTATGCGGACCGTCACGAACCGGTAAGTCATATATCGCAGAAGCGCTGGCTGGTGAAATAAGGCGCATGCAAAAAGAAGCTGGGCGTGATGAAAATGACATCCGCTTTTACTCAATTGATGCCGAAAAGATCATCACTATGGGCATGAAAACCATTTTTGAGCTTGCCGAAGCTTGTGCTCCATGCGTACTCTTTATCGATGAAATAGACCTTCTTGGGTTACAGCGTGCCGACGGCAACCGTGAATTATTGGGCCAATTCTTGTCAGGACTCAGTGGATTTCAGAAAAATAATCCACGAAAAAAAGTCATCGTTGTTGCTGCAACCAATAAACCGGAAAATATTGATGAAGCACTGAGAAAATCTGGTCGCTTTGGTAAAATTATTCGTTTTGATTATCCAACCAAACAAGAACGCAAAGAGTACATGCTCCGCAAATTGACTGGTTTGGCGGTAAATCTTAGAAATTTTGATCTTGATACCATTGTTGATCAAACGGAACATTGCACTTTTGAAGACCTTAACAAAATGCTTGCGTCAGCACTGCTCAAGGCAAAAATTCTTGGTCGTCCTCTTAATCAGCAGCTCCTATTGATGGCATTCCAAGAAGAAATTCTTAGCATCATTAATCAAGAAACACGTCTTATCCCTGAATCAGAACGTGATATTTTGGTCGCACACGTTGTGGGACAAGCGTGTGCACATCTTCTTCTTGGTTGTTCAGCTCCGCTCAACTGCGTAACCATACGTTCAGTAGGCAGACATATTGTAGAAAAGACGGTTTTTGAACGGCTGAACAGTAAAAAACAGGACGCTGATTCTACGGTTACGCAAACAGCAATTGAATACGGTGGTGTTTTTGTTGGATCTGCCCAGGACAGCATTAGCCTAACGCAACGCAAAGAATGGATTAACAAGGCCAAAACACTTCTTGCAGGTAACTGTGCAGAAAAAATATTACTTGGTTCATGTGGTTACAGCTATAAACCAGAACAGCGTCAACAGGCATTTGATATCATCAAACGGGTTGTTTTCGGTGGGCTTGAACTGAATGATTTGTCGAAACAAACCAAAGAGCAACTTCTCAAGGAGACATTTGATGTACTGCTTCAATGCGAACAAGAAGTTGAAACACTGCTCACACAACATAAGGATGCGCTCAACACCATTGCAGAGCAACTCAAAAAGCAACTTACCCTTTCTGGTAGGCAGGTGGCTGCGTTACTAAAAAAATAATCTACCCGCATCGAACAGACACGAGGCGAAAGATCCCATCGATTCTTTCGCCTCGTTTATTATCTACGATCAATTTGACTCAGGCGCTCAATATAGCGACCTTCTTTTGATGTAGCGGTCATCCAACGTTGTATACAACGAACTGCATCGCCGGGCGCTACATAATCTGCCGGAAGCACAAGAATATTCACATGATCTTCTTCTTTAGCTCGCTGAGCAACATTTTCTTGCCATACTAGTCCTGCATAAATTCCCTGATGACGATTGGCAGCGATACTCATACCAATTCCAGTACCGCATAACAAAACACCATAATCAACTTTTTTTTCCTTGAGTGCTTGTACAACTAGATGCGCAAACTCTGGATAATCACAGGTTTTTTCAGAAAAACACCCTACATCCATCCAGGTTATTTTAGGCAACTCATTTTTGAGAAAGTCTTTAAGCTGAAACCCTCGATGATCAGCACCAATAGCAATACGCATGGTATATCCTTTCTGGCATGACTAACGGGGTACACCCCACTCAAACGCACATTCTTTGGTAAATGTTCTCAAATGCAATGCAACGCATGATGTCGTTGGCGTGATGATTGGCGTTCCAGCATGATTATTCGCTTTGAATCGGACTAGATAGGGAATTTTAAAATGATTATGATATTTACCAAATATCAACGCATATTCACGTGGCAGCTCAACCTCTTTGATTTCATAAGGTTGATACCGTGCCCCATCAACAGAGAGTAATAGTGTCCACACCGAATTTTTCTGTCCTAGCGCCATGTCGCAAGCACTCAGAACATAAAATGAAATGAATCGTTTATCATCAGCATGTTTTTGAGCAAGGCGTACACGTTCTTGTTCAGGAGTGGTCCCTTGCATATGAGCGCGTAACGTAGCATAGGTATGCAATACAGGATCAGATAACCACAATATCGCAAAAGAACCTTCCAGATTAAAGACATCATAAATTCTATCTGCACGCACATAACAACGAGCCTGAGTGAGATTTTGCTTCACGGTACACCCCTGGCTCACCTGCCCTTTGGCCCAGTCAACAATGTTGCCTCCACATCCTGTAAGGCTTACTAGTGCCAACAACCACAGCATACCGTGCACTATGAAAAGCTTCATAAAAAACCCTCTTTGTTCTACACTCTCAAACACCGTTATACTAGATAAATGCCATTGTATTTACAAGTGAACATGCATGAAAATCATGAATAGCCTAATTCCATTACTTACCTGGCGCTATATTCGTGGCTCCTACCAAACATCAAGTATTTCGACCATGGTACTCGTGTGCTTTCTTGGCATTTTCATCGGATCAGGAGCACTGGCTCTGGTTGTCTTTGTCATGGATGGATTTGAACATGCTACCAGTAAAAAACTGCAGGGGATTCACGCGCAACTTACTATGCGTGATTACCAAAATCAACCACTTGATCATGAAAAAATTAGTGCCGTCTTGCAACGCGAATTTCCAGAAATTGTTGGCATAAGCCCAATCATGCAACACTATGTGCTGACACAACCAACTCCGGAAGCAGAGCCATTCGCACTTATCATGCTTCGAGGCATTATACCTCATCAGGAATCAGGCGTAAGTTCTCTAGAAGAGACTATTATTGCCACAAATCGAAACACCAAAACACTTACTGACGCACTTGATGACTCTACCGTATTAGTTGGTGAACAATTTATGCATGACCACCAGTTATCTCTCGGCGATAACCTGGAACTCATGATACCTGAGCCACGAACCAACAACACTATGCAGTTTGATACCCATAATGCACGCATTGGCGGTGTTTTTAAAACTGGTATCGATGATTTCGACGCGCACGTATTCTTTTGCTCGCTTGATTACCTCAAACAACTAGTCCCCGATGCGAGTGTACACGCTATTTCACTACGACTTGCTGATCATGTCTCAGAACAAACAACAATTCAAAAATTACGCACACGTTTTGGACTTAATGTCTATTCGTGGAAGGAGCTTTATCCCGCTTTACTTTCAGCGCTTACACTAGAAAAATATCTTATGTTTTTTGTTCTTGCACTCATCACTCTCGTAGCAAGCATGAGTATGGTGTCATTATTATTTATGTTAATCACACAAAAAAAAGCAGAAATCGCACTCTTACGTTCTATGGGCTGTTCGGTCACTACCATCAAGCTTTTATTTATCACCATTGGCGTTATGATCGCATGCAGTGCAAGCACATCAGGACTTTTGTGCGCCACGCTTCTTGGTTATGTACTTGAGTACTATCAGCTCATTGCTCTTCCTGATGCCTATTATGTTTCTCATTTACCAGCACATATTACGTGGGGAAGCTGCGTCTTAGTATTTTTTGTTGTGATCGCCCTAAGTTTTTTTGCAAGCTGGTTTGCAACGCGTACTCTAGGTACGTGGTCTATTTCACACGTCTTGCGTCACGAGGGATAATTCATGGACCGATCGCCCGTGGTTTCATCACTTACTACGATGAATCTTCGTCACCGCCGTGTATTTGTGCGTGCTGATTTGAACGTTCCGCTCCATGGCAACAATCTTCTTGATGATTATCGCTTACAAAAAATTTTACCAACCATCAATGCTATTCAAAAACAACGGGGATACATCATTCTTGCTACGCATCTCGGCAGGCCACGTCCCGGTGACACTGAGCCATCAACTAAACATCTTATCCCTTGGTTTGAACACCAAGGCTATCACGTCATATTTGAAACAGATCTCTCACGCGCTGCAGAACGTAGTCATGATATCACCACATCTTCTACCATACTCTTGCTTGAAAATATGCGTCTTTTTGCCGGTGAGCAAAGCGGTGATACTACTTTTGCACAGCAGCTACGCGCATGTGCAGACATCTATGTTAATGATGCATTTGGCGTACTGCACCGCCATGATACATCTGTTACTCTGCTGGCGCAGCTTTTTGAACCACATAAACGAACTATAGGATTACTTGTGGAACAAGAACTTGCTGCACTGAACCGCTTACTCAGCAATCCGCCACAGCCCTTCATGCTTATTTTGGGAGGTGGCAAAATAGCCGACAAAATTCCACTCATTGAACACATGCTCAAACAGATTAACACACTCTTTCTGTGCCCAGCTCCCGTATTCACGTTTCTTAAAGCACTTGGTAAACCAGTCGGAAAATCGTTGGTGGATGAGCAACAACTGGAACAATGTCTTACGATACTTCGCAAAGCACAAGACCATAACGTCACGGTCATCGTGCCGTGTGATTATCTTGTTGCACATCGCACCTATACTGGCACGTTAACATATGCCAGCGCTGAGCATTTTCCACATGAGGGGATAGGAATTTCTATTGGCGCACAAACGCTTTATCATATCACACCGTATATCCAACACGCAGGGACTATATTTTACAATGGCGCCATGGGCATGCTCGAACGTCCTGACACCTTGCATGGCATGAAACAAGTATTAGAGCTCATGACACAAACCCAGGCTCTTACGGTACTTGGCGGCGGATCTTCAGCGGCTGTTGCACAGCGCTACGGCATGGTGAATGGTTTTGATCACGTATCAACTGGCGGTGGGGCGATGCTTGCATATTTGAGCGGGAGTAAACTTCCAGGATTAGAAGCTCTTGGCATTAACAAATAAAAAAGACTCTCGTGTTGAGAGTCTTGAAAAAAGATCTAAAAGATAGGACAAAAACCGAGCAATGAACAACCATCGGTAACGATCTCTTGAGAATATTCATCTTCGCATGGTTCAAAGATGAGCACACCGTGATTGCCATATTTTAATGACCATACACAAAATTGCGGCTCGCTCATTTCGAGCTCTTTGGCAATTTCACGCGCAAGTGCTAATTCAGCCTGCATCCCCTTTTTAAGACTGCAACGCTCAATTTCGCGCACCTGCGTATTAAAAGGCAAGGACCGTATGCGTTCGGCGCATTCATCCGGACTTTCCCATAGATTGCATGTTTGAATTGATGCGCCGTCTCGCTGCCAAAAACCAGACACGCCCTTAAGACAATTAAAATCGGGATTGTCGACTAAATACGCCGCTTTATTAAAATTAAAGCATTCTTGACCACAGAGATTATGCAATACTAAATCGGTAATGTGATCGTGATCGTGCAGGGATAAAATCCTTTGTGGCAATTTCCTTAAATTGCACACTATGGCATGCTCCCTTTGCGACATGATGTTGCGGTTCATGGTAACCGTCCTCTCGTTTTTACTCCATTATGCTTCATACTCTCTTACTCCTTCTACCTTTCCTTTGTTGACCATACCGCACTTCATAGGGAACATCAATAGGCC
>JAHDWT010000020.1 GCA_023382795.1 Candidatus Babelota bacterium
ACCAAATTTGGCAACCAAGGCTTGATAGTGTTTATTGTTTTTGTAGGCATCTTGTTCTAATTCAGCTTCTGCCACGTTGGCAATGATCAGAAAATCTTTGGCACACAGGAGTGAGGTATGTGGTAAAGAGTGGTTGCTGATAAGGTTGCGCACGGTGGTGGCATCAGCATTGTTTAGTGCCCGTTCAACGTTTTTCAATACTACGAGCTCTTGTTCAAGTTCTTGAAGCTCCGCAGGTTTGTTGCGTGCACCTTTGATGAGTTGTTCGAGTTTTGCAAGACGTTTTTCAACCGATTCATAGTCCTTAAGCATGAGCTCAGATACGATGATTTCAAAGTCATCAAGTGGATCGACGTCAGTTGTGCGAACGATTTCGGTTCCTTCAAAACAACGGAGCACGTGTAAAATCAGATCAACCTCACGAATGTGGCTCAAAAACTGGTTGCCAAGACCTTCTCCTGATGCTGCACCTTTTACCAATCCTGCAATGTCGACGAATGATACAGTTGCAGGAATCTTTTTTCCTGAGCCGAAAATTTTCGCTAAGTTGTCCAAACGTGCATCCGGTACCTCAGTTATGGCTAAGTGGGGGTCGATGGTACAAAAAGGGTAATTTTCTGAAGGGACGGAAGATTTGGTTAATGCGTTAAACAAAGTTGATTTGCCAACATTAGGTAATCCAACTAAACCAGCTTTAATACTCATGATATAGTTCTTTCTAATACTCTAAAGAATGCCTAAATGATCGAACTCTTTTAGCATAACGTAAATCATTTTTTTTGTCGTATTGCATTATGGTGTTTTCTTGTGCTAGAGATGTAAACATGAATTTAAATGTTTTAACCCCATTTTAACAGTGTAAGGGAGTAGTTATGCATTCTCCAATGATGAAATCGGTCGGTATGCTTGCATGTTTAATTGCGGCGTTGGCGAGCATCGCAATCGGTTTGATGGCAATGAACGTTGATGTGCTATCATGGCCTTTACTTAGCAACCCACAAATTTTAATGGTAATCAAATACATCGTTGGTATTTCTGGGTTGATTGGATTGCTTATGGTACTCATGGGACACCCTGGTGAATGTAAAATGCAAAAATAAATTGGTGCAATCAAAAACGGCCCGGTATATCGGGCCGTTTTTTTGTTGATGATCCCTGCGGGCGTTCTTCATTTGTTTGATTGCTGTGGAAACGTACAGGTATGAGGCAAGGTGGCAAAGAGAATATATGCATACGTGCTATATAAAAAGCATTTCTAGACTATACTAAAAATGTTATCCTTACAGTCTCTGATGGAGTTTTATAATGATTAATTTTGGTTCATTGCGGATGATAATTTTGGCGCTTGCATTAAGCGTAACACTTCCAGCCGATGTATGGGCGTATCCCTCACTGATGCGCTTTGCTCGTACCGTTAAAAATTTACTATTAAAAAAAAAGGTTGATCAGGTAGTCCATAGAAATGCAGTGCATATAGCGGTGGTACCTATTCGTAGCGGTATTTATGATGAAACGAGTCTTGTTAAGAAACTTTATGAATTGCGCACGGATGACTCTATTCATGGAATTTTATTGTGGGTGAGTTCTCCTGGTGGAGCTCCGGGGCCATCGTGGCTAATCAGCCAAGAAATTGCTGCATGCAAAAAGAAGAAGCCGGTTGTAGTCATCATAGGGGATGGGTGTACATCGGGTGCATTTCTTGTTGCAGCGCAAGCAGATTATATTATTGCACCTAGTCTTTCGGAAGTGGGAAGCATCGGCGTCTTATATACAGTACGCAAGAATAAGGTTGAAAAGTTTAAAGGTGTAGATGGTACCAAAGGAGATGCCACTATAGAAGTTATTGCAAGTAGCCCAAATAAAGTGGTTACCAATCCGTATGGGCCAAGCATGAACGATGAACAGCGGGCTGCTTTGGCGCAACATACTTACCATTTGTATGAATTATTTTATCAAGAAGTTGCGCGTGCCAGAAAATTAGATCCTGAAAAGCACCTTGAGTGGGCAGACGCGCAAGTATTTTCCGGTGATCGAGCTCTAGCATTAGGCCTTATAGATAGCATAGGCTCTTATTCTGATGCTATTGAAAAACTTCTTGAGCTCATCAAAGAACGACTTCAGGTTGAAGGTGAACCAGTTCTTATACCCATTGAAGCATCTTGCGACTAAAGAATATTGATTGATTTAATATCCAATTAAATCTCATATCATTATTCGAGCTTTGACTGTTGTTGGATTTTTCGGCCGCATTTAACATTTGCTCACTTTAGGCGGGGCTTTTGACGGCTTCCTTGGCCCGCGCTATCCTTAATTATGCTTATTATAGCATTTTATTGGTTGTAAACCTGATTAAATTTCTGTAAGAATCATATGGGGGTTCTATGGCTAATTTGCATTCTTCCTTTTTCAAACAACTTTTTTGTTCCGTACTTCTAACAGGTTTGGTTACCAATAATCTACATGCTGGAGTTTTGGACATTGCCGGATCAGCAATCAGAAATACTCCCTGGCTTACAGTTGGGACTGCCAAAGGTCTTTATTCTGGTTTAAAATTTATAGGTCGTGGAAATGCCTTGGAGGGTGCTGCAGATATCGTAGTCGCTGGCGTTGTCATAAATGTAGCGCTTGCCCTTAAGCATCGGTATTTCGGCTCTGGATTAAAGTGTTCTGAGCGTTCGTTGAATGCTATTCAAGAAGAATTTGGGGAACTAGATAACAATCAAACTTTGCCTGCAGGAATAAAAATTAAAAATTTAGAGAAACTACGAGATGAGCTCGGAAAGTATGTGACCGTAGGAAGTTCTTTTGGTGTTTCAAGCAATTCTCTGCCACCCTTTATGATCCCAAATCGTTTTTATGTACAATTGGATCGGATTCAGAAACAGCTACCTAATCGAAAGAGTTCTGGAGCAAGTACCGCGTTGGATATTCCCGGCAAATTAAGGGAATTATCGCAAGAAGATATGGGTAAGATAGATCCAGCTGTGCAAAAACATCTAGGAGCATGGTGGAAGACGTTGTGGCCGTATCTCTTCCTTAAGCCAAGTTATTTTGTGGCAGCGGATCTTTATTGGAAGATAACAGCCGCGATTAATCGTTTAAATAATGCTGCCAAAAATAATGCGGGTCTTGGTCAGGCAGTGATGGTTAATAACTTCAACTGCCCTCCTTTTAATCCAGAATTGCTTCAGGGTAGATTTCCAGTTCAAAATAGTTGATACCTAGAGTGAAAACATCAGTAAGCATATAGACAGGGTCAGGATATTTCCTGGCCCTACCTTTTTTTTTGATCCCAGACGCTCGAAAATTTTAACAATTTAAATGGCAGTTCCTGAACCACGTTACCAGCTATATCAAGTCTTTTGAGTCTTTGATGATTAAAAAATGCCGCGCACATATCTTGATAGGTTGCTATATTCAAAAATTGTCTGCCTATAGGAATCTCCTGTACCTTGCCGTAGCCGTGGTAAAACGAGCGAGCTTCAACGAGTAGGTTCTTTTTGATGTCAGACACCATCATTACATGTCCTGGCGTCCAAATAAGATCGCCATTTTCAAGTGATTCGTTTGGCCTTAGTGCTCGCAATCCTTGCGCGAGAGCTGTGGTATTTTTAAAAAAATAGGGGATTCCGCAACATTGGGCGGCGCGCAATACGAGTCCAGCACAATCGAACCCGGTATGAGGTTGCATGGTTTTATGCGCATGATCGATAACATTGCTTGCGTGCGGTTGGATAGAACTAATCACTGGCTGATAAGGATCATAAGGTATTGTCATGCTGCATCCACCAAAAATATAGGGAATGATGCCGGGTGATGAATGTGCCCATGAGCGTGTCAACGCAACACAGGCGGCTTGCCTTTCTTGTGACGTAGCATCAGTTTTAAGTGATGAGCAGAGATGTTTTGGTATGGTTGATGAAATTATTTTTTGTGTTCGGGCATTCCAGAAAGCGACACTAAAATGTTTTTTGCTTGATTTGGTTATCACAAAACGAGTTCCTGCCGAGTACGTGGTATCCGATGTCCTATCATGCCAAGGGTAGCAGAGCGTTGCGATACGTTGTTGAGCAACCGATGTTGGATTGGTCCAGGTGATGGGTGGTGGGATTACTTTGTGCGTTTCGGCAGGAAGTGAATCCAGGATGGCGATTGCTGCTTTTGATATCCAGTAGGTATTAAGTATCTTGGTTGGCCGATTGTAGGGATGATGAAAAGCATGAGTTATTTTGATAAGTGCATGATCGTGTTGTTCCTTGAGTATTTCGACATGCTCATTAAATAGTGCTTGCATGAGTCGTGGACATAATGGTGCTGGCTGTGCATCCATGGGTATGTACGTATTGTTTGGTATAGCGCCATAGAGATCCGCGATCGGTACGACAACGAGTGCATGGCCCTGTGTATGTGCATTTGAGCCAGCCGCCATGGTGAGCAAGAAGATAGTGACGAATATAGCAAAGTGATGACGAATTATGATCATGGTAATCTCCTATTCATCGTGCAGCGCTGATTATCCAAAACTAAGTATTTTTTATTTTAGTATTCATGGTTGATGCTTGCTAAGTCAAGAACCATACCGCGCCATGTAATTGGGGCGATGACATAACATTTTTAAATCAAATACCGGCTTTCTACACAAAAACCCATTTCAGTCTGACAATCATTGATTGGTCGATGGTAAAAATATTATCATATTAGTAAATAAAGAAAGTAGGGGGAGCCATGAAAGCGATAATGGTGGGATGTGTTGTGCTTGGCTTGGGATCCATCATAAGTGCACAACCGGATACTCGTGAATGGACGTGGAATTATGTAAAACGTTTCAATGCGCATGAACGCAAAAATCATGCATTGTTACCTCATTTAGTATTTGCAAAAGCGGGCATTGCACCGTTTTCTCAACTTGTTTTCTCTTGGAATGCAGTGCGGCCATCCCATGGACATTTTTCCTTTCTGGTACAAGTCAGAAACAATAAGACAGGAGTATGGGGCTCTTGGCATAAAATGTTCGACTGGGGTGCGAGCATACAGCGCTCGTATTATAGTGCATCTGATGGGTGTGCTCACTATGTTCATGTGCGATTAGAAGTAGATAAAACACAATTAGCAGACGCTTTTCGCATTAAAATTGAAGCCCATGATGGTGCCCATCTCAGTTCTGTGCGTTGCTGTACGGTGAACGTTTCAGATCTGACGCATTTCGCGACCGAAGTGAATAATTCCTTTTCCCATTTATCGTCAGTGTATGTTGCGCATGTGCCACGTCTGTCACAGATGGTTCTCAATCACGTTCGCGCTTCTGAGTTGTGCTCACCGACTTCGAGCAGCATGGTAGCCTCGTATATATCTGATCGTGGCATAGATCCAGTCGAATTTGCTCAGCGATCCTTTGATTCTGGTCTTAATACGTATGGTAGTTGGCCATTCAATATGGCGTGCGCCTATGAATATGGTAACGATTATGCACATTTTTTTACCACGCGATGTTCTTCATTTTCTGCGTTACACCATTATCTTGAACGATCGATTCCTGTAGCAGTAAGCGTACGAGGAACCCTGGAAGGAGCGCCTAAGTCATATCCAAAGGGGCACTTGTTGGTTGTGGTTGGCTATGATGCACAGAGCAATGAAGTCATTTGTCATGATCCTGCATGTGCTTCACATGATGCCACACAGATGCGTTATCAATTACAAGACTTTTTAAAGGCATGGGAACGTTCGCGACGACTTGCTTATGTGGCAGAGCGGATAGTTTAAAAAAGGGAGTAGAGCATGATAACACAAAAAACAGGGTACATAGGATGGTGTATAGTGGGGAGCATGGCGCTTGCGGTGGCGAAGCCAGTTGATGAGCGCACTCATCTGCAGCGTGTATTTCATCATGTTGGTGATGTAGAAAAACCCGAGCAGGCAAAACGACTTGAATTGGGAAAGGTGGTATTTTATTTTGATCAAAAACCATTGGTGAGTAAAGGCCGTAGTATAAACCAGGATGAACGAGTGCAGCTGGAACTTTTTTTCCCACGCGCTCACTTTAAAGAGGGTAAAATCACAAAAGAGATTCAGCATGTTGCAGGCATGTATTCAGTATTTTTAGAGCAAGTTGCTACAGGTGTTAAATGTATTATTTCGTTCGATCCTCAGTATGTTATGTTCGATTATGATTCATTTTCTTCAATTAGCGAACGACCTGCGGTCAATCTACATTTTTTTAATAAACTATTACTAAACAAAATGAAGCGTTCGGGAACACTTTTGCAGTTAACGAGCTTGAAGCGTCCTTGTATTGCGATTGATTGTGGACATGGAGGCAAAGATCAGGGCGCTCGATCGGTGCATGGTGTTTGTGAAAAAGATATTACGCTATCCATTGGCCTTGAAGTTGCACAACTATTGGAGTCTCGGGGCTTTAAGGTGTGCATGACGCGTCGTAGCGATGAAGATGTAGGTCTTGATGAGCGTACGTCGCGAGCAAATATTTCTGACGCTGCGCTCTTAGTGTCTATTCATGCTAATGCAAGTAGACAGCCGAAGGCGCGTGGAATTGAGACATTTTTTCTTGCACCGTCACTTTTTACGCGACTAGACGAGAAGCCAGTTTGGCATGATATTGTCATGAAGTATTATCGTGAATTTTTGTATGCGCATAGTAAGAAATTTGCGCATTGTGTACACCATAGTGTTCTTGATGTAACACATAGTATCAATCAGCGATCTGACAGAAAAGTAAAAGCTGCTGCGTCACAAATATTAGTTGGCTGTCAAATACCGGCGGCGTTAATAGAAATAGGTTTTTTATCTCATCCGCAAGAAGCGCAATTGCTTGCAGACACTGAGTATCAGCACCTAGTTGCAGGCGGTATTTGCAAAGGAATTGTGGATTATTATGGGCAGTGTGTTACGCAACACAATCGTTCGTAAGCGTATTTTTCTGGCTTAACATTCATCCTACCAAAGATCATGAAAATTCCTTTTTAAAACCACGTTGTTTTGTTACAGTAGAATACCAAACGTAAGCACAAACCAAAGAACATGTAGTCGTAAACGGGATGTTTTTCCAATGCAAGGTATTTGGGAAGATTTTTTAACTATTATTAAAGAAGAAGCCGGAAGCCGAGTGGTGGAAACATGGTTTCGTGCTGTTTCCCTGCATCAGTGGGATGCGTTGAACAAAACTGTTTATCTACAAGCACCAAATTCATTCGTAAAAGATTGGATCAAGAGCAATTATATTGATATGATCCAACTTCATTTAAAGAGACTCTTACATGTCGAGGCACTAAAGATTGTTTTTCTTGACGCACGGAGTGCTGCAGTTGAACAAATACAGCCCGCTGTTGCGCTAGCGCCGGCAGTTGCGATGTCAGCACAAACCATAGCGGTAAAAACGGCAGTTGCAACCTATGATCGCAAACAGGCTGGCCATCTTAATACGCATCATATATTTGAAACATTCGTGGTTGGCCCAAGCAATTCTCTTGCGTATGCAGCAGCGCGTGCGGTTGCTGAAAATCCTGGCGTTACTTATAATCCGTTATTTATCTACGGTGGATCGGGATTAGGTAAAACGCATCTTTTACACGCCATTGGTAATCACATTAAAGCATCGGCGGCCAATGCAGCCGTGCTTTATCAAACAGCAGACCGTTTTGTGAACGAATTTATCAATGCCATAAGATTTGACAAAATTCATCGCTTTCAGGCGAAATACCGTGACATTGATGTATTGCTGATAGATGATATTCAGTTCATTGCCAATAAAGAACAGACCCAGGAGGCGTTTTTTCATATCTTCAATGCTCTCTATGAGTCAAGCAAGCAGATTATTTTCTCAAGTGATGTATACCCTCAGGATATGCAGGGCATTGCCGAACGGCTTCGTTCACGGCTTGCTTGCGGGCTTATTACTGATATTCATGCGCCAAGTTTTGAAACGAAGATGGCAATTATTAAAAAAAAGGCAGAACATAGCAATGAACAGCTCACTGATGAAGTAGCGCTTTTTGTTGCGTCGCGTCCAGTTAATAACATTCGGGAGCTTGAAGGGTGTCTTATTCGTGTTATGGCGTTCGCGTCATTAACAAAGCAGCCAATTACGCTTGAACTTGCAAAAAAGGTATTACTGTGGTCGCATGACGGAGGTAATGTTGCTCATGGCATTGATCTTGAGCAGGTATGCAAGGTAGTTGCCGCACATTTTAAATTTTCTGTGCTAGAATTAAAATCAAAAAATCGCAATAAAGAATTGTCATTCGCACGCCAAGTAGCATTATTCCTTATGAAAAAAGTGACCGATAAATCACTTCGCGATATTGGATTCTATCTTGGTAAACGCGATCATTCAACTGTGGTGCATGCGGTTGAAAAAATTGAAGCTCACGTAAAAGAAACACCAGAATTTGCTCATGAGCTTAAGCGCATAGAGTTGTCATTAAAGAGTGCGCGAACATAGTGATGCGTGTTGTTTGTTTTTGAGGGTACTTTTAGGAGTGAACAGGACGTCGCCTACCACTTTTTCAGCAAGTAACTTGTACCAGTCAAAGTAACTTTGAAATGATGTCGCGTGTTGAAATCCCATCATAGTAGAGAATCGTTCTGTATCAATAACTACTAGTTTATGCGTATCTTTTTCCCACATAAAATTATTGATGTGTGGATCAATGGCAAGATCAAGAAATTTGCATAATCCTAAGCAGATAGCACTATCGTGTTTACTAAACATAGATGTTTTTACATTGGTTTCTATAGCATCGGCAACAATGCAGTAGGTTCCAGGAAGTCGTGT
>JAHDWT010000021.1 GCA_023382795.1 Candidatus Babelota bacterium
CGGATCAGCTACCAGAACAACAAGTTTGTCTTGATACACAGAAGTTGGTAATTGATCTATATACTGTCGCTTATGTGCTGACAGAACAACTCCGGAAGCGCCCTTTTCAAATGCTTGCTGAATAAAATTATGCCCATCAACGTGTGCCCCTTGAAGCGCAAAAAATAGATCTCCAGGAACTAATGAACGCGTATCGATGGAACAGGAAATTGAAATAGGAAAAGTGTGTGCAAGAATAGTAGCATCAGGAAGGGATGCTTTTAAAAAATGTTCATCAAAACGCATGAATTTCTCCGACCATAAATCGTCTGTGATTGCTCACGCACAGCGTGAATTCTTAGCTCATATTCTTTATATGGGACATAAACATGTTCTCTTTTTGCTCATTTGTCAAGCAAAGAAAACTTTTATCGAATAACTTTCCTTGTTTTACCATTTTCACTCGGCATGACCATACCACGCGCTTCAAGTGTTTCAATAAGGCGCGCCGAACGATTAAAACCAATCCTAAAACGTCGCTGTAACAAAGAAATAGAAACTTCATCGCACTGACGGACAAATGCAATCACTTCTTGATATAACTGATCATGTGCTTCATCCGGGGCATCACTCAAGATAAGTTCCTGCGCACTATCTAAATACTGCACCGTGCGTTGTGATTTAATATACTTGACCACTGACTCGATTTCTCGATCAGAAACATATGCGCCATGAACACGAATGAGTTGCGCGCGAGCGCTATCAAGAAACAACATGTCACCACGTCCTAATAATTTTTCTGCGCCACTGCTATCTAAAATAGTACGCGAGTCAATTTTAGACGTTACACGGAATGATATTCTGCTGGGAAAGTTAACCTTAATAAGCCCTGTGATCACATCAACCGAGGGACGTTGTGTTGCTACCAATAAATGTATACCGGCAGCGCGAGCCATTTGTGCAATGCGAGCGATGAGCGTTTCTATTTCCCGAGATGCTGTCATCATAAGATCAGCAAGTTCATCGATCACCACCACAATCGTTGCCATAGGTGTTCCCGCATACTCAGCACAATATTTGTTGTAGTCATCCACATTTCGCACACCACGCAGCGCCATTTCTTGATAACGTTCTTCCATGGTGCGAACTACCCAGGCAAGCACAGGAGACGCCTTACGTGGATCAGTAACTATAGGAAATAGTAAATGTGGGATATCTGCATACGGTGCAAATTCAAGACGTTTGGGGTCAATTAAAATAAGTTTAAGTTCATCAGGAGAACGTCTACACAACAGTGACATAAGCATGGCATTCAGTGCAACCGATTTACCAGATCCCGTTGATCCTGCCACAAGAAGATGGGGCATTTTAGCAAGATCAACTATCACCGAACTCCCCGTCGTATCATGACCAAGCACTAAGGGTACTGCCGCCGCACACTGTTTAAATTCCTTACTATGCACAATAGTTGCAAATAACACGTCTTCACGCACTTTATTAGCCACTTCAAAGCCTACAACACTACGTCCAGGAATCGGCGCAATGATGCGAATACTCAGTGCTTGCAACGCCATAGCAAGATCGTCTTCCAATGCTACAATTTTGCTAATCTTAGTATCACGGCGCGGTTCATATTCAAAGAGGGTAACAACCGGTCCTTCCTTAATTGCTGTTACCGTGCCCATCACACCAAAACATTCTAATTTTTGTTCCAGCATCGCGGCACGCTCGCGAACGTTGTCTGCCTTACCGCCTGTACCATGTTGAGGCCGAGAAAATAACGAATGGTGTGGGAGTTCATACGGTGCCGCCGCGTTCTCTATGGGCTGCCCTTTCTGCAAAACACTAGCATCACAACGCTCTGCCTTCATGACGTGAGATACGTACAAATTCGTATTCGTATCCTGATGCACTGAAACGGTATTTTTCGTTTCACTAGGCATATCAGTCGCCTGAAAGATGTCATTCTCTGCGACTTTCACAGTCATATCTCTACACTCAAACGCAACAACTTCTTGCGCGTCACGTAAAATAGAAGAGGTCCCACTCACTACGCGTAATACCGCCCATCCTAGATACTTGACTATACTAAACAACATGCGTGCACCCGCCCGCGCACTACGCATCATAAGCCACAACGTTTTACGCGAGAGAAGCTGCGCCGCCATGTGTCCTGTCATATTAATAAGACGGCATGTTGTATAAGGAGCAAGTACAAACAGCACCATAATCACCAATGCATGCGTGATTAATGCTGCCCCTATCCGGTCAAATGCATACATAAGCACGCGTACCAAAACAGCGCCCAGAACACCACCGGGAATGGCTGTCGCATACCATTCAATCTGATACCATGCGCATAGCAAGGCCATGACAAACGGAAAAGCTAACCACGCAAACGCCCTACCGCGTACTACAACATCATACTGGTTACCCCATAAACGACGATATATACAATACAAACCACTTCCCAAAAACAACCAACTAGACATACCAAAAATGAACATAGCATACGCTGCACATTCTGCGCCCAACCAAGAACACCAATTATTTACCACACCAGCAGGTGCGTAATGAAAATAACTGACATCTGTTGCTGAATACGTGATAAGAGAAATTCCAAAAAATGCGGTGCCAACACAACACATCACCGTCCAAAATGATTCATTTGCCACAATTTTTCGTGCGTATCGAATAATGGGTGCCAACCAATTTTTCTTTTTTGTGATCAACGCCATAGTTCATTATCTCCTTTACATATCAAACCTATTCTTGATTGTACTGGCACTCGGCAACACGGTACAAGAATCAACAGTATTTTTTGCTGTCTTACCAAAAAACTTTGCGGTACCGCGCACAGAAAAAAACAATTACAAAACAGCGCTCGTTAAGCATCTTGCTTATGGTAGAGCCATTGCGAGCAACCTACTAGAGATGTGCTGCTCATTTTTTTTACTTTACATTTTAAAATTACAAAGATTATACTTTGAGTTACAAAATTGGTTGACAGGAATACTTGCACTCAGAAAGTGATCTCTTGAAATATGTAAACATTTGTTCTAGAGTAATTTGCGTTCCTGGATAATAAGCACCAATTTAATGTAGAAGCACCAACGTAGTAGATGTAGTAAAACGGAAGGAGGGTATAAAAAAAGAGAGTTCTCTACGCCGAAACCCTATTGTGGCTAGGTATCTTTCTGTACGAATACATAGTACAAACACATCACGATGTATCTACACGATGTAATCATTTAAAAGGAGTCATTATATGAAACGTATGCTAAAAGGGTTTTTCTCTTTAGCGCTTCTTACAAGTGCTGCATGCTCATTCGCTCACAGCGACAGCAATCCATACTTCAGCATCCGTTCACAAAGCGTTAACGCTGCTCGTGAATTGGTTGGCTGGCAAACCCATATCAACTTATTTGACAAAGATTGCCTCTACGGAAGCTTCTCAATCACCCCAGAATATACCCGCTCATTCCGTGCAGGCCGCATTGCTGAATATATCTTCGGCGATGATGTAACTGCAACAAGCAGCAAAGGTACTTTAGCCATTTCCGGTAGCCAAGCAGACAATCGTGGATCACATGATTGGTTGGCTGACTACTTTGGACTTCCTACTGACTTCAAGAGTGAAGTAACCTTCAAACCTCGCATTGAAAACTTCTTGGTAGATTTCAATCTCTACCTCGGGCTTGATGAATGGATGTGCGGTCTTTACTTCAGAATTCATGCACCAGT
>JAHDWT010000022.1 GCA_023382795.1 Candidatus Babelota bacterium
TTAGCCGATAAATAAAGAAGATGCGCTATCTATTTAATTTTCGGATAAGCTCTTATGCTGCTGAATGTTGCAAAATTGATCTGATCAACTATGTTGCGTAGATCAGGATAATTCTCGTCATAAAAATCAACCGCAATAAAATTAGGCGTTTTACCATTTTTGTTTCGGAACTTATCAATGGTCACATTGAGTACGGGATATGAATTTGCTACTCGTGCAATAGGAGCGCTGCCCGATATACCAGGGATATTTGGGGCTATGCGTGGTGTAACAAAATGGTACATAAGATAAAGTGCCATGGCTCTATCAACACCCACGCTGCCAATGGATCCTGAATCACTGATAAGTTTTTCGAGCGATTCAAAAGTCCAATGATTTGCTGCAATGAAGCGATTGGTACCGTGTAATCCACGTGCCCATGGAAATTCAGCCAATAATTCTTCGGAAAATTTTTCATCAAAAAAGGTGATCAGGCGTTTATTCGTTTTGCGGAGTGTTCCCAGCAAAGGCCAAGGTTGATTTTCAGCTTGTATATGAAGGTAGTTATAGGCGCCACTCTCATAGAATGCGCGAATAAAATTACGTTGCGCTTCTGGAGCTATGTGGACATCCGAAAATAAGGTG
Organism: Candidatus Babelota bacterium; assembly: GCA_023382795.1. Classification (GTDB taxonomy): domain Bacteria; phylum Babelota; class Babeliae; order Babelales; family Vermiphilaceae; genus UBA6230. The sequence continues at coordinate 625 of JAHDWT010000022.1, forward strand.
ATAATTGCTTCAGGGTCTTGTTCTAGCAATTGTACGACTCGCGTGAGGAATTGATGAAGCGGTATACGTGTGCGGTCAATATGCTGTAGGATAAACGTTGCTTTATCTTCCAAGATTTTTCTAAATGGAAGTGTTTTACCGGTTACATTATGTTCAATCCATCGTAACAGGATGTCTCGTTCATTATATGATTGGGTATGCATAATCATGGGAGTAGTATCGCCATAGGTATGAATCGGTATCTTAAATGCATGGATACCATTAGCATATTGTTGCTCCAACGAGTGGTGCTGATCAGCAGAAAGATTGAAGCGCGTTACTTGCTCTAGCATTCGTGTAAGTTTTTTCCCCAATTCAATTTGACCATATATGGGAATAAAGTAAACCGGATCAATGAGCCGATCCAACATATCCTTTATATCCCATAAATTGGTACCAAATGACGTGGCATTGTGAGTAACAAGCCATGTTGTTTCATTGTAACGAAGTTCATCGGGGAGATGGATAGACATAACAGACCTGTTTGCCATCAGCATAGCCACCACGCTGATGCCATAACATAGCTTTTTCATGGGCATAACTATATTCCCTTCTTATAACTAGAACAGCATTTTCCCAAGGCTAATAGTTTTGCTCGGTATCAGTAAAGTAAGTGTTACGAGATTGGCTCTATGGCGTTTAATTACGCATGATTTGATTTTTTGATAGGAACTTGATGCACCGTAAATAGTGCTGTTGCCGGATCTAATTCTCCATAGGGAATATAATGGTATTGGAATGCTTTCCCATAGCCCGAGAGCGGGGTGGGTGCAACCGTTACGACATCGCCTTGTTGGAGCAAGATGGTTCTGGGTGTTGTTGGAGATGATGGAGATTCTGGTGGACAAGAACGCCAGGCACAATAGGCGCCACCATGTTGTGTAATAAGCGGCATAGTTTGCTCGGTATGTTGGTGGCCGCGTATGATAGCAAGGAGTTGCGCTTTGTTTGATGAAGCAGCCGCGCAAAGAGCGTGCACCAAATCTTTGCCGTATTCTACTGCTGCTTTGCCTCTAATACTTTCTTCCATAATGGCTCCTTTGGTTGGATCCAAGATAATATCTCCCCATACGTCTCCCAATTGACATGCAACAAGAGAGGTCTTGACAGGAAGATCTTGGATATAGCGAGGGAAGCGTTGTTTAAGATCTTCTGGGGTTCCTATGGAATATTTTAATGACGGAATGTTGTAGCACAACGTGTGAAGATTGCTGAGCCTATCCAAACTTGTGATGCGCGCTAAGTCGTGAGATTTGCCAGCTGCAAGTAAGGAATGGGGATTAGAGCCGAGATCACATATCCCATGACAGAATTTAACAAATCGCGTTGGTAAAGATGACTCAGCACTGTTTTTGCTGCCAATATAAAACGCTGCTGGAAGAACTTCGTAGCAACTGTAAATTTCCTTTAAGTAGCGGACATGATCTGGGCGCTCCATCTTTACATGAAGCTTTCTGATTAATTCTGTGTGAAAAGAGTCGATGCGATTGATCGCGAAATCTTCATGATTACCGCGTACAAGTACTACTTGATCAGGATTGTGATTATAAAAATCAAAAACGAGTTTCAAGGTTTCTACACTATATTTCCCGCGGTCTACGTAATCCCCAGTGAATACAAATAGAATGCGCGGATCAGTGGCGGTGATGGTTCCATCCGGATGTAAGCGTAGAAAGTTTTTTTCTTGAAAATGTTCAAAGAGGGCTATGAGCGATTGTACATCACCATGTAGATCTGAAATGCTGATAATTTTTGTGTCAGGACTTTCGGAGCTATCAAAGACTTTTTTTTGTATGAAAGGAGTGAATGGAATTTCTATAGTTTTTTCAAAAAAATCTCTCAATGGTGTGATGCCATTGAGCCAGCGATCATTTTGATCGAGTTGTCGCCTGTGGAGCTCTCGCATAGCGATGCAGGTATCCCTTATTTGCTGCAGGGTGAATGGTGTTTTGATGCCTGGAGTGGGGCGCTTAAGATATTCAAAAATATTTGGCGGTGTTAATGCGGGATTTCTTATAGGCGAGAAGATTCGCTGAATTTTTGTTTTCATCAAGTGTATGAGTTGTTTCGGTGTTTTGCCATGATCGTGTAACGATTGTTCGGGCGATGTTAATGTGGTGGAGTGTCTTTGTGTTACTTCTTGCCGAGCAGGCACGCAATTTGTGGTATGCGTGGCCATGAAAAACTGATTAAGAATAAGTATGCTAATGAGCGATGTATAGCGTATAGTTGTCATGATATGATTTCCTCGGGATGTATCAATCTTTGAAGTTGATAAGACGTTTGCCTATGAGATCAATTTCCTGCTGTACATGTTCCCATCGCTCCATAGTGGTTGCAAGGGTTTTGCGTAGTTCGCTTAATTGATCTACATTGGCTTGATAATCTGTAGACCCATACACAAGGTGTGCGAAGTGTTCTTCAAGATCTTTGATTTTATGTTCATAGTGCTCGATTGACTGTTCGAGTTTTT
>JAHDWT010000023.1 GCA_023382795.1 Candidatus Babelota bacterium
CCATGATAAAGGGCTTTTGTTCCATACAACAAGCCCTTATAAGCAATACCAGCACCACGTGATGTAAATTGCCACGCATTTTTTGCTTGTAACATTGCTGCGCCAATAACCAAGTTCCCGTGCTTAGCAACATCTGGCGCAACCGCTTTAATTTTTGGGTTAAGATAATATTTGCCTGCTTCGGAACAAGCCCTCGCGGCAAAATCCTTAACCATATACGGTGCATTGGGAATTGTATTTTCCACAACCAAAGCTGATGTAGTAGCGATACCAACTTCACCGGCCTTTTGAACCATGTCAGGCGTTATATATTGTGTTGGTTGAGAAGAGTATGCGGAACTAGAAAATCCGTGAGCTTGTTCAATGCTATTATCGTTCTTGATTGTCTCAGAAGATCGTGAAGGCGCTGCTTGCCGAGTGTCTTCTATTGCACGCGCGGAAACATTTGGGACTGTCTCTGACACATGATTGCTAGGCGATACAAAATTACTAGATGATGCATCGGTCTGATCAATATGGTCATCCTGTTGGACTACTTCAGAAGATCGCGAGCTTCCTATTCGCTGATCACGTTCTGCCATGTGATCAAAAACATCTGTAGCTGCTCCCGATACAGGATTGCTCGACGATGCGCCGTGTGACAACGATTGAGGCTCTATGGGACTTGGATCCAATTTGGGGGTTGCTGGCAATTCTAACGCCTTTTTCTGCGCTCTTAGTGCCTCCGATTCTTCCTCAGAAAATACTGCAGCAATCCTAAACAAGGCCGGTTGCTTCGTGTCTTTGTAAACTCCAATGACCCGTGGTTCTTCTATGTCACCTTCGCGGTAAAACTCTATTTGACCTCCCATTCCCTGTTTATCATGCACAGGCATCACATCGGTACGAACATCCTGACCTAGAGGCCCAATAACAGGGAATCCACGGGAATCAACGCCAATAACTTTAGCGAGCATTTTTTTGCCACTGGCTGTATCCTGCAACCCTACGAATGTTCCGGGCGTCATAGTTACTTTGTCACCCATGCTATGAGAAGCGTGTTGCTTTATATGACGTTCGAATCGTCTCCTATAAGCTTCGTTTGCAAGGGCTCCTAAAGCCCCCATGAAATTTTCCCTCAATGATGTTTTGTGTTCATGACAAGATGCCTGATGCGTATAGGCATTGTGCGAATTATCTTGCTGAGGAATACCAGTTAGCCTTTCAACGTGTGATGTATACTCCTGCATAGTATGGTTAAGGTATAGATAGACTGGGCCGCCTTGTACCCGCTGTATAAATGTTCCAAAGCCTAGTGATGGTGGCTCAGCAGCATGCTCTTCATGGTGATCCTGTGGAGTAGAGTTTTGCTTAAACTTATCAAGTGCTATCTTGGCAATTATTCCTGTAGCAACTCCTGCTATTACAATTGGTTGAGTAGAGCCGGCGATTGTAGCAAGTAATCCACCACCTCCGGCAGCCGCAGGGAAAAGATTTGTGCACATTTCCATGTACAGTGCCATATTGTGGGCATTAATCTTATTCTGTGCAACACAGAAATTTTCGTTGCCCTCTACGGAAATATCATAAAAAAGAAGAGGATTATCTATTTTCTCCGCCGCGCAGACATCTACGCATTCATGCTTATTTTTTGCAAGCACGGTTGTGGGTACAATTTTTTCTGCATCAATCCACTGTCTACGTGTGGGGTTGAAAAACTGCTGATCAGGAGCTGCCTGCAAAATGGTGCCATCTGCAAGCTGTAGACGAATATGATAAGGTACACGATTTTTAAAACGCCTTTTTACCTGTTTCTGTTCTAATTCTCCCTGCGCATTAAAACTGGCAACCAGATCATGAACTGCAACGTCTTTAATTTTTTTTAATCCACGAGCAGTAGTCACTAATGTATTAGGATGAAACCCCTTACGGCAACCTGTCTTGAGATGCGCTAAAGCAGATTCATGTTCAAATACACCGCGTACAGCAGTGAAAAAAGTAATGGATAAAGCGATGGCGCATAGA